>CALVHS010000054.1 GCA_944328665.1 uncultured Clostridia bacterium | reverse complement strand
TTCCGCGATCTTTATGGTGCCGCCCACGGTGAGCGATACCGCCTTCGCGCCGTCAAAATCAAAATATTTATATACGATATTTGTGCCCGCGTCCGCTCCGCTTACCATGCGGTCGCCGTCAAAGGTGGCGCAGGGATATTTGCTGCGTCCGGCTCCAACTCCACAACGGCGCAGTCCATGATGGAGGGTTTTGTCGCCTTGATCTCGGCGACGCTGCGGTACTATACCCATCCCGAACAGCTGGATCTTGCGACGTTTTTGTGCGGAGATATTTCGGAAAATGATAAAAAGCGCATTATGCGCGAAAAATGCGCCGAAATATTGAAAATTATTGATAATTTCATCGCAACCACGACAAAATCGTACCCAAATCGTACCCATTTTTAGCCGTGACTTGCATTAAAGTCGCATTCATTTTATGCCGATAAATCAAAAAAAGCGGCCTCGGTTCGCCAATCGCCTCCAAACGATCTCGCCGAACCGAAGCCGCCGCCCAAACATAATAGACATATCTACCAAATATGACTATTATATCGCCTTGGCGCAGAGAAAGGGATTTGAACCCTTGTTACCCTTATGGGGGTAAACACGATTTCGAGTCGTGCGCGTTCGACCGCTCCGCCATCTCTGCGTTACAGTTAATTATTTTACTATATTACGAAAATTTTGTCAATCTTTCGGGCAGGTATTTTATCAGGAAAGTTGTCAAAACGCCGACGATCACGCCCGCCGCCACTCCGAACGCACAGATGACGGGCAGCTGGATAAAGAGGGAGCCCGCCCGCATGAGCAAAACGGCGACCGCCGTGCGGGCAATGTTGCTCAAGATAGCCCCCGCGACGCTGGCAGACGCGAGGCTGACCTTCGGGAACAGCAGATACAATACCGTCATCGCGAGATAGGCGGCGAGGCTGCCCGCCAAATTGAAGGGCAAAACGAACGGAGACACGGCGAGCGCCGTGACCGCATTTTTCAGGAGAACAAAGAGAAGCCCGTCCGCGGCTCCGAAGACGACTATGACGAACAGCACCACGCTGTTGGCAAGCCCGATCCTGACATACGGCGCCATCGGCAGCAGCGGAGGCAGCAATGATTCGACGATAAACAGCGTACTCGCCAAAGCGAGCAGCACGCCGAGCGAGGCGACGCGCCGAGCGGTAAAATGCTTCATGCTCCCCCCTCCAAACCGCCGATCACTTTGACAGTCAACCCGTGCGGCATGCAAAGGATCTCGCCTCCCGCAATGTTCCCCATCAGCATACAGGTATGATCGGGGCAGTCCGCCGCCGCCACGCATACCCTGCCGTCTTGCACGCGTATGAGGTTGCCGTCCGTAAACCCTTCGTATCCGTCGATCATCACACGGACGAGCCGACCCTCGCCTCCGCGCACCGTATATAGGTATTCGGCATCCTCATCGAGGGGCAGAACGGCGATCTCCTTTCCGAACGAGAAGATCTCCACCCGCTCCCCCTCCTCCTTGCCAAAGCCGAAAGAGAGCAGGGTAAAAGCTGCCGTCAGCAAAACACAGACGGCAAGCACCGCCAGATCGCCGACGGCAAAAAATTTCCCCTTACGGATCCTTTCGATCTTCTGCTCCCTGTTCATGCGCCGTACAGCACTTCCTTTACGCGGGCGATATATGCAAGCTCCTGCGCGCAGGGCAAGACCTCGTCGGAAGCGGCGTCCGCGTCCCCTTCCGTAAACACTTCTTCTATCTCTCCGACATCATACTGCGTGCCGAGATAGCGGTTGCAATAGCTGGCGTAGTCCTTTCTGCCGAGAACATGCACTTCCCCCACGGCATAGTAACGGAAATCGCGCGCGACGATCACCGCGCCCAGCCCATACGCCTGCGCCATTTCTTCCAAAAAGGAGAGCGCGCCCGTGAGCGGCATACAGAACGCCGCCGTGGAAAGGGCGTCGGCAAGCGCCCCGGCATAGGGATGCGCCGTCTCCGGCACGACGACCGTCACGCCGATGATGCCGCGGTCGGCGGGCTTGCCCGTCTCCTCGTCGATGATGTGCGGATAGATCTTGTCTTCCCACACATAAAAGCGATAATTGTCCGCGCTGGTCGTGACGGCGGCATCCGCCACGTCCACCAAAAACAAGCCGTCCGCCACGCCCGTGGAGAGCCTGCGCGGGTTTTCGATACCGACGGTATAGCCCTGCGCCTCCCCCTCCCGCCGCGCATTGCCGAGGTAGGCGGAATTGGAGGAGGAGATCTTCACGATCCCGTCCAAAGCATGCCCCGCGTACCGCTCGCGCAGAAAGGATACGACCGCATCGCAAATATATCCCTTGGCGATGCCGCCGAGATCGAGCGCCGCGCGCCCGTCCGCCTTGACGATACCGCCCCCCACCGCGGAAAAGAGGGAAAGCGAACTTGCCTCCCTCGCCGCCGCGAGCGCCTGCGCGGAAGGTTCGGGGCGAGCGTCGTTATAACTGCCCGCGTCGGCGGGCGCAAAACCCCACAATTCGGTCAGCGGCAAAAGCGCGGGCGTGAATTTTTCGTCCGTCATGTCCGCCAACTCTTCGGACAGAGAAAACAGCGCCTCCGTATCCTCACAGACGGCGACCGTTTCCCCCGCCGCGGCATCGCGCAAACGGGACAAGTCGCTCCCTTCGATCTCGAGGCTGAACGCTTCCTCGAGGGAACGCACGAGCGCAAAAAGCTCCCCTTCGAGCGCGGAAAACTCCTCCTCGGAAAGGAGCGCCCCGTCCACGCGCACGTCCTCTCTCGCCACGGAAAGCTGTACAAAATATCCTTCTTGCAGATGAGAATGCCCGCCGCCCGTCCCCGCGCACCCCGCCAGACAAAAAGCGAGGAAGAGCAGGAACGCCGCAGCGGGCGCGAACGACCTTTTCAACGATTATTACCCGTTCTGTATTTTATCCCCGTAGAAGATCAGCCCGAGCGTACCCGGCCCGCAATGAGAGGCGATGACCGGCCCCACGATCTGATGATCGATGCGGATATCTCCGAAATTTTCATGCAGCGCCGCGACAAAGGCGCCGCCCGTCTCGGGGCAGTCCGCCTGCATCACTTCGACCCGTTTGGAGGGATCGAAGCCGTTTTCCCGCATGAGGCGGACAAATTCCGCAAACACCTTTTTCGACCCCTTGATCTTGCCCACGTTTTGCAGCGAACCGTCCGGCATGACCGTGATCAGGGGCTTGATGCCGAGAAGCTTGCCGAAAGCGGCCGTCACCGCCGAGATCCTGCCGCCACGCTTGAGATAGATGAGATCGTCGACGACAAAATAGACATGCGTATGCGCGCGCACTTCCGTCAGAAACGCTTCCAGCTCGTCCATCGTGGCGCCTTCCGCATATTTTTCCGCCGCCATGCGCACCTGAAAACCCGCGCCGAGGCTGATCGACTTTGTGTCAAAAGTGCGGATCGCCCTGTCCGGATATTTTTCTTTCAGCGCCGCGATCGCCCTGTCCATGCTTTCAAAGGTCGCCGAAAGTTTGTGCGAAAACGTGATGTAATAGATATCCTCCCCCTGCGCCAGCACCGGCTCGAAATAGTCGATGTAATTCTGCTCGTTGATCGCGGACGTCGTGGGCACCGCCCCTTCGCGCATCCGCCGATAAAAATGCGCAAAATCCGTCTCTTTACCGAGGTCATAAAAATATTCCTGTCCGTCCAGAACGTACGGCATACGGATGACGTGCAGGCCGAACGCTTCCGCTTCGGTATGCCACAGCTCGCAGTTGGAATCGCAAAACAATCGATACATATGATTGCCTCCGCCTCTTTTGTAAATTGTTTGTCTTTATTATACATGAAACGCTCTTTTGTTGCAAATGTTTTTTTGCCTTTCAGAACTTTTTATGCTTCATCCGCGCGTTTTTATCCCTCCCGAGCAGATAACAATTGAGGATCGCCCCCACCACAAAGCAAGTCATCAGCACATACAGCCAGAGCAGAAAGACGATAAAGAGAGCGACGGCGCCGTACAGTTTTTCCACGCTGCCGAAGGTGAGATAGACGGTAAAGCCGAAAGACGCCATCCCGCCGATGAACAGGGTGACGAGGCTTCCCCATACGACGTCGGAAATGCCGACGCGGTACGGACAGACATAGAGGTTGAGCAGGACGATGAGAAAGAATGCCAAAACGCCGAGCACGGCATAGACGCCGAGGCGGGCGAGAAAAGAAGGAAAGGCGCGCCTGAGCAGGGCGCTGCAGAGGAGAAAAAAGACCGCCTCCGCAAGGAGCAGCAGCATGACGAGAAAGATGAGCACCAGCGCGGAAAAGCGCAGCACGATGCCCCCTTTTTTTCGTTTGTAATCGT
Organism: uncultured Clostridia bacterium; assembly: GCA_944328665.1. GTDB lineage: Bacteria > Bacillota > Clostridia > Christensenellales > Borkfalkiaceae > Borkfalkia. Next base: position 36,841 of record CALVHS010000054.1, on the reverse strand, counting down.
AGATGATCTCTCCGCTGCGGCGCATATGGTAAAAGAGATTGGTGGACGAATAGAGCGTGGTGGCAAGCAGCAAAACGGATGCGCCCGCCGTCGCGCTCTTTGCCGAATCGCGCAGATAAAAGAGCAATTCGCGGATGCCCGCAAAGATCTCCAGGTCAAAGATCGGCTCGTAATCTATGTTCAGCCTGCCAAAGATGAGGGTCAGCCAAAAGAGAAAAGGCACGATGGAAAGGACGAGGAAGAACGCCATCGTCCCCGCCAGGGTGGTATATTTTTTGGAAGCGAGATACCCGTACGCCGCGCGTACCTTTCCGATAAAGCCGGACACACAGATCATACCACTATTGTATGCGATCGCGCCGCAAAAAATCGGAAAATGCCGCCGCGGAAAATTTTTCCTCTGCCGCCGGCAAGGACAGATCCGAAAAAGGACGGGCACACACTCGGCCCGTCCTTTTTCGATTTTATCCTTTATTTATGCCTGACAGATTACTTCGCTTTTTCGGGAATGATCAAGCCTACGTCCCCGTTTTTGCGCAGATAAACGACGCGCACCTCGTTGGTATCCGCATCCTGAAAGATATAAAAGCTGTGCCCCAACAGATCGAGCTGCTCGACAGCCTCCTCCGTCGTCATGGGCGTGAGCGGGAAGGTCTTGGTGCGCACCAGCTTGCCGACGGGCACGTCCGCCTCCTCCAAAAACAGACGCTTATCGAAAAAGGCGTCCTTTTTCAGCTTGCTTTCCAACTTGGATTTGTGGCGGTAGATCTGATTTTCGATCTTGGGCAGAACGGCGTCGATGTCGTCGTAAAAATTGTCCCCCGTCACTTCCGCACGGATCATGTTCCCCTTATATAAAATAGTCACCTCGGTCGTGCAGAACTTGCTGTCCTGCTTTAAGTAGACGGTGCAGACGGAATCGTCGTCGAAATATTTTTCCAGGCGGCCGATCTTTTTCTGCACGATGCCGGCGAGTTTTTCGCTCGCCTTACAGTTCTTTTCCATGATTTCAATGCGCATACCATACCTCCGGCAATTTATTTTACGGGCGTAAAGGTGAAGGCGCCGTCCTTGACGCCGATGTCCACCGTCTGCCCGGAAGCGACGCGGTTCATGAGGATCTCTTCGCTGAGCGCATCCTCGATGCGGCGCTGGATGACCCGCCTGAGCGGGCGCGCGCCGTACACTTCGTCATACCCCTCGTCGAGGAGTTTATCTTTGGCGGCATCGGAGACGCGCACTTCGATGCCGCGGCCCTTGAGCCGCTCCGTGAGGGTGCCGAGGAAGAGGGCACAGATCTTGCCCGCGTCCTCGCGACTGAGTTTATGAAAGATGATGATCTCGTCGATGCGGTTCAAAAATTCCGGCTTGAACTGGGCTTTGAGCGCTTCGGTGATGTCGTCCTTCATCTTTTCGTATTCGCCCCCGCCGTCCGCAGCGGCAAAGCCGAGCCTGGGCATCTTGTTGACCATGCTCGCCCCCACGTTGCTGGTCATGATCACGACGGTGTTTTTAAAGCTGACAACCCTGCCCTTGCTGTCCGTCAGCCTTCCGTCGTCGAGGATCTGCAAGAGAATGTTGAACACGTCCGGGTGTGCCTTTTCGATCTCGTCGAAGAGCACGACGGAATAGGGCTTGCGGCGGATCTTTTCGGTGAGCTGCCCCGCCGCGTCGTCAAAGCCGACGTATCCCGGCGGCGCGCCGATCAGCTTGCTGACCGAATGTTTTTCCATGTATTCGCTCATGTCTAAGCGGATCATCAGCCGTTCATCGCCGAACATCGCCGCCGCCAGCGCCTTGGAAAGTTCCGTCTTGCCCACGCCCGTCGGGCCGACAAAGATAAAAGAGCCGATGGGTTTATCCGGGTCTTTGAGCCCCGCGCGCGCGCGGCGGATCGCCTTGGCGACCGCGCTCACCGCCTCGTCCTGCCCGATCACCCGCTTATGCAGTTCCTCCTCGAGGTGCAAAAGTTTGTGGCTCTCCTCCTCGGTGAGTTTGACGACGGGCACCCCCGTCCAGCCGCTGACGATGCGCGCCACATCGTCCGAACCGATGGTCGCCCGCGCTTCGCCGCGGTGTTTTTCCCAATCGGCACGGATCTTTTCGATCTCCGCCTCCAGCTGTTTGACCTGATCGAAGATCTCCTGCGCGCGGCGGAAATCGTCGCGGCGGATCGCCTTGCCCTTTTCCGCGTTCAGTTTTTCGATCTCCGCTTCCTTTTCCTTGACGCCCGCGGGGCCGTTATAGCTGTCCAGACGGGCGCGGCTCGCCGCTTCGTCGATGAGATCGATCGCCTTATCCGGCAAAAAGCGGTCGGTGATATAGCGGTCGGAAAGACTTGCCGCCGCCACGAGCGCCTCGTCGCTGATGGCGACTTTGTGATGCGCTTCGTACTTATCGCGCAGCCCGCGCAAGATCTCGATCGTCTCTTCCACGCTCGGCTGTTCGACGTAGACGGGCGTAAAGCGGCGTTCGAGCGCGGGATCCTTTTCGATATATTTGCGGTATTCGTCGATGGTCGTCGCGCCGATGGTCTGCAGCTCTCCCCGCGCGAGCATGGGCTTTAAGATGTTCGCCGCGTCCATCGAATTATCCGCGCTCGCGCCCGCGCCGACGATGTTGTGGATCTCGTCGATGAACAAGATGACGCTGCCGCTCTTTTGGATCTGCTCGATCGTCTCTTTGAGGCGCTCTTCGAAATCCCCGCGGTATTTCGCCCCCGCGAGCATGCCCGGAAGGTCGAGCGAAAACACCGTCTTCCCGAGCAGCAGATCCGGCACCTCCCCCTTGACGATCGCCTGCGCCAACCCTTCGACGACGGCGCTCTTGCCGACGCCCGGCTCGCCGATCAGTACGGGATTGTTTTTCGTGCGGCGGGAAAGCACCTGGATGATCTTGTCGATCTCTTTTTTTCTGCCGATGACGGGGTCGACCTTGCCCTCCCGCGCCTTCTGCGTGAGGTCTATGCCGAAGCGGAAAGCGTTCTCCTTCCCCGGTTTGCCGCCCGCCGCCCCCGGCGCCGCTTCCCGCTGGGGCTGCGCCTTGGCATAAGACGCGGGGCGGAATGAAGGCGGCGCTTCGTAGCCGTAGTCCTCCTCGTCCGCATAATCGTCGCCGATCTCCGCCTCGAGCGCCGCCACGATGGCGTCGATATCCGCGCCCAACGACTTCAAAAGGCGCACCGCGACCGAATCTTCGTCCGCGATGATGGCAAGCAGCATGTATTCCGAACCGACGCTCGCGCCCGCGCCGTCATAATTGACGGCGTATTCGGACGCCTTTTCGAACATATCCTTCGTACGGGGGGTAAACCCGCTGATCTTGACGCGCTTATCCAGCGTGCGCACGAAGGCGCTGCGGTATTCCGGCTCGGAAACGCCCGCCGCCCGCAGGATCTTGCAGGCGCGGCATTCCGGCACGTTGAGGATACCGAAGAGGATATGTTCGCTTCCGACATAACTGCTGCCGTAATATTTTGCCGCTTCCAGCGACAATTTGAGCACCTTTTGCAGGTTGATGGAAAATCTTTCAAAATAATTCATGCACGTCTCCGTATTCAGCCCGGCCCGCCGAGCGCCGCGCGGCATTTTTCCGCGCGCAGGACATCCCTCTCGGCGGCGGTGAGCGCCGTGTCGCTCAACAGGGATAGATTGGAAGGGCGCAGCGAGGCGATGAGCCCGTCGATGAGCGCCGCGTCCTCGATATCGACAAAGCCGAGCGCCGCGCCCAGCTTGACGTCGGATATGAGTTTGAGAAATTCTTTATACGAGATCTTTTCGCAATGGGTAAGGATGCCGTAAGCGCGGCGGCATTCGTCCTTGACGCCGATATAATCCTCGGAAACGAGTTCGCGCCGCGCCTTGGTCTCCATCGTCACGACGCCCAACACCGCCTTTTGCACCTCGGAGAGGATATAGTCTTCCGTGACGCCGAGGGTGACCTCGTTGCTGATCTGATACATATACCCTTCCGCCGCGCTCCCCTCCCCGTACACGCCGCGCACGGTGTGCCCGAGACGGGAGATCTCACGGAACAGTTTGCCCATCTTGTTCATGCGCGTCAGCCCCGGCAAAAAGAGCATCACCGACGCGCGCAGCCCCGTGCCGAGGTTGGTGGGACAGGCGGTCAGATAGCCGAGTTTGGAGTCGAAAGCAAAGCGCACCATGCGCGAGAGGGCGTCGTCCCGTTCAGACAGGCGAAGGTACGCCGTGTTCAGGTTGAGGCCTCGCACGATGTACTGTTCGCGCAGATGGTCTTCTTCATTGATCATGACGGAGATCTTATCCGTCACACCGTCGCCGATATCCCCCTCGTCGATGAGGGCGGCGCCGAACTTTTTGTTTGCCGCCAACTCGTCGCTGATGAGATGATCGTCGCGCAGGGACATCGCCACGCTGTCTTCGATCTCGTCCATGTAATAGAGTTTGAATTCGCCGATGCGGCTCATGGCGCCGCTGACGATGCGGATGATCTCTTTTGCCTGCCGCACGCCGCGCAGGCGGTTTGGAAAAGGATAGTCGGCAAGGTTGCGCGCAAGGCGGATGCGGGAAGAGATGACGGTGCTTTCGATGTTATTCATCCTCTCCCCCTTCAAAGTCGCCGCGATGCAGGATCTTGCTGATCTCGCGGATGTCGCGGTTGAGCCGCTCCGCGTCCTTCATGCGGTTTTCCTTGACGGCGCGCTCGAGCTCGGAGCGCAGCCTTTTGCGCTCTTCGAGCAGTTCAAAAAACTTGCCGTCGCCGAGCGGATGCTTGCCGACGTGCACGGGCCTGCCGTGGATGCGGCGTATGGAAGGCAGCAACTCGTCGCGGAACACGTCGTAGCAATGCGCACAGCCGACCAGCCCCGTCGCGGAATAGCGGGAAAGCGTCGTCCCGCAGACGGGACATCGGCGCTCCGCTTCCCCTTCGATGCCCATGAACGAAACGAACAGTCCCGGATCGGCGCCGTATTCCGCCGCCGCGCCGAGGCGCTCGAAGCAGTCGTCGCAGAGAAAGACCTCCCCTCCTTCGTTTTCGATGCGGTGCGTCGCCATATTTTTTTTACAGACGGAACAGACCATAGCCCTCCAAACCGGCGGGCTTGTCCCGCGCGCGGGAGACGCCGACCCGCCCCCTTTTGTCCTATTATAACACGGAAACCGCGCCCTGTAAACAGTTTTTCCGAAAAAAACCGCGCCGTGCGCGCACAAACGCGCGCCTTTCTCCCTCACCCGAAAAAATCGCTCTTGCGGATAGAGGCGCGCATCTTTTCGATCGCCCGTTTTTCGATGCGGGAAATGTACGAACGGGAGATCTTCAAGAATGCCGCCACCTCACGCTGGGGCATGGGCGCTCCCCCTTTCAGCCCGTAACGGAGGCACAGAACGGTATATTCCCGCTCGGTAAGCGCGCCCTCGAGCGCCTTCATGAACTTTTCGCGCACCATCTCCGATTCCACCGCCTGAAAGACACCGTCCTCCTTTTCAAACAGCAGGTCCATCAGCGTCAGTTCGTTCCCCTCCTTGTCGACGCCGACAGGGTCGAAGAGGTAGACGTTGCCGCGGTGTTTTTTGTTGCTGCGGATGAGCATGAGGATCTCGTTTTCGATGCAGCGCGCCGTATACGTCGCCAACTGGGTGCCTCTCCCCGGCCGGTAGGTGTCTATCGCCTTGATCAGCCCGATGCTGCCCACGGAAATGAGGTCGTCCGTTTCCGCCGCCCCGCTGTATTTTTTGACGATGTGCGCCACCAGGCGCATGTTGTGCTTGACGAGCATCTCCTTCGCCGCTTTATCCCCTTCTGCGGCGAGGCGCAGGTATTTTGCCTCCTCTTCGGGCGGAAGCGGCTTGGGAAAAGACCCCTTCCCCCCGATCGCCGACGTAAAAAAGAGGATCTTGCCGAAGAGCGCGTGCAGAAACTCAAAAAACATAGAGGTACCCTCCGCGATAAAGGATACCTCTACTATATGTAACTGCCTGCTTGACCCATTCCGCAGCCGGGCTATCCTCCCCGCTTTTCCATAAAACGGCGGATCGCATCGCACGTCTGTTCGCTTAAAACATGTTCCGCGCGGCAGGCGTCCGCTTCCGCGGTGCGTTCGTCTACGCCCAGCATGACGAAAAAGCGCGTGAACATCTTATGCTTGCCGTACACGGCTTCGGCATACTCCCTGCCGCTCTCCGTCAGGTGGATGTGGTTGTCGCGGATGACGACATACCCTTTCCCCGTCAGGATGCGCATCGCTTTGGTCACGGCGGGCTTGGAAACGCCCAGTTCGCGCGCCACCTCCACGGAATGCACGTCCTGCTTCTGCGCCGAAAGGCGCAAGATCGCCTCGAGATAATCTTCGCCCGATTCGTTGCCGATCATGTTCTCTCCTCCCTTAAAACTCCTTTTTGCCTCAACACCGCCTCGCTTTCCACCGTCTTGTCGAGCAGACCGATGAGCGCGCGGGTGTCCTCTTCTCCGAGCACGCCGATATAGCCGTCGAAATAGCGGCCGAGAAAGGCGAGCTTTTTCTCATAAAAAGCGCGCCCTTCCGCCGTTGCCTCCACGTGCATCTTGCGGCGGTCGTCGTCGTCGATCTCCATGCGGATGCGCCCTTTCCGCCGCAGTGCGCGCAGGATGTTCGCCGTGCGCGCACGGCTGATGTGCATCTCTTCGCTCAGCTGCGAAGGGTTCATCGGCCCTTCGTGCCCGGTCAGACAGCCGAGCACCGCCGTTTCCCCCTCTACAAATTCCATGAGCTGCACGATGATATCCATCTTGTACATCTTCCGCAATACGCACATGAGCCGTTCGCGGAGTTCTTCCTTTTCCATTGTATCCCCCCCCGCTCATTCGTTGGATTTGAGCGATTCCGCCATATTGATCTTGTTGAGTTTGATGAGCATGAACGCGTAGACGATCGACGCAAAGGCGACGGTCAGCAAAAACGCCCACAGATAGCTGAGTGCGCCGATCGAGCGCCCGAACATCATCATCACGCTGTCCACGCGGCTGCAGATGAACATGTGCAGAAGGAAGCCGAGCAGCAGCCCGAGCAAGGTGCCGACGATGGTCAGCAGGGCGCTTTCGCGATAGATATAGCCTGCCGTCTCCCGTTTATTATATCCGAGCACGCGCAAAGTGGCGATCTCCCGCTTGCGCTCGTCAATATTGATGTTGGTCAGGTTGTAGAGGACGATCGCCGCAAGCGCGCCCGCGCTGATGACGAGCACCGCGATCACCAGCCCCATCGTCGAACTGAGGCTGCGGAAAGTCTCCAGAGAATCGTCGGTAAATTCGACGCCCGTCACCCGCCCGTCGCGCAGCAAGATCTCCGCCGCCGCACCCGTATCCTGCACGCCCGAGCGCACGAAGAAGGTGTTGACCGAGATCTCCGTCTCCGGTTCGAGGGAGGCAAAGTATGCCTCGCTCATATAGGCGACCGCGCCCGTATAATATTCACAGATCGCCGCCACGGGCACTTCGTGCGCCTGCCCCGCCGCGGAGATGTATGTCACCGTTTCCCCGACGGAGACGTCGTACACCTCGGCGATGTTTTCCGGCAGGATCAGCCCCTTTGCGCCGAGATCGATCGCAGCAGATCTTTTGCGCGTACGCAGCTCTACGAGGGCACGGAAATTTTCCGCAGCATCCGCGTCTTCCGCGTCGACGACGTACAGCTCGATGCTCTCGCGCGCGTCCCCTTTCACGAACTGCCCGTTCTCCGCATATACGCCCACAGACTGCGTCCCCTCCGCGGCGAGAAACCCGTCGAGCGTGTTCTCCTCGCCCGCCTCGGCAGACAGATCCACTTCGACGATCGCGTCATAGCGGATGATCTCTGCATACTGGATATCCTGCACCGCGTCCACCGAATCGCTCAGCCCGAAGCCCGTCAGGATCAGCGCCGTACAGCCCATGACGGAGAGGATGGTCAAGATCATGTTCCGCTTGTAGCGGAAGATGTTGCGCACCGTCGCCTTCCACTTGAATTTGAGCCTGTTCCAAAAGAAGCCCGCCCGCTCGAGCAGGATGCGTTTGCCCGGTTTGGGCGCCTTCGGCTGCATGAGCGCCGCAGGTTTTTCTTTTAAAGAGGAACGGCAGGCGATCGCCGTGACGACGGCAGTACCCGCCAAAGCGACGGCAAAGACGGCGAGCGCGAACCACGGGCTGAACAGCAGGGACAGACCGGGGAGCTGATACATCGTCGCATAGGCGCGCCAAAAGATGCTGGGCAGCAGGCTGAAGCCGATCAAGATGCCCGCGACGCAGCCGATAAAGCTCGCCAGGCAGCAATACAGGAGATACTTGGACATGATCTTCGCGTTGCTGTAACCGAGCGCCTTGAAGGTACCGATCTGCATCCTGTCCTCTTCCACCATGCGCGTCATCGAAGTGAGCGCCACCAAAGCCGCCACGAGGATGAAAAAGACGGGAAAGATACCCGCGATGTCCTCCACCTTTTCCACGTTCAGATCAAAACTGACATAGCTGACGTTGGAATCCGCGCGGCCGAGAACGTACCACTGCGCCCCTTCCGGCACGGAAGCGGCGACGCCGAACCCCGCAAGCAGTTCGTTCGCCTCCCCGATGGCGGCATTATGTTCCCCGCTGATGCGGGCGCCGAGCGAAGAAAAGACGTCCGCCGCCTCGAGCACGAAGGTGCGGTATCCGTCCGTGAACATCTCATGATCGTCGGAACCGGCGAGCAGCACCCAACAATCCGTGTAGCGCACGGGCATATCGGCGAACTGCTCCAAAAAGCCGAACAGCTCTCCGGAGGAGAGGTCATACAGCCCGTCGCCCGCGCCCTCCGCGCTGTCATACGCCTGCCCGTACAGGACGGCGCCCACCACGCCCGCGCCGATGGTCGTGACCTCCCTTCCGTCCTTAAAATAATAGTCGGGAGAATCGACGATGCCGACCACAGTCAACGTCTCCGCCGTATAAATATCCCCGTACTGCGCCTGCCCGTCCGCCAAAAGTTCGATCGTATCCCCGATAGAAAATTCTTCCAGCCAATTGTTGGAGCGCTCGGCGACCACTTCGCCGGGGGCGTCCGGATATTCCCCCTCCAACAGTTCGAAGCGGTTGATCGCCCTCCCCGAACGCACTTCGGCAAGATCCAGCCCGATGACGCGCGCCGCGACTTCCTTTCCGCGCGCCTCCGCCATCACGTCCGTAGAGAGGACGGGCATGACCGCCTCCGCAAGTTTTTCGCCCTCCGCGTTTTCCGCCGCGCGGATGGCGCCGACGTCCTCTTCGGTCAGCCCGTACGCGCCCTTGACGTCGATGTCATAGGCATCCGCCTCACGGTAATAAAGATCCATCGAGCGCTTCATGTCCGGCGTCGCCTGCATGACGCCGATCAAAAACCCGACGCCGAGCGCGACGATCGCCATGATCGCCGCAAACCTGCCGAAACTGTACCTGAATTCTTTTGCGATGTTCTTTCCGAATTTTTTCATGCGCCGCCTCCTTCGCCGCGATGCCGCCGCTCACCACTCGATAGACGCGATGTCCTCGGGATGTTCGTTGACCTCTTCGGCAGAGACTCTGCCGTTTTTGATGTGGATGACGCGGTCTGCCATACGCGTAAACGCCTGGTTATGCGTGATGACGATGACGGTCTTTTCGTACTCGCGGCAGAAATCGTGCAGCAGCCGCAGGATGTTTTTGCCAGTCTCGTAGTCGAGCGCGCCCGTCGGCTCGTCGCAGAGGAGCATCTTAGGATTTTTGGCGATGGCTCGCGCGATGGAGACGCGCTGCTGCTCGCCCCCCGAAAGCTGCGCGGGAAAGTTGCGCATCCTCGCGGAGAGCCCGACCTTTTCCAGCGTCTTGGCGGCGTCCAACGGATCTTTGCAGATCTCGGAAGCGATCTCCACGTTTTCGATCGCCGTCAGGTTCTGGATGAGATTATAAAACTGAAAGACGAAGCCGACGCGGTAACGGCGGTACAGCGTGAGCTGCTTTTCCGTATAAGAACTGATCTTGACCCCGTTGACGCAGATCTCGCCGCTCGTCACCTTGTCCATACCGCCGAGCATGTTCAAAACGGTCGTCTTGCCCGCACCGCTCGGGCCCACTATGACACAGAACTCCCCCTTTTCAATGGTAAAATTGATGCCGTCCGCCGCTTTGATGACGTTGTCGCCCATCATAAAATGCCTGCTCACGTCCTTGAACTCGATAAAACTCATGATACGGCCCTCCTCCGTCATTGCCCGTCACAAGCCGACATGACAGCGAACGGGTCAATATGACAATAGTGATAATAGTTACCACCGATAACTTTTATCACCTCTATTATATGCTCCGGCGCCCCCTTTGTCAACGGTCAGATCATAAAAAACAGGTAAAAATTTTTGCCACAGACTTTTCACGAAAGCAACAAAAAAAGGGAGAGACCGAGATCTCTCCCCCTTGCCGCGGCGCTTTAAGCGCGGTCGTCGCGCCTTCCCGTAAAGCGCAGGATGCCGTTGGCGAACACCGTGTAGACGATCAGCCAGATCGCAGCCGCCGCGATGATACAATACGTGACGATCGCCCCGACGCTCCTGTCCCCCATAAAGACGGCAGAAACGAGATTGAAGTTAAAGATCCCGTACAATCCCCAGTTGACTGCCCCAAGCAGAACAAGGATATAAGAGATTAGATTCGCAATGATCATGATGCGTTACCTCCTTCCCTTATCATGCCCGAAACGGCGCGATTTATGCGGCGGGCGACAAAATGATCTGCATTTTATGCGTGACGAAATACTATGCAAACGATCTCATATCTTTTTAAGAGAGAAGTTTGTTGCTCACTGCGCCGATAATATCATATCCTCCGCAGCCACGACGATGTCGTACACGTCGCCGCCCGCGGGGACAGACAGCACTTTGACCCCGCCCGTCATCACATACGGCGCGCCCCCTTTTCGGGTGATATACAGCCCCGTCACGCCGCAGAGCCGCCCTTGCGGAAGGCTCTGCACGCTCCCGTCCGCCAAGACGGCATACGCCGTCCCGCCCGCCAAAAAGCCGCCGTCCGCCTGCACGCAGTGTCCCGCCGCGGCAGAACCGCTTACGGCCGCGGGCGCGGAAAGCGCGCGCGCCGCGGAGGCAGACGCGGGCGACGCCGCGGAGAGGTCGACCGTCTTTGCCGCGGAACCGTCGTACTCGACCGTCGCGCCGCCCGCAATAATGGTCAGCTTGTGCCCCACTTTGCCCGCCGTCATGTCGGGATAATTCCCCTTATCCACGGCGATCGTCGCGCTCGGGAACAGGTACGGGAAATACAGCTTGAAGGGCGAATCGCCCGCATAATTCCCTTCGATGGAATAGCTTTTATATTTTGTGTCCGTGCCCGAATAATCGGGATCTTCCGTATTGACATAGACGCCGTTTTCATTGACAAAGCGCATGAGGCGCTCCACTTCCGCCGCGCCCTCGCCCGCCTTCGCCAAATAGGCGGCGTCGCACATCCCCTTAAAGGCGGCGAGGTTGGCGAGAGAAATTGCCTTATCGTTGTTTGCTTCCGACATATGTACCTCCGATCATACGGACGCGTCCGCCGCCGTGATCTCCGCCTGCGGGACGGGCACCCCGAAGGCGAGCCGGGCGATATATTGCGCGTGTTCGAGAAAAGTTTTGCTGCCGATCGCGGGATAGCCGATCACGGTATAGGAAAAATATTTTCCCTCGCCGCTTCCTCCTCCCCCGCCCGTGCCCGTTCCCGCCGCCAGCGTTCCGTCGGGCAGGTGGAACAATTTCCCCGCGGCGACGTCCGCCTCCGCCGCGGTATCGCCCGTGAGGTCGACGAGGATCTCGCCGTCGAGGATCACCTTATTGACCGCCATAGGCACCCCTCCTCAAAACGAGAGGACGGTCGTGACCGTCTTGGCTGCCCCTGCGGCGATCGTGATCGGCGCCGCCAATACCTCGCGCCAGAAAAGAAAATGCAGATTGCTCTTGCTCACGTCTTCGGCGGTCTTCAGCGTCTGGACGCCCTTGACATAACCGACTTCGCGGATGACGATATCCGTATCCGTCATGTTGCGCAGCGTGTTTGTAAAGATCATCTCATAGGTATCCGTTTCGCTGTTGACGGACGCCGCCACCGACTGCGAAACATATTGGATATCGTCCGTATCGAGCGGCGCCTCCATCTTGTAATCGTCGATGGTCGGAGGCGTCGTGCCGCTGCCGAACAGCATAAAACTGTAGTTATTGCTCATGTTGGAAGGCATGTTCTGATTCAGCCAGCAGACGACATCTTCCGCCGTCGAATATCCGTAGTTGTCCACCTTGGCGTAATTTTCGTTCCCGTCGATATCTTTCGGCGAGGCGACGAGTTCGTAACGCACATAGTCCGATTGCGAATTGTCCGTCGTCTGCCAATATACGTTATAGCCCAGCTTGTTGGAAATTTCAAAGATCTTATAATTTTTTGTAAACACAACGCCCTCCTTATAAGGTAATGCTGTATGTCGTGCCGCCGGCGGCATTCTCTTCCGTGCTCACCGACGGCGCCAGGGAAGAGCCGAACAGCGCCGTTACCTCCGCATCCGTCGCCCACTCGATGTCCGCGGAGAGGGTGACCGTCACGGCGGCGGAACCGTCGAACACGACCGAGCCGTCCCCTCCCGTCACCGTCAGCGCGTGCGCGAGTTTGTCCGCGACGGCGGCGCTGCCCACCGTCATTTCCGGATATGTCCCGTCCGGCTCGGCAGAGCCGCTTCCGACCGTGACCGTCTTTGCCGCCGACCCGTCAAAGGTGACGGATCCGTCACCGCTTTGTATGGTCAGCGCATGCGTCAGTTTGCCCGCGACGGCGGCGCTGCCCGCTTCCTGCGCACTGCCCACCGTCATTTCCGGATACGTCCCGTCTTCCCGCGCGAATCCATCCGCGTCGAAAGCGGTCGAACCGATCTTTTTATATGCCTGTGCGTCCGACGACCAGATATACTGATCGAAGGCGCCGCTCCCCGCGGGGATCAGATAGATATATTCCGGGCTGCCCACGGCGGGCAGTTCGGCGACCGAGCCGTAATCGGCGTTCAGGCGGATGCCGATCTCCGCATACCGCTTGGCGATCTCGGCATATTCCTGCGCCTCTTCCGCGCTCTGCCGCGCCTCTTCCGCGCTCCCTTCCGCGTCGCCCGCAAAGGCGGACGCACTTTCCGACGCCTCCGCGGCGGAAACCGCCGCCGACGCCGCCTGCGCGATGTCCGCCACCTCTTCCCACCATTCCGCATCGACGACGCCCGCATCGCCGTAGGGCGGGCGGCCCACGTTGCCGCTCTTTCGGGAACGGACGAAGGCGCGCCTCCCGTCGGCGGCGTAAAACGCCAGTTCGTCGGCGCCGTATGTATAGGCGGCGTTCCATGCATAGACGGAACGCGCGCAATAAAAACCGTTATCCAACTGCGATTGCAGGGCGGCGACGCGGGCGAGGATGGCGGTATACGTCTCCTCGTCGGGTGTTTCCGGCAATTCTGCCTGTACGCCCTGCCCCACGACAAAGGACGCCACCGAAGTTGCCGCCACCTGCCCCGTACCGTTCGTAAAATAAAATTGCACAAGCACCTTACCGTACCGCGCGGCGATCGGGCCGGGAAGATCGTATACCCAGCCCGAAAACGCGCCGCCCGTGACGGGATCGACCACCCCGCCGATCGCGCCCTGTTCCCGCATCACGGCGGGCCCGGACGGCGGATAATTTTCCCCGTCGGGAAGGCGAAAGGAGACGGACGCCTGCGTCCCCGCCGCAAACGGGGCGATCAGGTAAACGGTGTTGGCGTTTGCCGCCCCTTGATAAACGGCTTCGGGGATGCCTTTCAGGATCGTGCCGTCATTTCCGGCAAAAAATATCAAATGCGTTTCCTCCTTGCAGCGCGGCATGCCGCTGCCGCGCTTCGCGCAAACGCCCGCCGCGCACGGATACGGAAGGCGCCTACACCTACATTATATACGCATGCAGCCCGCTCCGCCGCAATGCCTGCCAATTTTTTAACGAATGAGAAAAAGGGAAGCCGATCGCGCGGCTCCCCGTCTTTTTTATAAATCATGTCAGGCATACTACATCGCAAATTTACTGTCTATACGCCTTTTTATTCAAATAAAGGGCGAATTGTTCGGGCAGCACCTTCCCTGCCGCCGCAAAAAATTTGTTTTTGCTTCCGCAGCGCAGCTCATGCGGCTGCTTTTTTGACGCCAACAGATCTGCCACGCAGCGAGCGACTTCGCCCGCGTGCATGCCGCCCTGTTCCATATCGGCGAGCGCCGAAGCCGCTCTCCCCACGCGCGCCGCATATTCCTTGCTCTCTTCGCGGGGGTAAACCTTTCTTTTAAATGTAAACCCCGTAGATGTGCCGCCCGGCTGGACGCTCGTCACCTGGATGCCGAAGGGCGACAACTCGATGTCCGCACTTTTGGCGAGCATATCGAGCGCCGCTTTCGAACAGGAGTAAAACCCCTCGAACGCGGCGGGGAACAGCCCTGCCATCGAACTGATCAGCACGATCCTGCCGCCACGCTTCTTCATGTGCGGCAACGCCGCCTGTATGGCGCGCACCGCCCCGAAGTAATTGACTTCGAAGAGATATCGATAATCGCGCGGCTGTGCATATTCGATGGGCGCCGCCATCGAACAGCCCGCGCAATAAATGAGGGCATACAGCTCTTTCCCTTCCGACGCGGCGTGCACCATCCGTTCGAGCAAACCCTCCGATGCAATGTCCGCGGCATAATTTTCCACCCTGCCGAGCGGGCAGGGCGTGCGGGAAATGTTGGATACGCTGTAATTCCTGCCGATCAGCTTTAAGGCGATCTCATAGCCGATGCCCGAAGACGCGCCCACCATCAGCACCGACTTGCGGCACGCGGACGCCTCCACCCTTTCTTCCGGCACCGGCTCCCGCTTGTTTTCCTCGATCGTTTCCATATACGGAAGTTTTCCCCTTTCGCGCGGATCTTATACACTATCCGAGAAAAACGTCCAAAAACATCATCACGGCAAAGCCGAACGCCACGCCGACCGCGGCAGCGGGCTTGTCGTCGGAAAATCCGGAAGGGATGAGTTCGGAGCAGACGGCAGCGATCATCGCACCCGCGGAAAAGGCGAGCGCCCACGGCAGCAGTGCGGAGATCAGCCCCACCGCCAACGCACCGAGCACCCCCGCCGGCACCTCCACCGCGCCCGTCGCCTGCCCCACAAAAAACGCCCTGCCCGCAGAGGCGCCCTCCTTCCGCAGCGGCAGCGCCGCGCACAACCCTTCGGGGAAATTTTGGATGCCGACGCCCGCAGCGAGCATGACCGCCGCGACGAGCGCGCCCGCCTCCCCCGCCGCCGAACCGAATGCCACGCCGACGGCAAACCCTTCCGGGATGTTGTGCAGGGTCATGGCAGCGGACATCACGCCTTTACCGCCCCGCCCGCCTTTCGGGCAAAAGACGGCGCCGGAGAGCAAAATGAGCGCGCTGCCCGCCAAAAAACCGACCGCCGTCACGAGGGCGGCATACCCTTTCCCCGATCCCTGCGCCCCCTCCAACGCGGGCAGCAGCAGAGAAAAAAAACTTGCCGCAAGCATGATGCCCGCCGCAAATCCCGTCGCCGCGGTGAGCAGCCGTTCGGGCAGCTTTTTAACAAAAAACACGAGCGACGCCCCCGCCGCCGTCATCGCATATGTAAAGAGCACCGCCGCCAACGCCTGCACCCACACGGGGAGCGCCATAAACCCGTTCAAAAGCCTTATCCTCCGTAAGTCCTCATCATCAGTGTATGCGCGCCTTGTCCCGTATGTGCCGCCGATGGAATAAATAGGATACAAAGATCCGCCCGCGCTGCGCGCGGGCGGAGATCGTTCAATTTAAAAATCCTTTTATGACGGCGTCTTCCGCCTCCTGCTCGGTCAGCCCCAAACTCATGAGTTTTAGCAGCTGCTCGCCCGCGATCTTGCCGACCGCCGCCTCGTGTACGAGGCTCGCCTCCGGGCTGACGGCGTCGATCTTGGGCGTGGAGACGATGCGCGCCTCCCCGAGGAGGATGCCGTCGCACTCGACGTGGCCGAAGCACTCGCTCTTGCCGATCAGATCGGAACCGAAACTCTGCACGGACTTGCCCTTGGCAACGTTGCGGCTGACGATATCCGCGCGGCTGTGCTCCCCTTCCAGTTCCACCTTGAAGTCGGTCACGGCGCGCTCTTCTCCGTCGGTGAGGATCTTTTCCTTGACGATCAGCTGCGCGCGCTTGCCGAGGCGGGCATACGTCTTGCGGTCGGTGCTTGTCACCCCGCCCAGCTGGGTGGACTCCATCACAAAACAGGCATTTTCCTTGCAATAAATGTTCGTGACGGGATCAAAACTCTTTTTTCCCGTACCGTCGCCCGCGGCATAGTGCCGCTCGACGTATTTGACCTTGGCATTCTTTTCCAAATAAAAGGAATGGATGCCGTCGTGCTCGGCGTCGCCGCAGGCGTCGTTGTGGATGCCGCAGCCCGCGACGATCGTCACATCCGCCCCCTCGCCGATATAAAAATCGTTATACACCGTCTCGCGAAAATCGCCCACCGTCAACAGGACGGGGATATGCACCGACTTATTGACCACCCCGGGCTTAATGATGATGTCGATGCCGTCCTTATCCTTTTTGGGGACGATCTCTATGTCGGCGGTGGAATTTCTCGCCAAAAGTTTTCCGTTTTTGCGGATGTTGAAGCTGCCTTCTGGTATGTCATGCAGCCCCGCGATCGTCTCTAACAGTTCGCTGTCCGTCTTATCCATAGTCATTGCTCCTTGATGTTGCGCCTGCACAAGGCGGGGCGGCGGGTAAGCAGGGCGTACAGATCGTCTCCCCTGTCCGCCTCGGAGATCTTGTCGCTGTCGAACAGGAAGATCCTGTCCGCCGTCTCGAGGATGCGCTGCTGGTGACTGACGATGATGAGCGTCTTGCCGCGCAGGCGGTCGAAAATCTGCACCAGCCCTTCAAAGCTCCAAAGATCGATGCCCGCTTCCGGTTCGTCCAAAAGAAATACTTCTCCGCCCTTGGCGATCGCGGTCGCAAGTTCGATGCGCTTGAGCTCTCCGCCCGAAAGGGTGCCGTCCACGGCGCGGTCGATATAGTTGCGCGCGCACAGCCCCACGGAAGAGAGGCAGTCACACATGTCGTCCGTATTCATCGACCTGCCGCTCGCAAGTTCCAGCAGCTTTTTGACGGTGATCCCCTTGAAGCGCACCGGCTGCTGAAAGGCGATGGTAAATCCGCGCCTTGCCCGCTCGGTCACGCCGAGGCCGGTGATATCCTCCCCGTCCAGCAGAACTTTGCCCGACGCAGGCTTTTCGAACCCCATGATCAGCTTGATCATAGTCGACTTTCCGCTGCCGTTCGGGCCCGTGATCACGTTGATACCGTTTGTAAAGGAGAGGCTGACGTCCTGCAAGATGGTCTGGATCCTGCCCGTATCCTCGTCCTGTACCGTATATGATATGTTTTTCAGTTCAAGCATTGCCCGCTTTCTCCCAAGCGCTTTCCAAAAACGGAAACGCTCATTATAGTATTTCTCCGTACTATGCAAATTATAAACGGCAAAGCCGCCCCTGTCAACAAAAACGGGCGGCTTTTTCTCTTCGGAATCCGCTATACTTTTGTTTCTTCGCTTTATACGCGCACTTCTCCGCTCTTGCCGAGCAGCGCCGCGTGCTTTTCGAGGATGGGGTCGATCTCCGCCGACAAAAACTCCTCTACCTGCTCGCTGCTCCTGCCGATGAAGTTTTTGGCGTCGAGGATGCCGTCCAGCCTGTCCCTGACGGCGGCGAACATGTCATCCCCCTTGATAAGCTCGATAAGGTCGTTCTCCTTTCCTTCCTGTTTGACGTGCGCAGCCGCCTGCATGGACAGCTCGCGGATGCGCTCGTGCAGTTCCTGCCTGTCTCCGCCCGCCTTGACGCACTCCATCATGATGTTTTCCGTCGCCATGAAAGGAAGTTCCGCGGCGATATGTTTGGCGATGACCTTGTCGTACACGACGAGATTTTCCGCAATGTTGAGATAGAGGTTGAGGATCGCATCCACGGCAAGAAACGCCTGCGCGATGACGATGCGCTTGTTGGCGCTGTCGTCGAGGGTGCGTTCGAACCACTGCGTGGAAGCGGTGACGGCCGCGTTGACGGGGAGGCTGAGCACATAGCGCGCGAGCGAGCCCATGCGCTCGCTGCGCATCGGGTTGCGCTTATATGCCATCGCGGAAGAACCGATCTGCTGCTTTTCGAAAGGTTCTTCCACCTCTTTCATGTGCTGCAGCAGGCGGATATCGTTGGAAAAACGATAGGCGCTCTGCGCGATCTGCGAAAGGACGCAGAGCACGTTGTAATCGAACTTGCGCGGATATGTCTGCCCCGTCACGCCGTACACCTTCGCATATCCCATCTTGGCGACGACCCGCCGCTCCAATTCTTTGACCTTTTCGCCGTCGCCGCCGAACAGTTCCAAAAAACTCGCCTGCGTACCCGTCGTCCCCTTGACGCCGCGCAATTTGACCGTGTCTTTCAGATGACTGAGGGAAAAGTGATCCATCTCCAGATCGGAAAGCCACAGCGTCGCGCGCTTGCCGACCGTGGTCAGCTGCGCGGGCTGCAGATGAGTAAAGCCGAGGGTGGGCAGCGCTTTATACTTGCGCGCGAACGCGCGCAATTTGTCCATCGCGTTGACCAACTTTTCCTGCACCATATCGAGCGCGCGGTCGATGACGATCACTTCCGCGTTGTCCGTGACAAAACAGGAAGTCGCGCCGAGATGGATGATGGGCTTCGCCTTCGGCGCCTGCTTGCCGAACGCCTTGACGTGCGCCATCACGTCGTGGCGCACCTCCCGTTCGAAGGCGCGCGCGTCCTCATAATTGATGTCCTCCGCGTGTTCCTTCATCTCGGCGATCTGTTCGCCTGTAACGGGAAGCCCCAATTCCTTTTCCGCCTCCGCGAGGGCGATCCAAAGTTTTCTCCACAGGCGAAACTTCGTGTCGTCGGAAAAATTTTCCGCCATCGCGCGGCTCGCATAGCGGCTGAGCAAAGGGTTTTCGTAAACGGATGTATCTGCCATGATCTTCTCCAAAAGCATGCTAAAAATGCGGGCGCAAAAAAGGAGCGCCCCGAAAAGAAGCGCTTCTCCTTCTTTACAGTTCAGATTTTTCCAGCAAGTCCTTGAGCGTCTTCATCTCGTCGGGAGCGAGCGTGACGCCCTTGCCCATGCGCTCGTGGTCGGGGCTCCAAGTGCGGATATCGTAGACGGGCTCGCGGTCGTTCCAGCTGACGAGGTTGAGTTCCTTCGTCCAGCCGTTTGCCGATTCGCCGAGCACGCCCAATTTTTCCGTGATCTCATATTTCAATTCTGCCATAGCCGTCGTTACCTCCGTAAAATTGTTCCGCTCGGGAACGTCTTTATTATACCACATCGCGCGTGCAATGTAAAGGCATTTTCCGCACTTGCATAAAAGCCGCCGCGACCGAAAAGGATCCCGGCATTTTTTGATTTTTCCTTGCCGTTTCCCCCGCAGTATGTTATACTGTAAGGGAGAGATATATGCACGCTTTCGGCGGCAACGGAGGAGATCTATGATCCGCACCTTTCTGACGCACACCATCCGCAAACAGCAAGAACTTTCGGAAAAGCTGTGGGACTTTGTGCCCCTGCAGGGAGAACATACGGGAGAGCGCCTTTCCGTCCCCGTCCCGAGCTGTTGGGAAACGTACCCCGGCTTAGGAAAATACCGCGGCAAAGGCAAATATTCGACGCAATTCGAGGGGGAAGGCAACGTGCGCATCGAATGCAAAGGCGTGAGCCATACGGCAGCCGTCTTTGTGACGGCAAACAGATCGCCGCGCACTACAACGCGTACACCGCCTTTTCCGCCGTCGCGCGCGGCCTGCGCGCCGGCAGGCATACCCTCGAGATCGTCGCAGACAACCGCTTTTCACCGGAGAGCGCGCTGCACGTTCCCAACGACTATATGTCCTACGGCGGCGTGTCCCGCCCCGTCCTCGCCGAACAGGTGGGCAGCTGCTATATCGAGCGCATCCGCGTCACCCCGTTCCGCAGGGAAGGCGCCTGGCTGGCAAGGGCGGAGATCTTCGTTTCCAACCTTTCCGAACGCGCGCCCGTCTCCCTGCGCCTCCGCATCGGCGAAACGGAACGGCTGCTCCCGCCCGCGCGCCTTGCCGACGGGCTAAACGTATTCGCCGCCGAGATCTCCTGCCCCGGCGCGCGCGCATGGTCGCCGCAAGATCCCGCCCTCTATACGGTCACGGCGATCCTGGAGAAGGAAGGCGAAGCCTTTGACGACCTGATCGACCGCTTCGGCTTCCGCGAGATCGCGATCGAGGGCAAACGCATCCTCCTCAACGGCGCCCCTCTCTATATCCGCGGCGTCTGCCGCCACGAAGACCACCCGCAGTACGGCTGCGCCCTCCCCTTTGCCGCCATGGCATACGATCTGCAGCTCGTCAAAAGCCTGGGCGCAAATTCGGTACGCACCGCGCACTACCCCAACGACGAACGCTTCCTCGACCTCTGCGACGAGCTGGGCATCCTCGTCTGGGAAGAGAACCACGCGCGCGGGCTGAGCCTCGAACAGATGCAAAACCCTCGTTTCGAGCAGCAGGCGGAAGAAGTCACGCGCGAGATGGTCGAACAGCATTACAACCATCCGTCGATCTATATTTGGGGCATCCTCAACGAATGTGCGAGCGACAGCGAATACGGAAAAGCCTGCTACGCAAAGCAATTCGATCTCATCCGTTCGCTCGATCAAAGCCGCCCCCGCTCGTTTGCCAGCTGCAAATTCAAGACGGATATCTGCTTCGACCTCCCCGAAGTCGTCTCCTACAACATCTATCCGCAATGGTACCACGACACGCCCGCGGGCGAATATCTTGCCGACCTCTACGGCTGGGTGCAAAGGGAAACGGGCGGCGCAGGCAAGCCCTTCCTCATCACCGAGGTGGGCGCGGGCGGCATTTACGGCTATCGCAGCGCCTACAAGGCGAAGTGGGGCGAGGAATATCAGGCGGACACCCTGCGCGACCAGCTGGAAGCGATCCTCTCCTTCCCCGACTGTTCGGGAGTATACATCTGGCAGTTTGCCGACATCCGCATCAGCGAGGAATGGTGGGGAACACGCCCGCGCACGATGAACAACAAGGGGATCTTTGACGAATACCGCCGCCCGAAACTCTGCTTCGAAAGTGTGCGCGCCTGCTTTCAAAACCGCCCCTGACCATTCGCTTGACAAAACCGCAACGGCGCTGTATAATTTGGTACATCGCCATACGGGAGGGTCTAAAGCCATGCGCGTGCTTGCCATCAACGATATCTCTTGCGTCGGAAAATGTTCCCTGACCGTCGCGCTGCCCGTCATTTCCTCTTCGGGCGTCACTTGCGATATCCTGCCCACCGCCATCCTCTCCACCCATACGGGCGGCTTTACCGGCTATACCTTCCGCGACCTGAGCGAAGATATCCCCGCCATGCTCGACCAATGGGAAGGGTTGGGGCTTTCCTACGATATTATCATCAGCGGCTATCTCGGCAGCATCCGGCAGATCGAGACGGTCAAGGGGATCAAGCGACGCTTCCTCAAGGCGGGGGGAACGATGATCGTCGACCCGGTGATGGGCGATAACGGCAGGCTGTACTCTCACTTTGACAGAAATTTTGTGGAAGAGATGAAAGGGCTGTGCCGCACGGCGGACGTGATCGTCCCCAACCTGACGGAAGCGTGCTTTTTGACGGATACCGACTACGCCTCCGTCGGCGAACGGGATTACCCCGCCATCCTCGACAAATTGCACGCCCTCTGCCCCCGCCCTTCCGTGACGGGATGCGACGTCTCCGGAAAAGACGGCACGATGAGCTGCGTCTTTTATACGGACGAAGCGGGAAAACGCAG
This sequence comes from uncultured Clostridia bacterium, assembly GCA_944328665.1. Taxonomy (GTDB): domain Bacteria; phylum Bacillota; class Clostridia; order Christensenellales; family Borkfalkiaceae; genus Borkfalkia. Next base: position 14,949 of record CALVHS010000054.1, on the reverse strand, counting down.
GCAATATGCGACCGAAAAGATCGAGGGTGCCTTTCACGGCGCGGGCGACGTGTACGCAAGCGCGCTCGTCGGCTGCCTGGCGCGCGGCCTGGATACGGACGCCGCCGTCAGGATCGCGGCGGAGTTTACCACCGCCTCCATCCGCCAAACAAGAGCGGACAAAACGGAAGCGCGCTACGGGCTCAATTCCGAAAGCCAAATGTACGCCTATCTGTGCGCGCTCGAAAAGGCAGCCAACAGATAACGGCGAGGCAATTTTTTCCGGATCTGAAAAATACCCCGTATCTTGTTGAAATTTTCGTAAAAATCATTTATAATATAGACAGAAAACGATCTGCGGTGTTCGGAGTTCGAATTATCTTAATCCACAATGTAAAAAAGGGAGCGCTTTCGAAAGGTCTATGCCGATAGGCGAGGTCTGTTTTTGAACGGAAAGGCTGAGGCGGCAAGCGGCGCACCCACCTGCGAGAAGCGGGTTAACACTTTTTCGTTCTGCGGCACAGGCGGATCCCCTTTTGTTTTCGATGCGGGCGGCTTACACCGCCCGCCCTGCTATACCGTAACGAAAAAATACGCGCCGCGCTTTTGCATCCGATACGGACAGAAAAAATTAAAAAATCTATCAAAACCTTGTCAAAAACGGTTGCCCGATTTTCGTTTTTATGCTATAATCATCAAGCAAGTTTGAAACGGCCTCATGGTCAAGCGGTTAAGACGTCGCCCTCTCACGGCGAAAACCGGGGTTCGAGTCCCCGTGGGGCTACCAAAAAAAGGACGAGGAAGCACAACATCGTGCTTCCTCGTCCTTTTTTAGACGTCGCTCCGCATCGCAAAAGACGGAGCCCTGCCCCGCCTTTTTTGCGCTATTTAAAACATATGCGCCCTCGGTCATTTTGACCGAGGGCTTTTTTATTGCCGGATCACTTGGCGTATTCCACGCTGCGATATTCCCGGATGACGTTGACCTTGATCTGCCCGGGATATTCAAGCTCTTGCTCGATCTTTTTTGCGATATCCTTGGCAAGGAAGAGTGTCTGCGCATCGTCGATCTGTTCGGGTTTGACGATGACGCGCACCTCTCTGCCCGCTTGGATCGCATAACTCTTGTCCACTCCTTTAAAAGAAGAGGCGATCTGTTCGAGTTGTTCAAGCCGCTTGACGTAGTTGGTGCTCGTCTCGCGGCGTGCACCGGGCCGTGCGCCCGAGATCGCGTCGGCAGCCTGTACGAGCACGGCTTCCACCGTCTTGGGTTCCACGTCTCCGTGGTGCGCCATGATCGCGTTGACGATGTTGGCGTTTTCCTTATATTTTTTGGCGATATCCGCGCCGATCTGGATGTGCGTGCCCTCCTGCTCATGGTCGACCGCCTTACCGATATCGTGCAAAAGGCCCGCGCGCTTGGCGAGATTGACGTCCAGCCCGAGTTCCGCCGCCATCATGCCGGCAAGCTGCGCCACCTCTATGGAGTGTTTATACACGTTCTGCCCGTAGCTCGTGCGGTATTTGAGCCTTCCGAGCAGTTTGATCAGTTCGGGATGCAGGCCGAAGATACCCACCTCGAACATGGCGGCCTCGCCGTTTTCCTTGATCTGCTGGTCGAGTTCTTTCCGCACCTTTTCGACCGTCTCTTCGATGCGGGCGGGATGGATCCTGCCGTCGCCGATGAGTTTTTCGAGGGCGAGGCGCGCCACTTCCCTGCGCACGGGATCGAATCCGGAAAGGATGACCACCTCCGGCGTGTCGTCGATGATCAGTTCGATGCCCGTCGCGTTCTCAAGCGCACGGATGTTCCTGCCTTCCCGCCCGATGATGCGCGCCTTCATGTCGTCGTTGGGCAGCGGCACCACAGACACCGTGATCTCGGACGCGTGATCGGAAGCACAGCGCTGGATGGCGAGGCTGATGATCTTTTTCGCCTCCGCATCCGCTTCGTCCTTCGCTTCCTGCTCGATATTGCGCACCTGCACGGCGGCGTCGTGACGGGCCTCGTCGAGGATGTTCTCCGTCAACAGCTTTTTCGCCTCTTCCCGCGTGAGCTGCGCGACCTTTTCCAACTCCTGGATCATCAGATCGTGCTGATGATTGACCTTTTCCTGCAGCTTTTTGATCTCGTTTTCCTGGCGGGAAAGATTTTTTTGCTGCTGTTCGAGCTGTTCGGAACGCTTGAGAAGGGAATCCTCTTTTTTATCGAGGCTGTCCTCCTTCTGCATCAGCCGCTGTTCCGACCTGGCGAGCTCCGCCCGCTTTTCTTTGCTCTCTCTTTCAAACTCGTTCCGTAACTTTAAGTCCTGTTCCTTAGCCTCTAAAATAGCTTCCTTTTTTAATGCGCGGCATTCGTTTTCCGCTTCCTCGCGCATTATTTTGATCGTCTGTTCAACATCGCCGACCTTTTTATCGAACATCTTTTTATACAAGAACCGTCCGACAAAAAACCCGGCAGCGCCGACTACTAAAATAGCGACGACAAGTACGACCGCGAACACCCAAGCCGGGACCGTACCCGCCAGAAACAGGGAGCCGTTGGTTTGGTAAAACACTTTTTTAGCCTCCTGTAAATGAAATTGGACTGCGTATATGGATAAAAAGGACAGGCAGCCCGCGCGCATGCCTTTGCGCGCAGAAAAATGCGCAAAACCGCCCTTTTTAATTCATACCTTATTTATTATAGCTTATATCGGCGCAAAAGTCAATATTATGAACGAAATTCCTGCCCGCCGCAAAAAAAATTCCCCGAAGCAAGGCTCCGGGGAAGGGCTTTATTCGAGTTCTTTGAGCCAACCCTGCACACAGGCATCGGAAGGCATGCGCCAGTCGCCGCGGGGCGAAAGGCCGACCGAACCGACCTTGACCCCGTCGGGCAGGCAGGAACGCTTGAACTGCTGCGAGAAGAACCGCCGATAAAAGCGCACCAACCACTTTTTGACCGTCGCCGCATCGTAGACGCCCGCAAACGCCGTCTCCGCGAGGAAAAGCACCTTCTTCGGCGCAGTTCCGCAGCGCACGGCGTGATACAGGAAAAAGTCATGTAATTCGTACGGGCCGACCAGTTCCTCCGTCTTTTGCGCGATCTTGCCCGCCTCGGGAGGAAGAAGTTCTGGACTGATCTCGGTATGGAGGATATCCTGAAGAACCGCCTCCGCGTCGCCGCCCAGCCGTTCCGCTTCATACGCGACGAGGTATTTGACGAGCGTCTTGGGCACGGAAGCGTTGACGCCGTACATGGACATGTGATCGCCGTTGTACGTCGCCCAGCCGAGCGCCAGTTCGCTCAGATCGCCCGTGCCGACGACCAAACCGTCCGCATCGTTGGCGATATCCATCAAGACCATCGTGCGCATGCGCGCCTGCGCGTTTTCGTAAGCGGCGTTGCGCACCCCTTCGTCGTGCCCGATATCCTTGAAATGAGAGCGCACCGTCCCCGCGATATCCACCGTGCGCACGGAAACGCCCAACGCGCGCATGAGGCGAAGGGAATTTTGATACGTTTTGTCCGTCGTACCGAAGCAGGGCATGGTCACGGCACAGATGTCCGCGCGGTCTTTGCCGAGCAGGTCGAAGGCGCGCACGGTGACCAGAAGCGCCAGCGCGCTGTCCAGCCCGCCGGAAATGCCGAGCACCGCCCTCTTTGCCCCCGTATGCGCGAGGCGCTTTTTCAGCCCCGCACACTGGATGGAGAGGATCCGTTCGGCGCGCTCCCGCAAGCCGCCCGCCTGAGGCAAAAACGGCAGCTTGGGAACGGCACGGGTGAGCGCCCCGTCCTCCCTGTAAGCGGCAAAGGGCACCGCTGCATAGCCGGCAGGCAGCTGCCCGTCGCCGAATGTGTTGATGCGGCGGCGTTCGCCGGCGAGTTTTTCCGCGTCGATCTCGGATACGGTCAGCCCGGTTTGAAAAAGAGCGCTCTCCTTTACGATCTCCCCGTTTTCGGCGATGATGTCATGCCCCGAAAACACCATATCCGTCGTCGATTCCCCTTCCCCCGCGTCCGCGTAAACGTAGCCGCACACGCATTTTGCCGACTGCGCCCGCACGAGCAGGCGCCGGTATTCCGCCTTGCCCGCCGTCTCGTCCGAAGCGGACAGGTTGACGATGATGTTCGCGCCCGCCTGCGCGTGGAAAGAGGACGGGGGGATCGCCGCCCAGAGATCTTCGCACAATTCCGCCGCGACGGTAAAATCGGGCGTCTGCCCTTCCGCAAACACGAACTTGTTGCCGAAGGGCACCTGCGCGCCGTAAAAGCCGACCGAAGTATTTTCGCCCGTATAAGGCCTGAAATTGCGCCGTTCGTAAAATTCTGCATAGTTCGGCAGATACGTCTTGGGGACAAAGGCGATCACCTTGCCGCCGTTGAGGGCGGCGGCGCAGTTGTACAGCGCCCCGCCGAGGCGCACGGGCACCCCGACAAAGACGAGCATCCCGATGCCCGCCGTCCTTTCCGCGAGCGCGCGCAGCGCCTCGGCGCATCCGTCCAAAAGCGACTGCTGCCCGAACAGATCCCCGCAGGTATACCCGCTGATGGAAAGTTCCGGAAAGACGAGGAGCTGCACCCCCGCCTTGTCCGCCTCGCCGATCGCCTCGGCGATCTTTTCCGCATTATAAGCGACGTCGGCGACGCGCAGGGAAGGCGTCGCCGCGGCTACTTTGACAAAACCGAATCTCATCTCGCTTTCTTATCCTTCGGCGGGCGCTTCCGCCGTCTCCGCGGCGGGCTTGCCCTTGTACGCGGCGCGGATCTTTTCTTCGATCTCCTTCGCCTTGTCCGGATTCTTTTTCAGCCAGTCGCGCATCTTTTCCCGGCCCTGCGCGACCTTTTCCCCTTCATAGGAAAACCACGCGCCGCTCTTAGCGATCACGCCGATGTTGTTGCCGAGGTCGATGATGCAGCCCTCCTGCGAGATGCCCTCGCCGTAGAGGATATCGAACTCCGCCGTCTTGAAAGGCGGGGCAAGTTTGTTTTTGACGATCTTGGCGCGCGTCTTGTTGCCCATGATCCCGTCGCTGTCCTTGAGGGCGTCCGCCTTGCGCACGTCGATGCGCACGCTCGCGTAAAACTTGAGCGCCTTGCCGCCCGGCGTCGTTTCCGGGTTGCCGAACAGGATGCCCACCTTTTCGCGCAGCTGGTTGATAAAAATGACGCACGTCTTGGATTTATTGATGATGCCCGTCAGCTTCCTGAGCGCCTGCGACATCAACCGCGCCTGCAGGCCGACGTGCGACTCGCCCATCTCCCCCTCGATCTCCGCCTTCGGCGTGAGCGCCGCCACCGAATCGATGACGATGAGATCGACCGCGCCGCTCCTGACGAGGGAATCGCAGATGTCCAGCGCCTGTTCGCCCGTGTCCGGCTGCGAAACATACAGGTTGTCCAGATCGACGCCCAGCTTTTTGGCATAGACGGGATCGAGGGCATGCTCCGCGTCGATAAACGCGGCGATGCCGCCCGCCTTTTGGATCTGTGCGATGGCGTGCAGCGCGACCGTCGTTTTGCCCGATGACTCCGGCCCGAAGATCTCGATGATCCTGCCGCGGGGCAGCCCGCCGATGCCGAGCGCCATGTCCAGCGAAAGGCAGCCTGTGGGGATGACTTCGATATCCGTGTTCCCCGCGGCGTCGCCGAGCTTCATGATCGCGCCCTTGCCGTAATGCTTTTCGATCTGGGCAAGCACCTGGTCGAGCGCCTTCATCTTTTCATTGTCCATATACAACTCCTGATGCAATACTTTACGCTTTTATGCGGATCATGCCGCACATAATACTTTGTAAAAATTATTTTATATGCTTATACATGAGAAAAAGAGACTGATTGATCGCCCTCTGCGTAATATCCTCGCGCGAGCCGCCGAATTGATATTTGTAGACGTAGACGGAATCGCGCAGGCCCACCGCGAGATAACAAAGCCCTACGGGTTTGCCGGAATCGTCCGTCTGCGGGCCCGCGATGCCCGTCGTCGCGAGAGAAATGTTGCAATACCCGCCCGCGATCAGCCCCGCCGCCATTTCATACGCCGTCTCGTCGGATACGGCGCCGTTCTTGATGACGGTGAAGCGGTTGACGCCGAGGCGTTTGATCTTAGAAACGTTGGCGTACGCGACGACCCCCTCGTAAAGCACAGAACTGATGCCGGGCATCTCGATGAGGCGGGATGCGACTCCCCCTCCCGTAAACGATTCCGCCAGGGCGAGCTGCATGCCGCGCAGCTTGAGCATCTCAAACACGCACTCGTTGAGCGCAAGGTCGTCCACAGCATAGATAAAGTCGTTCAGCGCGTCCACGAGGGAGCGCAGCATCTTATCCGCGACCTCCTGCCGCTCGGCGGGATAGACGATCTCCAGCCGCAGATCCCCCCACTTTTCTCCGACGTTATACGAGAAGGTTTCGTCTCCCATCCTTTTGACGTCGCCGAGCGCCGCGGCAAATTTATCTTCGGGCACGCCCACACAGCGCACGACGATGCGCGCATGTTTACAGCCGTACTTTTCGTCGAGGAAGGCGAGCGCCTTCTCCTTGACGTAGGAGCAGGCTTCCTCCTCGCGCAAAAAGAAAAGCGTCCTGTCCCCCGCGTCCGCGCGCACCCCGTCCGCCGGCTGCACGCCGAGCCCGGCGCACGCCCGCTCTCCGAGGGCGGCGGCGCTACTGCCCGCCCCCGCGAGGACAAAGACATTGTCGAAAGCGCCGTATTCTTCCAACGCCTCCGCAAAGCCCTCTTCGGAAAAGAGCACGCTCACCTTATCGACGGCATACCCTCCGCTGCGCAGCGCCGCGAGCAAGTCCGCGACGTATTGATCCGAATAACCGCTGCCGATCGCTTGCAGCGCGATGCACCCGTTTTTCATGGCTCTGCCGAAATGCGGCGCCCTCCCCTCACTCTTTGTTTTCTTTTTGCTGCCCGTCCCCGGCGGGAGCGCGCAGCACATGCCTGTTTTTGACGATATATCCCGTGCCTGACCAAATGGTCAGTACGGTGGCTGCGGCGAGGCAGACGAGCCCGACGGCGCAGAGCACTTCGCTCACGCGCGCCGATCCGAAAAAGTCCGCCCCCGCCAAAAGCAGCGCGATGGCGATATCCTGAAAGGTCGTTTTGACCTTGCCCACCTTATCGGCGGCGAGCACCAGCCCCGCGGAAGCCGCGACCATGCGGAATCCGCTGACGATCAGTTCCCGCGCCAGGATGACCGCCGTGCAGACGGCGCAGGCGATCATCACCCAATCTCCCTGCCATGCGACCGTAAGCACCTGCGGCCGGACGAGCAGACAGATCAGCGCGGAAGAAACGAGCACTTTATCCGCGATGGGATCGAGAAATTTACCGAGGTTGGTGACCAGATTGTATTTGCGGGCGATATGCCCGTCGAGGAAATCCGTACACGCCGCGGCGACAAAGATGACGGCGGCGATAAAATAGTGATACGGAACGGCGCTCAGAAAAAAGACCGCGACAAAGACGGGGATCAGAAAAATGCGCACGAGCGTGATCTTATTGGGCAGATTCATTCGGAATAGTCCTCCGTACGGCCGAACAGATCGTAACTGTCCGTATCCGTGATCAAAACGTCATAATATTCGCCCTGACAGGCCTGCGGCGCGCGGAAATACACCTTGCCGTCGATCTCGGGCGCGCTGAAATATCCCCTGCCGACAAAACAGCCGCGTTCTCCGTCGATGCCGTCGCAGAGCACGCGCAGCCTCTTTCCGACCCACGACGCGAGATACGCCGCGGAGATCCCCTCCTGCACGGCATACAGCCGCCTGACGCGCCTCTTTTTGACGGAAGCGGGGATCTGCCCCTTCATCTTATATGCGGGCGTGTCCGGCTCGCGGGAGTAGGCAAAAAAGCCGCAGTTCGTCAGCTTCGCCTCCCGCAAAAAACTTTCCAGCGCGGCGGCTTCTTCCTCCGTCTCCGCGGGAAATCCCGCGATGAAGGTCGAACGGATCGCGATGCCGGGCACCGCTTCCCGCAGTTTTGCGAGCAGCGACAGATATCCCGCGCGGCTCCCCCTGCGGTTCATCCGCTTCAGGACATCGTCCTCGCTGTGCTGCAGCGGGATATCGAGATATTTGACAATCTTGGGATTATTTGCGATCTCTTCGATGAGCGCGCCGTCGATGGCGTCCGGATAACAATAAAGCAGGCGGACGGAACGGATGTTGTCCGCCGCCGTCAGGGCGCGGAGAAGGCGGACGAGGCTCTTTTCTCCGTACAGATCGACCCCGTAGCGAGTCACGTCCTGCGCGACAAGGATGAGTTCGGACAATTCTCCCAGGCTTTCCGCCTCCTCGACGAGCGCCTCGATCGGATAAGAACGATATCTTCCGCGGATCTTGGGAATGAGACAATACGTGCAGAAATTGTTACAGCCGTCCGCGATCTTCAGATACGCATAGTGCGCAGGCGTGGTCAGCACCCTGCCCGAAAGATGTTCCCTGCCGCACCCGACCGCATTGACGCGCTCTCCGCGATAAGAGCGCTCGAGCGCGTCGAGCAGGATCTCCGCGTCGCTGCAACCGAGGAACACGTCCCCTTCCGTCAAAGACGGGAACAATTCGCCGATATATTTTTCGGGGAGACAGCCGCTGACGACCAGCTTTTCGAGAGCGCCGCCCCGATAGCCGTCGCATTCGAGGACGGTATCGATCGCCTCCGCGCGCGCCTCTTCCAAAAAAGCACAAGTATTGACGATGAGTACGTTCGCTTCCGCCATGTCGTCCGTGACGGCATATCCGTGCGAGCGGATGACGTCGAGCATCCGCTCCGCGTCCACGCGATTTTTGTCGCAGCCGAGCGAGATCATGCCGAACTTCTTGTCTTGCAGCATATCAGTTTCCGTAATCGCCGTACTTGCTCTCAAACTCTTCCTGCGTCATCAGCACTTTGCGCGCCTTGGCGCCTTCAAAGGCGGAAATGTATCCCATATTCTCCATCCATTCGATGATCTTGCCCGCCTTCGGATAGCCGACCGAGCATTTGCGCTGGATCATGGAGATGGACGCCTGCCCGATGGAGACGACGTAGCGCAGCGCGTCGATGTAAACGGCTTCAACGGAATCGTCGCTGTCGCCGCCTCCCTCTCCGCCGCCTCCGCCGTTGTTGTTGATAAAGTCGGAGACGCTTTCGTCAAAGTACGCTTCGTTATGTTCTTTGATATATTCGACGACGTCCTGCACTTCCTGCGAACTGAGGTAGGCGCCCTGCACGCGGTACGGGAAGGTCATCGTGTCCATCTTATAGAGCATGTCGCCGTAGCCGAGCAGCTTTTCCGCCCCGGACGAATCGAGGATGGTGCGCGAATCCACCTCCTGCACGACCTTGAACGCGATACGGGTGGGCAGGTTGGACTTGATGATGCCCGTGATGACGTCGGTGGACGGGCGCTGGGTGGCGAGCACGAGGTGGATGCCCGCCGCGCGCGACTTCTGCGTAAGGCGCTGGATCCTGTCCTCGATATCCTTCTTTGCCGCCTGCATGAGATCTGCCAGCTCGTCGATGATCATGACGATCTTGGGCAGTTTCTCCTCGTTCTCTTCGAGGTGCGCATTGTATTCGTCGATCTCGCGCACGAGGGTGCCGCTCTTCGTCTTTGCCTTGAACAGGCCGTAACGGCGTTCCATCTCCGTGATCGCCCAGTTGAGCACGGTGATGACTTTTGCGGGTTCGAAGATGATCTCGTTGATCATCAGATGAGGCAGCTTTTCATAGATATTGAATTCCACCTGCTTAGGGTCGACGAGGATGATGCGGAGATCTTCCGGGCTGTACTTGTACAGCAGGCTGACGATGAGTGCGTTCAGGCACACGCTCTTGCCCGAACCCGTGGAACCGGCGACGAGCAGGTGTTTCATTTTGACGATATCCCCGCAGATCGCCCTTCCCTCGATGTCCTTGCCGAGGCCGAACATCAGCGAACCGGGCTTGGCGTCGGTAAAGCTCTCCGTGCGGATGACCTCTTTCAGCCCGACGGTCGCCTTCTGCTTATTGGGCACCTCGATACTGATCGAACCGTTTTCGTAATTGGTCTGCACATTGACGCCGTCTTTGGCGTGCAGGCGCATGGCGAGCTCTTTATCGCAGCCCAAGACGCGGTTGGTGGGGATATTGCCCGGGATCTCGATATCGTAGCGGGTGACGGTCGGCCCGTGCGTAACGGAGACGACCTCGGAGGGGATCTTCAGCTGATACAAGGTATCGACGATGATCTCCTTGTTGTTTTCGATCTCCTCCTCGTCGGCGCTGTACAAACTCGTATAGTCGCGCAGGAAAGTGATGGGCGGCGCGTCATAGCGCGCGTAGATATGCTTCTTTTTGGGCACCTCGGCGACGGGTCCGGCAGGCGCGGACGCCTCGCGGCGGGCGGCAGCCTCGGGCTGCGGCTCGCTCTCTGCGCGCAACCGCTCGGCCGCTTCCGGCACGGCGGAAAGCCCGGCTTCCTCCTCTTCTTCCCCGTCAAAGAGATTGACCGCCGATTCCAGATCCCCCGCGATGGGACGAAGGGTAGAACTTTCCTCTTCCTCCTTCTCGTAATCGCTCTGCGGCATGAAGCGCACGCTCTCTTCCGCGCGGGAAGAAGGCGCCTCCTGCGCCGCGGCGGGAGCGTTCTCCCTCCCCTCGGAAGAAGAGCGGTCGGCAAAGCCGACGCGCGTCTCCGGACGCGCGGGCGCGTCTTCCTCGGCGGGCTGCTGCGCGCGCGGCGGCATGCGGTCACGATCGAAAGACGCATCCTGCACGACCCCCTTGAAAGCGGAAACGGGGCGCTGCGATGTCAGCCCGTCCCCGGACGATGCGGAATAGGCGGTATCCACGTCCTTGCGGTAAAAATCCGTCCCCGCGGCGGAGGCTGCCGACGCGCGCGGCGTCTCCCCCGAACGGGTGGCGTCCGTGACGATCTTTTTCGGGCGGTTGACGTAGGTGATGTTGCTCTCCGTCTCGTCCCTATACATGGAAGAATAGGCGGACGGATCGGGTGCGGACAAAGGCGATCCCTGCCGGTGCGCTTCCGTGCGGATGAACGGCGTCTCCGCGGCGCGCGGCCGCGTGCGTATCTCCGCAGGCGCGGGCTCCGCCGCGGCGCGCGGCTGCGTGCGGATCTCTGTCTGCGCATACTCCGCCATGTTCGGCGGCGCGCTGCGCGCGGAAGAAAGTTCGTGCCCCTCCGAATAGAAGGAACGGCTTTCCCCGTGGAAGCTGTCCGTATACTGTTTGCGGGAAGTCTCGTTCCTCTTCGGGTTATTGAAGTACGAATCGGAATCGAAGATCAGATTGTTTTTATAATCGGCGGCGGCATCGGAAAAGAGGATGCTTCGCGTATCCTCATAGGCGGGTGCCTCCTGCCGGCGGGCATAGAGCTCTTCTTCCCTGCGCGCAGCCGTCTCCGCGCGGCGGTCTTGCCGCATCTCGCGGCGGCTCTTCATGTCGAAGCTTTCCCCCACGGAAAACAGGCGGCGGGAAGGATCCGCGTCGGCGGAAGGATACCCCCCGTCATACGGCTGCTCCCCCGCATACGGCCGGGCGTATTCGTCATATCCCTGCTGCGAGGCGTATTCCTGCGCCGGCTGCTGCGCCGCCATATCGGCATAACCGAGGGTATAGGCGCCCGCCGTATCCGCGGTCGCCGCGCCGATCATGCGCTCCTCCTCCCTCTTTTTGCGGCGCTTTTCCTGCATGGCGACGACGCGGGACGCATACAAAAGATATGCCGACCCCGCCAAGAGCAAGGAAAAGATGATATATCCGCCCACATACGTCGTCATTCGTATGACGGGATAGACGATCAGCCCCGCGGTCGCGCCGCCGCACGTCGTGGCAAAAAAGCTGTTTCGCCCCGCCGCAAAGCACGCGGAGAGATATTCCCCGTATGAGAGATCTGCCGCGATCCCGCCCACCTGCGAGGTAACGGTGTGCACGAGGCACGCCAAAAAGACAAAGACGAGCACGGAAAGCGCGACCGTCCTCCCCTTTGCGCGGATATGTTTGCCCGTGATGAGGACGATGCCCGCATAGACGAGCGCGGCAAGCACCACATACGAGCAATAGCCGAAAACGCCGAGCAAAAAGCTGCTGATCGCCATGCCGACCCCGCCGAAAATGACGTCGCGCGAAATGAGCACGACGAGCGAGACCGCCGCAAACAGCACGAGCACGCATCCCACCGTCTCCCGCGTCAGGATGCGCCCCTTATCGTTTTTCTTGTCCTCGCTTCCTCTTCCAAGATTATTCAAAACACACTCCCCTCCGCGCGTCCGGCGCGGATCTTCCGTCTGTTGGAAATAACAGATACATTATACCATTTCTCCCGCTTTTTATCAACTCTAAGAGGGGCAAAATATAAAAAATTCCCGCGGGAAGTTCCCGCGGGAAAAAAGCACTGCCGTATTCGGTCACATATCTACCTTTTCGTCGCTCCAAGAATACATCTTGCGCAGCTCCCTGCCCACTTGCTCGAGCTGATGAGAGGCTTCCATCGCGCGCTTTGCGTTGAAATGCGCCCTGCCGTTGTTGTTTTCCGCGATCCATTTGCTCGCAAACGTGCCGTCCTGGATCTCTTCCAGGATCTTTTTCATCTCTTTTTTCGTCTCTTCGGTGACGATGCGCCTGCCCGTCTCGTAATCGCCGAACTCGGCGGTGTCCGAAATGGAGTAACGCATGAGGGAGAAGCCGCCCCTGTAGATGAGATCGACGATGAGCTTCATTTCGTGGATGCACTCGAAGTAAGCGTTTTTGGGATCGTACCCCGCTTCCACCAGCGTCTCGAAGCCCGCCTTCATCAGCGCGGTCACGCCGCCGCAGAGGACGGCCTGCTCGCCGAAGAGGTCTGTCTCCGTCTCGCATTTGAATGTCGTCTCCAAAACGCCCGCGCGGGAGCCGCCGATGCCCGCCGCGTACGCGAGCGCGATGTCGAGCGCCTTGCCGGATGCGTCCTGATGGATAGCGACCAGACAGGGCGTCCCCTTGCCCGCCACGTACTCGCTGCGCACCGTATGCCCGGGCGCCTTGGGCGCGATCATGAACACGTCCACATACGGAGGAGGAGCGATCTGTTTGAAATGGATATTGAAGCCGTGCGCAAAGGCGAGCGCCTTGCCCTCTTCCAGATTGGGCAGGATGCTCTCCTTGTAGATCTTCGCCTGCCGTTCGTCCGGCGTGAGGATCATGATGATGTCGGCGGCCTTGGTGGCATCCGCCGCAGTCATCACTTTGAACCCCGCCTTTTCGGCGACCGCCCAGGACTTGCTCCCCTCGTACAGCCCGACGACGACGTTGACGCCGCTGTCGCGCAGGTTGAGCGCATGCGCATGCCCTTGGCTGCCGTACCCGACGATGGCGACCGTCTTGCCCTTGAGCAGGTTGATATCGCAATCGGACTGATAATATATTTTTGACATGTTCGTTCCCTCCGCAAAATGATTTTTCTGTCTGTGCGGGCTTTTCCGCCTCTTACCGTCCATTATAGTACGCGCCGCCCCCGTTCGTCAAGCGGAAATCGACAATTTTATTTATCAATTTTCGCAATCGGTCTCATTCGCTTTTCGAATTTTTCCGCCCTCCCTCTTCCCGCCCCGCAAACGATTGCTTTTGCGGGAAAAATGCGGTATAATGGGGCGAAAACAGACTATATAACACGGAGAATGATCATGTTCCCTCCCGTCGAAGAACTCATCCTGCTCAAAGGCGTTTGCCGCGGCGGCCCCGTCGCCGCCTTTCTCGCAGCCGTCCGCGGCGACGACGCGGAAAAATACGCCGAAGCATACGCCGCCCTGCTGGAAACGGGCAGCCAGCGGCAGTTTGCCCGCCATATCGCCGACGCCGTCCGCCGCGAGGACAGCCTGTTCGCGCGGCAGTCCTTTCGCGGCGCCCCGGACGCGGACGTGCGCGCGGCGTTTTGCCGCGACCTCGGCATCCTGCGGCAGGTCGCAGACCTCGCAGACGACCTGCCTCCCCGCCTGCGCGCCCTTACGGAAAAGGGCTTCCCCGCTATCGGACGAGGAGAGGACGATCCTTTGCTCGGCAGCGGCGGCGCGGACGCCGCCGAGCATTTTTACCGGGAAAACGGATACGGCATCTTCCTCGGCAGCAAGGCGTTCACTTTTGAAGGCGGCTCGCTCGTGCCCGTCAGGAACACCGCCTCCGTCCTTCCGGAAGACCTGAAAGATTACGAGGAAGAAAAGAATGCCGTCGAAGAGAACATCGTCAACTTCATCGAAGGGCTCCCCTATGCGGACATGCTGCTCTACGGCGACAAGGGCACGGGCAAATCTTCGACCGTCCACGCCATGCTGAACAGATACGCGCCGCGCGGGCTGCGCGCGGTGGAACTGCCCAAAGACCGCATCATGGACATCGACGCCCTAAAAGAAGCGCTCGCCCCCCTGCCTTTCAAATTCCTCATATTCATCGACGACCTCTCCCTCGAAGAGGAGGACGAAAAAGTATCCTTTTTGAAGGCGAGCCTGGAAGGAAGCATGCACGAAACGAGCGACAACGTGATGATCGCCGCAACCTCGAACCGGCGTCACATCCTCAAAGAAAAATTTTCCGACCGCGACAACAGCGTGCACGCCTCCGACACGATGGCGGAGCAGCTTTCCCTGTCCGACCGCTTCGGGCTGACCGTCCTCTTTTCCTCCACAGGCAAAGCGGCATACCTGTCCATCGTGCGCCAGCTCGCCGAGGACAGAAAACTCGGCATCCGGGAAGAGGAATTGTACGCGCTTGCGGAGCGCTGGGCGCTCGCCAAGGGCGGGCGTTCTCCCCGCCGCGCGCGGCAGTTTGTCGACTATGCCTACGCCTGCAAGGTCAAAGATATCCCCGTGCGTTTCTGACGGGCAAAAAAATCCGCCGCGGTCTCCGCGGCGGATTTTTATTGCATTTTATCATTAAAATCCTTTCCCGAGGCGGGCGAGCGCTTCCTTGGCGGCGTGATAGATATCCCCCGCGCCGAGCACGAGCACCGTATCCCCGC
>CALVHS010000053.1 GCA_944328665.1 uncultured Clostridia bacterium | reverse complement strand
CTTTCGTGGCGGCAAACGGCTCTTATGCGGACGGCGCAATCGACCTGAAAAACAACCGTATCATCATCAACCCCGAGGCAAAGAGCAGGTCGGGCGAGAGCATTCTCATTCACGAGCTTACGCACGCTATTTACAATGACGCGGACGGCTCTCTGACCGTTGCCGAGGGCTTGGAGACAATGACCGACGTCGAAAAGGAGAAAATTCGCAAGAGGTACGCGGCGGTCGGGCAGGGCGGCGCGTTGCAGGTCAGCGACTGTTTTCGAGAACTGTCACATGTTTTTATGGACAGTTTTTACTGTTTTTCAGAGGAGTAAAATTTAGAGCTTTTAAAAGAATGGGCACGGTTATTACAGCGCGCCCGTTCTTTTTATCTTAAAACAGCTTTCTTTAATGTTTCAAACAACTTATTTTCCGAAGAACTTCAAATATCTTTGAATCGCTTCACCCAAACTTTTGCAGGCGATCAATCCCTTGCCGATTGAGATTTTCAGATTTCGAATTTAAATGCTAAAATTGCAACAAAAAAACACGGGGTGCATATCGGCGCCCGGTGTTTTTAAGCGGTAAAAATTTTCAATTCGCAGAGGGGATCACGAAATCGTCGTCGTCAACGACGTTGTCGTCTTCGTCCTCGGTATAATCGGCGGTCACCGTGATATAGACGGTCTGCACGCCGTTTTCATAGTTTGCCGTATCGTCGGGCACATAAACCACTTTTAGCGTGTATGCTTTTTCGCCCGCTTTTGTCAGTACCGTGTCGGCGGGGGTGGCGTTGCTCTCATCCAGGGTGAACCCTTCCGATTCCGTCACGTCCGCCACCGTCTGCATATACTCGGCAACGACGGTGATCTCTTCCGGGGAAGAGGGCGCTTTTTTGATCGTAAATTCCGCGCTCACGGAACCCGTATAGTCGCCTTTGCCCGCAACAGTTACCTTGGCGGTGCCCGCGTTTACGTTATTTTCGTATGTCAGAGAATAATCCTCGTCGGTAAGCGCGGTGTCGCCCAGCGTTACCGTTACCGTCGGTTCCTTTGCCGTGCCGTCGTAAACGTATTCGGTTTGCGAAAGGATTACCTGTGCCTCTTCGAGCTGCCGGTTGTCGGTGGTGCACGCCGCCGCGGTCAAAGCCAGCGCGAACGCGCATGCCAGACATAAAAATTTCAATGCTTTCATCTGCTCTGCTCCTTATTGGTTTCTAATTACCATTTTACCTTTGTATTTCTTATTATTCAATACAAAAATTATTTTGAAAATACAAAAAATTTCTGTCGTTTTCCGCGGGGGCAAATCATAAAAATAATTTGTAGTTTTGAGGAATTGTTTGTATTGAAAAGCGCGCCGTCGGTTGTTACAATTAAAAAAAAGCGATATTTATCGCTGAAAAAGAGGAAGGAACAATGAAAAAATTTTCCGTAATGCTGTTGTCCTGCCTGCTGGCGCTGGCGTTCGTGCCCGCATTCGGCGGCGCAACGAAAGCGAATGCCGCCGATACCCCGGGCGAGTTCGACGGGGCTGTTTTAAATGAATATTACACGGCGCTTGCGGAGGACGGCGAGCTGATCGATCCGAGTTCCGACAACGTGCGGCTTTCCTATGTATATACGCGCGATACAGAAGCAAAGAGCACGTGGTACGGTTTTCAGTTCGACGTTGACGGCACTGCCGTGATCCTGGCGCGCTTTACATCCCGCCTTACTTTATATACGATGGGCGGTACGGCGTCCGTAAAAATTTCCGCGCCCGAATATTATGAAAACGCGAACAACGGGAACAGCGGAACGAAAAATCTGCTCGGCGAGGACGTGAACACGGGCGAGTTTTTCGACGTGCAGCCCGAAAAGGACGCCGCGGGGACGGAAACGCTTTCCCACATTTTTATAAGCGGGGGCATGTACGACACCATGTTCTGCGGCGAGCCGGTAACGGTGGCGCTCAGAAAGATAACGCAGGAGGACGGCAGCGTCGTCTGGAAATACTATGAAAGCGGCACGTATCTTTGCACCCTGCAGTTCGAAAACGAAGCGGAAGGCTTCGGCGCATGGTTCTCCAACGCGCAAGAATATCCGTATATGTCGGATTTTGCGGTCGAACTCGATTACGAATATACCGAAAGCGACGCCAAGACGGATGCGGCAGCCTCTTACGAGGGCACGGCGATGGAAGTCGGTTCGGAACTCGGTTTCGTGCATACTTCTCTCGATACGGGCAGCGGCGTATCCTATCCCGGTTTTGAGTTTACGTACGGCGAAAACGCCGTTACGGTGCGCCGTTTTTCCAAGCGCGTGGCATATATGGTCAATAAAAACAAAACGACCGCGTCTACCCCGATATGGCTCCGCACGGTGACGCCCGGCAGCGCGACCGCCTATGCCGACGGCGCCGTTGTAACGTGCGATACGAGCGAACCGAACGCGAGCAACAACCATGTTACCACCGCGCTCGCCACGCCGGGATATACCTTGACGTATAAATGCGTGATGACGGAGGAAACCGTCACGATACGGACGGGAGACGAAGCCGCTCCCGAAACATGGGAAAACTGTCCCGTTTACGCGATCTACGAAAGGGAAAACGACGGCGAATTCGTACACCTGTTCGACCTCGCGTTCCCCACGGACGAAACGGTACAAGTCGCGCCGTTCATGTTTAACATGACCTCGACGAAGAGCAGAAAATCCGATTTCTTTTACAGCGGATACGCGGGGGAGACCACGGACGCCGACAGGAGCGGCAAATTGGATCTTACATCCTTTGCGGCGGCGGAGGGATCGTCCGTGCGCTACGACGTCGGATCCGAGGGGCTGCGCTTTTCCGCGGAGATCAGCTGGGATCTCGTGGACGCTTACGACAGCGAATTTGAAAACGTGACGTTCGGGATCAAATTGGTGCGCATGTCCGATAACGCGGAAGCCTGGATAGAAGCCGTGAATTTTACCGACGATTTCGATAACGGCGTGTATACGTTCAACGGCGTGGTCGCCAATCTGAACGAAGAAAATTACAATGTGGAATACGCGGCGAGCATTTATTTCAGGTATACCGCGGCGGACGGGCAAACGGTAACGCTGCTTACGGCCGTAAAGGCGCAAACGAGCATCGCTTCCGTTGCGGAAGGGTTGCTCGACGAGATCGAGGCGGGCTTGCAAAGCGAAGCGAGCGAAAGCAGCCCTTACGAGATTTCGGTGAACGGAAAGAGCGGGTACAGCAGTTATACGCAGTACGAGGCGGACGTCATCGCGAAATACGTAACGCAGGCGTAACAAAGCGATCAAAAAGAGCGGGAGGGATTCCCGCTCTTTTCATATTTCCTTTTTTACGTTTTTTCTCAAATCCGAGGGCGTTGTGTCGAGATGCGTACGGAACGCGTAAATGAGCGCACGCTCGTCCTTGAATCCGCACAGGGCAGCCACTTTTTTGAGGGACAGATTGGTCGTCATCAGCAGCTGCTGCGCTTTTTGCAGCCGCAGATTGAGGACGAACTGCATCGGCGTTGTTTTCAGCGTCTCGAGAAAGAGGGTGTTGAGGTGAGATTTTGAAAAGTACGAATGTTTCACGATATCGTCCAGCGTGATCGGTTCGGAATAATTCGCTTCGATAAAATCCACGATGTTTTGCAGCAGCTGCGGTTTTCCTTCCGCGTTTTTCCTTTCGATGTGATCCTGAACGTTCAGCAATATCCGGTAGATGTTTTGCGAAAGTTTGTTTTCCAGGTGCTGCGAAGGGGTGTTTTTTATGCCTTTCAGCATACGTTTGATATAAGGTTCTATCTGTTCGCGCGGGAAATCGTGCACGATGATGAGTTCGTCGTTTTTCAGTCCGTTGAAAAAGTCCTTTACGTCTTCTCCGAAAAAATGGATATAATAAATGGACCAATCGTAATCTTTGTCGCTTACCGGGCGGAAGATCCTGCGCTGATAGGTATAAAGAAAACAAAGATCCCCCGGGCGGAGCGAGAATTCGATGTTGTCGTATTTCAGTTTCGCCGCGCCGTGCAGGGTGTAGTTGATCATAAAAAAGTCGCCGTACTGCATTTCGTTGTAATAATGTTTCCCGATCTCTTCGTATCCGATGCTGCGCAGGTAATATTTGTGCCGTTGCATCCTGGCGGGTTTCGGAAGAGAAAGTTTGATGGAATTTTTAGAAACGTCGTAATCGGATTTTACGTGCAGTTTGTTTTTTCCCAAGATTTTTTCCTCGAGGTTCACTATCGTGATTTTTTGTAGTAGAACGATACTTTTTGTATTGAGCAAACGGTAAAACGGTTGTAAAATAATAGCGTCGGTATTGTATCCGTTTATGTTCCCGATAAACAAATTATAACACCTTTTTTTGCCGTTGACAAGGATTCGTTACAAAAAAAATTTATAAATTAAAGGAGAAAAACAATGCGGATCAGAAAACTTTTTTGCGGTTTTTTGGCAGGTATCATGGCGTGCAGCACCGCGGCGTTCGCCGCGTGCAGCGAAACGGAAGATATCGGCAACCGCCGGCGCATCAAATTTATCGCCTCGGGCGAGATGACGGAATACGGCACGCTCGTGAGCATTACCGACGAATATAACGGCGGGCAGGGGCTGGAGGACGGCGTTTACGTGGACATCAGCTACAAGCCAAGCGATTCGTACGACCAGTTCCTTCTGACCACTTATAACGGCACGGGCGCGACAGACGTGTTTTATGCGAACGACCGCTATTTCAAAAAATACGTGCAGCAGGGCTTTGTGCAGAATCTGGACGAGCTGCAGGCTTCCACCGGCATATCGCTGGAAACCGACGCCATGTATCAAAGCGGCATTTCGCGTTACCGTTACGACGTGGATACGAACACCTCCAACGACGACGACCCTCTCTACGGCATCGTGCGCGATATGAGCCCCACCGTTATCTATTATAATCAAAGCGCGTTCGAACAAACGGGCGTCATTTGCGTAAGCGTGCCGGAAAGCGAGATAGACGACGCTTATGCGGAAGCCTTCAACGCCGAACACAACACCTCTTTCATCGCCGATCATTTGCGGCGCGGGTTCGTGCGGGAATCCGTGGTCAACAACTACGGCGGTTCATATCAGAACGAAGCGTACGTATGGAGCCTGCCCACGCAGCGGGAAGTCATGGTGTTCAACAACCGCATCGCCATGAGCTGGGACGAGGTGGAGGATCTCGGCAAGATCATGACGAAGGACAAGTGGAACAGCGATTCGGTAACGAAATACGGCTATTACACCTGGTGGTGGTTCTATTACGGTTTCAGCGTGGGAGGCGACTGCATAGAGGACATCACCGGAGAGGGCGACTGGGTGTTCACGCTCAAAGACGACGTTCCCAACTTTATCGTGGCGGACGACGTGGAAGGCGAAATTTCCGTGGGGGCAAACACCTACGCCGCGGGAGAGTTGATCGCCTATACCGACCGCACCGATCTGGACGAAGAAACTTCCGCGCGCATCTTGCAGGAATCTTCCGATCTGACCGAGGAGTATCTTACAGACGAGGTGCTCCGCCTCGAATCGGAAAACAAGCTCGTGCGCCTGCCTTCCGAGCGCGACGCGTTCTGCCGCTATGTAAAGCTGGCGCAGAAAAAGGACGACGCCGACGAATACGGCGTGGGGCTGGAGATCAGCCCGCAGCCGAGCAACGTTTCGGTCACGGGAGATACGGGGATGTTTACCGACGGGTCGGTGGCGATGCTCGTGCATAAGTCCAACGCCCTGCTCTCCATGAAAGAGACGATAGACAATTCGCCGGACGCCTTCACCTGGAACGTGGCGCCGCTGCCCGTATTCAAAGAATATGCCGAAGACGGCACGATCGGAAGAAAGGGCGTGCCCGCGGGGGCGAGCGATTCCAACGCGTATTGCATCAATTCCTATTCGTCCGAAGAAAAGAAACTTGCCGCGATGAAATTCCTCAGATATCTTTCCTCGGCGGAGGCGCAGACCTTTGCGGCGGAAACGGGCTTTACCGTGCCCAGCCGCCCCGACTGCGTGGACGCGTATATCGCTTTCGACGAAACCCTGAATCTGACGGTCATCGCGGACGCCGCCGTTTACGAAACGCCGGGGGACTGGTGGTATATGCCGGACAAGGTGTGGATCGACGACTACTGGGCGGACGATCTCAATAACCAGGTTCGCAACAACAAGATGACTTTGCAGGAGTTTTTCGACCGTTTCGAAGAGACGCAGCAATATCTCAACAGATATAAAAAGGATTGATTTTCATGAAAGAGATCTCGGCAAATCCGCTCGTGCGGATCAAACGGAAAAAATACCGGGACGCGGCCTCCGGGCTGTTGATGGCTCTGCCGCCCGTCATCGGGTTTTTCCTGTTCGGGTTCATCCCGCAGCTGGTATCGCTGTGGCTGGGCTTTCAGGAACTGCACAGCTTTGATTTTTCGCAGGCGCAGTACGCGGGTTTTTCCAATTTCGTAGCGATCTTCAAAGACCCCGCCTTCCTCAAATCCATCGGCAACACGTTTCTCTATATGATCTCCACGCCGGTGTGTATCTTTTTGGGGATGGGGATCGCGCTGCTCCTTTCGGCGAAGGGCGTGAAGGGCAAAAAATTCTTTCGTTCGGTTTTCTTTATCCCGTATGTGTGCTCGGTGGTGGCGACCACCGTCATGTGGTATTGGATCTTCGAAAAAGATTTCGGGATCCTGAACGGCATCCTCGCCGGCCTGTTCGGGGAAAGCGCCCGCGTAAACTGGCTGGAAGAAGTGTGGCCCTTCCGCACGGCGCTTCTGATCATGCTGGTATGGAGCGGCTGCGGTTACAATATCATTTTGTATCAGTCCGCCATCGCCGCCGTGGACAAAAATCTCTACGAGGCGGCGGAGATCGACGGCGCGAACGCCCGGCAGCAGTTCTGCCACATCACCTGGGCGGGGATCAGCCCCACTACGTTTTATATGGTGGTGATGGGCGTGATCAAGGGATTTCAGGCGTTCACCATGCACCAGATATGGGGCTCGCAGGTGGGCGGCGGCGGCCCCGACCAATCCGCGGTGACGATGGTGTATTACATATACGAAAAGGCGTGGGTCACGCCCTTCCGATACGGCATGGGGTATGCGTCCGCGGCGTCGTGGATCCTCGCCGTCATGATCGGCGTCATCACCGTGATCATCTTCAATCTGAAGAAAAAGGAGCGTGCCTGATATGAAAAACAAACACAAACGCTGTCGTTCCGCACGCGTCGGCACGCTGATTTTGCTGTACTTCCTGCTCGCCCTCGTAACGCTGGCGGTCATCGTGCCGTTTTATCTGATATTCATCAGCAGTATCAAGCATAATTACGAAATACTTTCGTCCACATTTTACTGGTGGCCGAAGTACGGCATTTCTTTCGAAGGCTATAAAAAGGTCGTTTCCGCGAACAGCGAACTCTCTTTGTACATCGGCACCAGCATCCCGCTGTCGTTTTGGAATACGGTGTGGCAGTCCGTCATCCCCACGCTCGTCGGCATTTTCGTTTCGGGCGCGAGCGGATACGCCGTTGCCAAGCTGAAATTTCCCTGCCGCGGCGCGATCTTCTCTCTTTTGATCGCCACCATGATGATCCCCGGCACCATCACGCTGGTCAGCAGCTATCTGCTGTTCGATACCGTCGGCTGGACCAACGGCCCGCTGCCGCTCATCGTTCCCGGGCTGTTCGGCTCGGCGGGCAATGTGTTTTTCATGCGGCAGTATTTTTCGGGACTGCCCGACGAACTGACCGAAGCCGCCAAGCTGGACGGGCTTTCCAATTTCGGCACGTACGTGCGCATCGCCATGCCGCTCAGCGTGCCCGTGTTCGTATCGCTGTCGCTCCTCTCTTTTATAGGGCATTATAACGCATATCTGAATCCTTTGATCTATCTGGGCGACAACACGAAATACTATACTTTGCAGATCACGCTGAAAAACATGATGAGCCTTTATAAAAACCAGTGGGACGTTATTCTGTCGACGTGCATCGTTTCCATTCTGCCGCTCCTCGTGCTTTATCTTTTTACGCAGAAGTTTTTCATCAAAGGTATTTCCATGTCTTCCGGACTGAAAGGCTGAAATCATCGAAAAGGAAAAGAAAAATGAAAAAATTATTATATTGTCTGTTTTGCGTATTGCTGACTTTCGCCGTTTTGCCGTCAGCAGGATGCGGAGAAAAAACGGCGGAGGCGGCGCTCGCCTATAACGACGGGATCAACGAGGACGGAAGTTACGATACCGATATTTATTACCGCAACGATCTTCTCGTGAATCACGCCGCCGATCCCGACGTGCTGTGGGTGCCCGCGGAGCGCGACGAAACGTGGGGCGGCTATTTCTATATGTACACGACGAACGTGTACTACAACATCATCGTCATGCGGTCAAAAGACCTCAACAACTGGGAAAAAGTCGGCATGGCGCTCGATTTCGACGGCACGCAGTGGTGCACCGCCAACATTTGGGCGCCGGAAGTGGCTTACGACGAAGAGACGCAGAAATATTATCTGTACGCTTCCGCCCAGCGCGCGTCGGACGTGGATAAAAACTCGCATTACGAAATGTTCGTGGCGGTATCCGACAATCCCGCGAACGGTTTCAAATTATATACCGATAAAGACGCGTACGGCGACCGTTACGGCACGGCGGAGCCCAATCTCAGTTTCAACGTGGATCATACGAGCAGAAAGCTCGGCGACGAATACGACTGGATCGCGGAGGAGCAAAAGGGCACGCTCTGGTGTATCGACCCCGATCCCTTCCGCGACGACGACGGACAGTGGTATCTGTATTTCCGCGCGCGGTGGGAAGTCGGCGGCACCATGCAGCTCGGGATGATCTGCGCGGTGAAGATGATCGACATGGTCACCCCCGATTACGCTTCTTTCAAAGAACTGCTGTGGGCAAACTATCGGTCGGAGGAAGATTATAAAAACGGCAAAACGTTCGCAATGGAAACGGTGAGCGAGACCGATATCAACGAGGCGCCGCACATGATCAAGCACGACGGCATATATTATCTGACTTACGCTTTCGGCCGCTATCAGGACAGAACGGTGTACTGCGTGTCGGTATCGGTGAGCGACAGCCCGATGGGCGATTTCATCAAGCTCGATCCGTCGCACGGCAATCCCTCGCTCTACATGGAGGGGTATATGGATCAGATGTCGGGGCCGGGACATCATTGCTTCGTCGAAACGGGGGACGAAATATTCGTCGTTTACCATTCGCTCATGAACCGTTCCACGGGCAACTCCAATCCGCGCGGCATCGCCATAGACAGGGTGGAATTTATCGACGGTTCCGCGTTCGGGATAGAATCGTCCGATTACGGAATCGAAACGGAAAGCGGTACGTTCGACGCGCTTTATACCAACGGCGCGACATGGTCTCTGCAGCCGGCGCCCGCCGCGATTTCGGGGTATAAAAACGTTGCTGCGGAGGCTGCGGTCACGGTAGACGACGCGGGCGAAAAGGATACGGTGAAATATCTGAACGACGGGATCTTCGCAAACCACACCTATTCGAAAGCGTTCGAATACGCCGCGGACGGCGCAACGGAGATCACCCTTTCCTGGGACAGCCCCGTTACCGTGCGCGCGGTCATGATATACAACAGTTTCGATTTCGAATATGCTTTTGCAAAAATAGACCGCATCGATCTCACGCTGGCGGAACAGCCCGCGTCCTGGACGGGGGAAACGCTGGAGAGCGTGTATATTGCCGACCTCGCGTTCCATCCGAACTACTATAACGAAGAAGAATCTTTCATGCGGCCGGGCGGCAGCGCGCACGCTTCTTTCGACGAGATCAAGGTGACGAAGATCACCGTTCGCATTTCGGAAAAACTCGATCCGCTCAAGGCGGCGGGGAACGCTTTGAAGGTGAGCGAGATCGTCGTGCTGGGGAGGTAGTTTTTATGAAAAAATTATTGCTTTGTTTCAGTCTGCTCCTTTGCACCGCGTTCTTTTTTGCGGCGGGATGCGCTGCGGGCGACGCAAAAGGTTCGTTCGGGGACGCGGGATATAATTACGAACAGAACACGTTAAAGGCCGTGCCGGACGCGGGCATGACGATCGACGGCGACCTTTCCGAAGAAAGGTGGCAGGATCTGCGCTGGTTGGAAAACCACGACACCGCCAGCGGCGTAAGTTTCCGTTTCACCATGGTCTTTTCCGATACGGGGCTGTATTTCGCCGCCGTTTCGGAAGATTGGCGGGTATATTACGCGAGCGAATATGCCGGCACGAAAAACAGCGGCTTCAACGTGTATATCGCCCGCGGGGACGATTACGATTTGCAGGACCGCTTTTACGTTACGTTCGACTGCGGCAATACGCCGTATACGCACGGGCTGTATTCTTACGTTTCCCACGTGACCACGCTGGGCGGGGAATATAATTCGGGCGAATGCACGGGCATGGTGCTCGAAGCGTATGTGCCGTGGAGCGAATTCGGCTATGAAAGCGCCCCCGAAACGATGCGCGCCGTATGCTCTTACGTGCTCGTCAGCGGGATCGGTACGAGCGCGACTACGCGCAATATCTGGCCCGGATATTCCAACGGTTCGAACTGGGCGAAGTATTATGAGTTCGACGAAGGGGGCTATACGTCCGTAGACGCGCCCGATTCCGTTCTCGGTGACAGCAAGACCAATTTCGCAAAGTCGAGCGACTGGGATCTGTCGCGCGCCGAAGAGAACGTCTATACGAGCAACAAGTCCGGGCAAAGCGAAGTCGGCTGGGGGCAGGGATATATCTTCTTCCGCGATATTTGCAGCGACGATTATCTCATCAGCGCCACGTTCTATCCGAACAAGAACGCCGCCGGCGTTTGCGGCGTGGACGCGACCAACCCCAAAGCCGGGCTTTTAGTGGGGTATAACAAGTTCTGTTTTTCGGGGCTGCTCATCAATATGAACGCGTCCTATCTCCAAAACGGCACGCTTTCGATCTCTTCCGCCTTTTCGCAGAACGGGAGCACGTCTAACACCGTGATCTATACGGGCAGCGTAAGCAGTTTCGACGACGGCGTAACGCTTTCCTGCGTAAAATCGGGAACGACGTTTTTCTACTTCCTCGGCGCGGGCGCGGAGGCGGAGCTCATCTATATGGAGGAGATCCCGCTGCTCGGCGGCGAATCGGAACCCGGTATACAGACGCAGAGCTGTAACGTGACCGTGAAAAACGCCGAGGGCATCGCCTACGAGGACGGTTCGCCCGATCTGACGCAATTCCTCAACGAAGCGGATATTTTCCTCGTTTCCGTGGAAGAGCCGGATTACGGTATCGTTTCCGCGGAAACTTACGCGGTGAAAAAGGGCGAAGATCTGGCGTTGACCGTCCACCCCTCCACGGGGTATAACAAACTTGAAAAGTTTGAGATCTCCGAAAACGGAGAAGATTACGAAGAGATCACGGAAGAAGTGAAAAAGAATATCGTGGACGGGATATATATCCGTAAAGACGTGGCGTCGAACCTGTTTATCCGCACGGAATTCGTCAAACTCGGCAACGAGGACGTCGGCAGGATCTCCGGCACCGTAACGCAGGGGGAAGATCCCGTTTCGGGCGCGGAGATCGTCGCGGTCGGCACGGAGGATAAGTCCATGTATTATACCGCTTCGTCAAACGCCGCGGGGAAATACAGCATGAGTCTGCCGAAAGGCGAATATACCGTAACGGTGCGCGCCGCGGGGTGCAGAACTATGACTGCCGAAGACACGGTGACGGTGAGCGGCACGGCGGCGACGGTCGACGTAACGCTTGAAGAAGCGGAGATCGGCGGCAGGGTGGAAGTCAACGGCGTAACGCTCGTTTCTTCTTCCGGCTGGGACTATTCCCGCGGCGGCGATCTGATCGTTTCCGATCCGTCGGACAACGGTGACGAAGAAGCCGCATGGCTCAACGGATTGGGCGCGGCGGAAAATTTTGAAGTGACCGCGGTATTTGAATATACGGGAGGCTCGGACGCCGATCCGAGCGGCGGGTTCGTTATCGGTGACGGCTCTTTCATTTACGCCGTTTATGCGCTCGGCAACGACGCGGGCTACGGCAGCGGCATTCGCCTTTACGAAGCGGACGCCATCGGGAACCGCTATCAGAAGCGGAATACGGCGAGCGAACAGATCCGCTTTACGGGCGGCAAAGTCATCGTCACTTTCGTAAAGGAAGGGAACGTTTATTCACTGTACAGCGATATGTACGAAGACGGCATGACGGAGGCGGTCACGCTGCGCGGCACGCTGGAAGCGGGCAAGACGATAAGCTGCACCACGGGATCGGGCGAATTCGTGCTGCCTGCGGGCGAAGTGGCTGTGGGGCTTTCCTTCCGCGAGGGATCTTCCTGCACGGTACAGGTTTTAAGCTACGGCAGAAACGGGTAAAAAAGAGGGAGACGTTATGATAAAAAGAAAGCTGCCTGCATATCCGTTATTTGTAAAAGATCCGTATTTTTCGATCTGGATGCGGGACGAAGCGCTGAACGGAAACGATACGGCGTTTTGGACGGGAAAAAGCGCGCCGATATACGGCGTGCTGGAGATAGAAGAGGAAAAATATTCTTTTTTGGGGAATATCGGCGGCATACGCAGGGCGGAGCAGCTCGATCTCCGCGTTACGGCGTTTTCCACGGATTACGTGTTCCGTGCGGGCGGCGTGAAGCTGGAGATCGGGTTCGTTTCGCCGCTTTTGCCGGAAGATTTGGATATGATCGCCTGCCCGTGCTGTTACTTCCGTTTTAAGATCGGCGCGGCGGACGGCGTAAAAACGCGCGTGCGGCTGTTTTTTTCGGAAGAAATATGTTACGAAAACAAAGCGGACGTTTGCACGGACATCGTTTTGCACGGCGGGCTGCAATCGGCGTTCATCGGGCTGAAACGTCAGTTTCCCATGTCCCTTGCAAAAGACGTTACCGCCGCGGACTGGGGATATTATTACCTTACTTCGCAGGACAGCCGCGTCGTTTCGAAAAGGATTTTCGAAAATTATCTGCGTGGCGGCGCGCTGACCCCGCCCGAGAAGGAGGAAAAGGATCTGCTGATCTGCGCTTCCGCTGAAAGCTGCGGGCCGGGCGAGGGCAAATTTATCGTTTCTTATGACGATACGATCTCGGCGTTTTACTTCGGCGAATGGCTGAAAGGATATTATTTCCGGGACGGAAAAACGATTTTCGACGCGATCGTTCAAAGCGATAGGGAATATGCCGCCGTGACGGATCGCCTTGAAAAGTTCGACGAAAGGCTGCGGCTTATGAGCGAGCCTTACGGAGAGGAATATTACGAGATCCTCTGCGCCGCGCTCCGGCAGACGGTCGCGGGGCATAAACTGGTAGAGAACAAAGCGGGAGAGATCCTGTTTTTATCGAAGGAATGCGATTCCAACGGCTGCATCGCCACGCTGGACATCACATATCCCTCTGCGCCGCTGTTTCTGCTTTTCAATCCGTCGCTCGTCAAAGGCATGATGCTTCCGATTTTCCGCTTTGCCTCCTGCGAGGTGTGGGATTATCCTTTCGCCCCGCACGACGCGGGCATTTACCCTTACTGCCTGGGGCAGGTGTACGGGATCCGCAACAGCGTGCGGGAATATACCGAGTCAAAGACGCGCTATCTCAATCTTTTCGCTCTGCCGAAGGACGCGGATATCTATTGCTATGAAAAGCAGATGCCCGTGGAGGAATGCGGCAACGCGCTCATCATCATGGCGGCGCTTTACGAAGAAGGCGAGCAGGATTTCGTGAAAGCGCATTTTCCCGTTTTGCAAAGCTGGGCGGACTATCTTTTGGGAAAGGGCGTCGTGCCCGAAAATCAGTTGAGCACGGACGACTTTTTGGGATATTTGGATAAAAACGTCAACCTCGCCGTGAAAAGCGCCGTGGGGCTGGCTGCGTTCGGCAAGCTGCTTGCAAAGCTCGGGCGGGACGGGCAGAAATATACCGATATGGCGCGGGAATACGCCGCCGCCGTTCTCGGTCTGCGCAAAAACGGCGTTTTGCCGCTGACGTTCGACGGACGTTTCAGCGAATACAGCCTTAAATACAATCTGTTTTTCGACGACGCGCTGGGTCTCGGATTGTTTCCGCGGGAAATGAAAGAAAGGGAAACCGATTATTATCTCGAAGTCGCAGATGATTTCGGCGTCCGTTTGGACAGAAGGTCTTCCGTTTCTAAAACTGATTGGATGATCTGGGTTTCTGCATTGACCGGAGATAAGGAGAAGGCGAAAAAATTCATTTCCATGGTAAACCGTTTTTTAAAAGAGACGAGATCGCGGGAACCTTTTCCCGATCGGTACGACGCGGTCACGGCAGACTTCATCCGCTTTCGCAACCGCACGGTGCAGGGCGGGGTGTTCGCCCTGTTATACCGCGATAAAAAGGGGAGATAAACGATGCTTTTATCCACGCAGACGATGGTTTTGCAGCGTACGCTCGGATATGAGGGCTGTGTGAAAAAATGCAGGGAAGCGGGATTCGACGCTTACGACTTTTCCATGTTCGGCATGGTGAACGAGGGCAACCCGCTCAACGGAGGAGAATATCTCGAAACCGCCCGCGCTTTGCGCGCGGCGGCGGACGGGGCGGGGATCGTTTGCAACCAGTCGCATGCGCCGTTCCCGCTGTATAAGCCGGGAGACGACGGCTGGAACGCAAGCATTTTCGGATTTATCGTGCGCTCTTTGGAGATCACGTCTGTTCTTGGCGGAAAGATCTGTATCGTGCATCCGTATAATCATTGGAGTCCGGAAGAAAACGCCGAAAAAGTTTTTCTTCCGCTTTTGCCGTATTGCGAAAAATACGGGGTGAAGGTCGCTTTGGAAAACATGTGGTCGTGGCCCGCAGGCAGCCCGACCGCGGTGCCGTGCGCCTGTTCCACCGCGGAAAATTTTCTAAAACACCTGTCTCTGCTCGATCCTGCGTGGTTTGTAGCTTGTCTGGATATCGGGCATGCGGAAATTATCGGGGAAAACGCTTCGGCAAAGGAACTGATTTATGCGTTGGGCGACAGGCTGCAGGCGCTGCACGTACACGACAACGATCAGAAAAACGATCTGCATACCTGCCCGTATAACGGAAAGATAGAATGGGAGGGGATATATGCGGCTTTGCGGGAAACGGGATATCAGGGAGACTTCACTTTTGAAGCGGATTTCTTCATAGAAAAATATCCGCCGGAACTGCGTTGGGACGCTCTGAGATTTTTATGTTCCGTCGGAAGATATATGATCGGACGCATCGAAGGATGATCGCCTATAGGAGTTGAAAACTTGCGTAAGGATCGAAAATTTTGTCAACCGTACGGTGCAGGGCGGCGTCTTTGCGCTCCTTTTGAAAGACAGATTCGGGAAGGCTGAAAAATGAAAGATCAATTTGACGTTGCCGTCATCGGCGGCGGCGTGGTGGGGGCGCTCACGGCGCGGGAACTGAAAAGGCACACATTATCCGTGGTCGTTTT
>CALVHS010000052.1 GCA_944328665.1 uncultured Clostridia bacterium | reverse complement strand
CGCATGACGGAGGATAAGGCGATCTCCATCGGCGAGGCGTTTCGCGCGCAGGGGGTCGCCATCAGCGTGCATGCGCCCTATTACATAAACTTCGCCAATCCTTCCGACGAGAGCGCGCAAAAATCTTACGGATACGTGATCGACAGCGGCAAGATGCTGCGGTTGATGGGAGGGGATCGCTGTGTGTTTCATCCTGCGGCGCAGGGCAAGGCGGAGCGGGAGGCCGCCGTCTCCCTCACGGAGGAGCGGCTGAAGGTGCTGCGCGATTATATCTATCTCAACGGGTTAGACGATCTGTATTTCTGCCCGGAGACGATGGGCAAACTCGCGCAGATCGGCACCCTCGAAGAGGTGGTGCGCTTTTGCAAGATCGATAAAGTGTTTTTGCCGGCGGTGGATTTCGGCCATCTCAACGCGCGCGAACAGGGCAGTTTGAAGACGGTCTCCGACTATAAAGAGCGGCTGGAATACATGATCGCCGAGCTCGGCTATGAACGGGTCAAGCATTTCCATGTGCATTTTTCCAAGATCGAATATTCTTCTAAGGGAGAGGTGCGGCACCTCACGCTGGCGGACACGCGGTACGGCCCCGAATTTGCGCCGCTTGCCGCGGCGCTCAAAGAGTTGAAGCTGGAGCCGTATATCGTGAGCGAGTCCGCAGGCACGCAGGCGGAGGACGCGCTGGAAATGAAGCGCATCTACGCCTCCCTCTGACTGTGCGCAAAAAAAATGCAAAACGCATTGCGAGAAATTGACTTGCCGCAAAAAATTTGATAAAATAATCGTATGGACAACACGAAAAAGGTCTTTCGCGAGATCAAAGCGGATGCCATGCTGACGGGCAGCCCCGATCTGCGCCGCTATCTTACGGGATTTGCGAGCAGTTTCGGTTTTGTGTATACCGACGCGCAAGAGAGCGTGTTCTTTACCGACCCTCGCTATGCGGAGGGGGCGCGCGCGGCGCTCAAACATTCCTATATCGGCGTGGAAGTCGCCAAGAGCGAAGAGACCGTTTTAGAATATATCAAGAGTAAAAAGATCAAGACGCTCGCCGTTCCGATGGAGCGGCTGACGCTGCCCGCTTATGAGGCGCTCAAAAAGAGGCGGTTCCGCCTGATCGACAGTATGCCCGCGCTAAAAGCGGCGATGTGCGTCAAAGGTGAGGAAGAACTCGCCGCCGTCGCCCGTGCCTGCCGCATCGCGGAAGAGGCGTACGAGGAGCTTCTTTCCTCGTTGAAAGAGGGGATGACGGAAAACGAGACGGCGGGATACCTTGAATATCTCATGCGCAAGCACGGGGCGGAGGATCGCTCTTTCGAGACGATCGCCGCATTCGGGAAAAATACTTCCGTTCCCCATCACGCGTCCTGCGGGGATAAACTGAAAAAGGGGATGCCCGTCTTGTTGGATTTTGGCTGCAAGGCGGACGGATATTGCTCGGATATCACCCGTACCTTTCTGTTCGGCGAAAGCGGGGACGACGAGTTCAAAGAAGTGTATGGCCGCGTCCTCGACGCGCACCGCATTGCCGCGGACAAGATCCGTGCGGGCATGACGGGCAAGGAAGCGGACGCCTTTGCGCGGGATCATCTCAGGCAATACGGTTTGGATAAGTTTTTCACCCATTCGCTCGGGCACGGCATCGGCGTCAACATTCACGAAGCGCCCCGCCTGTCCGCCTCGAGCGCCGATGTCCTGCGCGACGGTATGGTGTTTTCCATCGAGCCGGGCGTGTATTTCGAGGGAAAATTCGGCATCCGCATCGAGGACAGCGTGCAGCTTGCGGGCGGCGTCGTCCGTTCGTTTATGCAGTCGGAAAAAGGGCTGACGGTGCTTTGAGCCGCATCGCCCTTGCACGGGCGTTTCGCGCCGCATGGGCATAGAAAATATCGAAGGAGAGACAGATCATGATTTCAGCAGGAGATTTTAGGAAGGGCGTGACCATCGAATACAACGGCAACGTGTATGTCGTCGTGGAATTTCAGCATGTCAAGCCGGGCAAGGGTGCGGCGTTCGTGCGCACGAAGCTCAAAAACGTCGTCACGGGCGCGGTGCTCGAGCAGACGTTCAACCCCTCCGAAAAGGTAGAGAACGCGCACATTGAGACGAAAAAGATGACCTATTCGTATTCGGACGGCGAGCTGTATTGGTTTATGGATGACGAATATAACCTGACGCCGCTCAACCACGACCAGGTGGAAGATGCCCTCAAATATATCAAGGAAAACGACCCCGTTACCGTGCGCTTTTACAAGGGCGCGGCGTTCTCTGTGGAGTGCGAAAATTTTGTCGAGCTCAAGATCGTCGAGGCGGAGCCGGGCGTCAAGGGCAATACGGCGACCAATGCGACCAAGATGGCGACGCTGGAGACGGGCGCCAAGATCCAGGTGCCTATGTTTGTCAACGAGGGCGAGACCATCCGCGTCGATACCCGCACGGGCGAGTATATGGAGCGCGTGAAATAATCGAGAGGAAGGAAAGAGGGCCGCGCCGCGAGGTGGCGGCTCTTTGTATTGCGACGGGAGGCTGCGTATGCGTGCGGTGATCCAAAGGGTAAAAAGGACGGCGCTCTTTGCGGAGGGCAGACTCGTCAGCGAGATCGCGGGCGGGCTTGCCGTTTACCTCGGCGTGGGTACGGAGGATACGGAGGGGCAGTGTGCGGCGATGGCAAAAAAGATCGCGCAGCTGCGCGTCTTCGAGGACGATGACGGGAAGATGAACCGATCCGTCGCGGAGGCGGGCGGAGAAGTGCTGCTCATCTCACAGTTTACGCTGTATGGCGATTGCAGCCGCGGCAACCGCCCGAGCTTTACGCAGGCCGCGCGCCCGGAACGGGCGCTGCCCCTCTATGAAGAGGTCGCCCGCCTGCTCGCAGAGCGGGGGCTCACGGTCAAAAAAGGGGTATTCGGCGCGGATATGAAGATCGAACAGTACAACGACGGGCCCGTCACCATTCTCTACGAGTGTTGAAGGGGTGCGTGACCGGGGCTTGCTTATGAAGATCAGATATTTGGGAACGGCTGCCGCGGAGGGCTTTCCTGCGGTGTTTTGCAATTGTGAGGCGTGCAGCGCGGCAAGGCGTGATTTGCCGAAAGAGATGCGCACCCGTTCGCAGGCGGCGATCGACGGCGATCTGCTGATCGATTTTCCGCCGGAGAGTTACCTGCACGCGATGCGGTTCGGTTTGGATCTCTCCGGATTCGGGACGCTGCTCGTCACCCATTCGCACACCGATCATTTTTATGCGCAGGAGTTTTGCAACCGCGGCTATAAGTTTGCGCGGGGGATGCGCAGCCGCACGATAGAGATCTACGGGAATGCCGAAGTCGGCGCCGTTTTGGAAGAGGGTGCGCGCCGTGAGATGCGCCCCGCCGTGCGGGAGGGGATCGCCTTTCGTCCCTGCGCGCCGTATGAGGAGTTTTTTGCGGGGGGATACCGCATCCTGACCCTGCCCGCCCGCCACAGCGACAGGGAACAGGCGCTTCTCTTTTATATCCAAAAGGGGAGCAAGGCTCTCTTGTGGCTCAACGACAGCGGCCCCTTGTATGAAGAGATCTATCCTTTTTTGGCGGAAAAGGGCGCGGAAGCGGATCTTGTCAGCTTTGACTGTACTTTTGCGGATGAAGCCCATCCTTCCGGCCAAAGACATATGAACATCTTCCAAAACATGGATGCGCGCGAAAAATTGATAAAATACGGCGTAGTCAAAAAGGATGCGAAGTATTATGTCACGCATTTTTCACACAACTGCGCACCCTTCCGCGCGCGCATGGATGCCCTTGCGGCAAAGTACGGCTTTTCTGCCGCCTTTGACGGCTGCGAGGCCGAGATATAGCGGAAGGAAACGGGGAGCGGCGCGCGCCGCGGCGAATACGGTAACGGAGTTATAGCATGGCAAAACCCGACAAAAGGATCAGAAATTTTTGCATCATCGCGCACATCGATCACGGCAAGAGCACCATTGCCGACCGCATCATGGAACTGACGGGGCAGGTCTCTGAGCGGGATATGGAAGATCAGCTGCTCGATTCGATGGAGCTTGAGCGGGAGCGCGGCATCACCATCAAGCTGACGCCCGTGCGGATGTATTATGCCGCCAAGGACGGGCAGGAATATGAACTCAACCTCATCGATACGCCCGGGCACGTCGACTTCACTTATGAAGTTTCCCGCTCTCTTGCCGCCTGCGAGGGCGCGATCCTTGTCGTAGACGCGACGCAGGGGATCGAGGCGCAGACGCTCGCCAACGTCTATCTCGCCCTCGAAAACGATCTCGAGATCATCCCCGTCGTCAATAAGATCGACCTGCCTTCCGCGGACATAGAGGGGACAAAGAAAGAGATCGAGGACGTCATCGGACTGGATGCTTCCGGCGCGCCCTGCGTTTCCGCCAAGGAGGGGACGAACATCCGCGACATCCTCGAGGCGATCGTGGCGCATATCCCGCCCCCCGACGGGGACACGGAGGCGCCGCTCAAAGCGCTCATCTTTGACAGTTATTATGACAATTACAAAGGAGTCATCCTCTTCGTGCGCGTCAAAGACGGCTGCGTCAAGGTGGGGGATCTCATCCGGACTTTCCGTTCCGATAAGCAGTACGACGTCACCGAAGTGGGTGCGTTCAGCCCTAAACTTTCACCGAAAGAGATCCTGCGCGCGGGGGAGGTCGGCTATATCGCGGCGAGCATCAAATCCATCCAGGACGTCGCTGTCGGCGATACGGTGACGGATGCGGTCAGGCCTGCGGCAGAGCCTCTCCCCGGCTATAAAAAGGTGCAGCCCGTCGTCTTTTGCGGGATCTATCCGCTGGACGGCAGCAAGTTCGGCGATCTCAAAGACGCCCTCCTCAAGCTGCAGCTCAACGACGCCTCTCTCATTTTTGAGCCGGACACCTCTGTCGCGCTCGGCTTCGGGTTTCGCTGCGGTTTTTTGGGCCTTTTGCACATGGAGATCATCCAGGAGCGCATCGAGAGGGAGTTCAACCTCGACATCATCACGACGGCGCCCAGTGTCTCCTATAAGGTGCATAAGACGGATGGGGAGGAGCTGTTTGTGGACAATCCCTCGCATTTGCCCGATCAGACGGACATCGAATATATGGAGGAGCCGCTCGTCAAAGCGGAGATCTATTCTCCGCCCGAATATATCGGCTCGATCATGGATCTTTGTCAGGACAAACGCGGCGTGTTCAAAGATATGACCTATCTCGACGAAAAGCGCGTCAAGCTGTTGTACACCCTCCCTCTCAACGAGATCATCTACGACTTTTTCGACCAGCTCAAATCGCGCACGCGCGGCTATGCGAGCTTTGATTATGAATTGATCGGCTATGAACGGAGCGAGCTCGTCAAACTGGATATCCTGCTCAACGGCGATGTGTGCGACGCGCTCTCCATGATCGTGCATAAGGACAGGGCGTATCCGCGCGGCAGGGAACTTGCCGAAAATCTCAAAGAGGCGATCCCGCGCCAACTCTTCGAGATCCCCATCCAGGCGGCGGTGGGGGGTAAGATCATTGCCCGCGAGACGGTCAAGGCGGTGCGCAAAGATGTGCTCGCCAAGTGTTACGGCGGCGACATCACCCGCAAAAAGAAGCTGCTCGAAAAGCAGAAAGAAGGGAAAAAGCGCATGCGCAGCATCGGTTCCGTCGAGGTGCCGAGCGAAGTGTTTATGTCCATATTAAAGAC
Organism: uncultured Clostridia bacterium; assembly: GCA_944328665.1. Taxonomy (GTDB): domain Bacteria; phylum Bacillota; class Clostridia; order Christensenellales; family Borkfalkiaceae; genus Borkfalkia. Next base: position 85,561 of record CALVHS010000052.1, on the reverse strand, counting down.
GAATAAATGACGGTAACGGTGTATTATGTCAGACATAGATCGTAAAAAATATCGGATCGGAGCGATCGACGCCGTCGTTTTGGATTTTTACGGAACGGTCGTCGAGGAGAGTGATGCCTTGCTCGATAGCATTGCGGAGAAGATGAGGCGCTGCGGCGCAAGGGCGGAGCGGGAAAAGATCGCGTCCCTGTGGTGGACGGGCTTTCGAGCCCGCTGCGATGCTGCGTACGGGGCGGCGTTCCGCTTGCAGAGAGAGATCTACCCGGATGTCTTTGCGTGGATGGAGCAAGAGACGGGCGCAAGCGGCCCCGATCCCGCGGCGTTGGCGGAGGAAGTCGTCTCCTTTGCGGAGACTTCTCCGATCTTTGCGGATGCCGTTTGCTTTGTGCGCGCGTGCCCGCTGCCGTATTATATCCTCTCCAACATCGACAATATGCAGCTGTATAAAGCCCTCTCCCTGCACGGTTTGCACCCGAAGGGGGTCTTTACCAGTGAGGATGCCCGTGAATATAAACCGAGGGAGGGGATCTTCCGCAAAGGGATGCAAAAGTTCGGGCTGCGTCCGGAGCGCACCCTCTACGTCGGTGATTCGCTCGTCAACGATCACGAAGGCGCACGCAGTGCGGGCTTGCTCTCCGTTTGGCTGAACCGCAAAGGAGATCCCGTGCCCGAAGGGGCCGCGGCGGTGCGCGATCTCATGTCTCTGCTGCCGTTGTTTGCCGGCGGGGGTGAGGCGTGATGGCTGCCGCCTTCCGTGACCCGAACGGTAAAAATTTTTTCGCGCTCGTCTACGAGGCGGTGTGCCGCATCCCCGCGGGTAAAGTGGCAAGTTATGGCCAGATCGCGCGCCTTTGCGGAAGCCCGCGTTCTTCCCGCGCGGTGGGATATGCGTTGCACGTGAATCCTATGCCGGGCGTAATACCTTGTCACAGGGTGGTCAACCGTGAAGGGCGGCTTGCTCCCGCTTTTGCATTCGGCGGGGACTCCGTGCAGAAAAAGCTGTTGGAAGCGGAAGGGGTCGAGGTATCCGAAAGCGACGGATATTATCGCGTCGACATGCAAAAGTATCGTTGGGAACCCGTATTTTGACGCGTTATCAAGTACTCTGTGTGACATGATTTGATTTTGGAGGCATTATGGCGGGTATCTACATCCATATCCCGTTCTGCAAGGCAAAGTGCAGGTATTGTGATTTTACTTCCTATCCCGGCAAGATCGGATTTGCCGAGGCATACATGGCGTGCGTGTATAAAGAGATGAAGCTGCGCGCCCCTTCGTGCAAGGGCAAGGTGTTCGATACCGTCTATTTCGGCGGGGGGACGCCTTCGGTCATCGATGCGAAATGGATCGTCGGCTGCATGAACGGGATACGGAGCTGTTTTCGGCTCGCGGAAGGGGCGGAAGTGACCGTCGAACTCAATCCCGGCACGGTCGATCGGGAAAAGATCGATGCGTATCGTCGCGCAGGGATCGGCCGTTTTTCCGTGGGGCTGCAGACGGCGGTGGACGCGCAGCTCGAAGAATTGGGCAGGGTGCACACCGTCGCGGATTTCGTTGAGGCGTGCAAACTCCTTAAGGGGGAAAATTTTAACGCGGATGTGATGATCGGCTTGAAGGGACAGACGTTTGCGGACGTAGAAAAGACGGTGCGCCTCATACATGATCAAGGCGCAAGCCACATTTCCGTATATGCGCTCACGCCTGAGGACGGCACGCCCCTCTATACCGATTATCTCAACGGTGAATTGCCCGACGGCGACGAGGTCGCCGACCTGTATGCCCGTACGTATGCGCTCCTCTCTTCTTTCGGGTACCGCCGCTACGAGGTCTCCAATTTTGCCCTTCCCGGCAGGGAATCGCGCCATAACCTGAACTATTGGCGCAGGGGTGAATATCTCGGCTTCGGGGTGGCGGCAAGTTCTTTTCTGTTCGGGCGGCGTTTTACCAATACGCGCGACCTCGATGAATATATCAAATGTATCCTCACCGACCATTATCCCGTCGTGGACGACGAGGTCATCTCCGAAGAGGACGCGAAGTTCGAAAAAGTGATGTTGGCGCTGCGCACGGCGGAAGGATTGTCCGCGGCGGAGTATAAGAGGGAGTTCGGCAGCGAATTCGACCGCGATTTTGAGGGCGCGATCAAAAAGAATATCCGCTTTATTGAAAAGACGGAACAGGGCCGCGTCCGCATCAAGGACGAATATCTGTACGTGCAAAACCGCATACTGGTCGACTTTTTGCAGTAAGGGAAAGGGCGGGCGGCAGGGCAAAGGCCTTGCCGCCCGCCCTTTCCGGACGGAAAGACGGGTAAAAAGAGGAGAGCTGCGCCGTCGGGCGGACGCGCTCACGGGCCTTTGCTTGCAAGCACTTCTCCCGTGTCGGCGTCGGCGAGGAAGGCGAGGCAGTTGCCCGAGCGGTCGATAAAGCCGACATAATAGAAGCTGCGTTCCCCCTGCTTCAGGAGGCGGACGTAGATCTCTCCGTCGAAATTTTCGCCCGCAAAGCCGGACAGAGCCTCTTTTTGGCTTTTGCCGACGGCATCGAGCAGTGCGGATAGGGGCAGCCCGCCCGCGGTGCGCGCCGCCGTAAATGTATAAGAGGGCGCGTTTTCCCCTTCGGCGGAGACCGTAAAGACGAGCTGTTCTTCCGCGGGTTCGGGCAGGCTTTCGGAGTATGTGAACTGTTGCCGCACGCTGTCGAAGTTCATTTCTCCCCCGTAGCGTTTGCCGCCGCTTTCGAACGACAGGGTGTAAGTGAGCGTCCTGTCGGGCAGGGAAGCGCGCACTTCGAAGAGCGGTTCCGTCTTTGCCGCTACGCCGTCCGCGGCATAGGGATATTCCCGCAGGGAATAGGACGCTTCGAGAGAAGCGCCGTCCGCTTCCGCCGAATACAATAGGCTCCTGTATTCGGATACCCGCTCGGCGAGGCCGCTGCCGCCGCAGCCGATCAAAAGGAAAAGTAGGGCGGAAAGTACCGCCGTATACGCCGCTTTTTTCATGTTACATCCTCCGCGCGGCGGGCGCTTTGCCGCCGCCTTTTTTCTACTATATGCAATTTTTCCGCCGCGATATGCGGCGCGCTCCGTTTTTTGCGTCGGAAAGCGGTTTTTTTCGCGCAGGCAGTTGCTTTTTTTACGCGCGTGTGGTAAAATAAATCAAATTCAGGTTCCGCCTTTGGCGGACAGGGTATTTACGGAGCTGTTTTGGGAAAACTCATCGCCAAGACGGCGGGTATCACGCTCGCCTGTCTGATCGCATTGCTTTTCATATTGTTTGGCGTGTTCACCATCTTTTTCCCTTCCGTCATGGTGGAAGTGACCGACTTTTGCGGGATGGATAAGGCCGCCGCGCGCTACGCCGTTTCCGTCTACGAGCGTTCCAACGGGATAGACGACCTTGCGGACGTGGTGGAGCGCGCCTATTTTACGGAGAGTTGGGATACTGCCGCCGATTACGGCGAGCGGCTGATGGCGCGCGCCGATTACGAGGAGTATTGCCGCGGGCGGGACGAAGCGGACGCGGACAGCGGGCTGGCGGCATATGCGCAGTATATTTCCGGCATCGTCGCCGTGTCGCAGTATAGTATCGGCGAGGAGGATAAAGCGCTGGAGACGGCGTTTGCGCTCAACAGCGAGACGTTTACGAGGGACAATGCCGCCGTGACGCTGGCGATGACGGCCGTGCAGCGGGAGGATACGGCGTTTGCCGCCCGCGTGCTCGAAAGGCTGAAAAGCATCGAAGTCAGCATCGTTTTTGAGGGGGAAAGCGCGGAAGAGGACGCGGCGAACTATAACGGGCTCGTCGCGGTGCTGGAAAATTTTTGCGGACAGTGAATGCCGCGCACAAATTCGTTTTCGTTTTACGAGATAGATAAAAAGGCAAGGAGACGGCTTATGAACAAAATTGTGAAAGAAGGTCTGACTTTTGACGACGTGTTGCTGATCCCTTCGGCTTCGGACGTGTTGCCGAGCACGGTCGATCTGCGCACCCGCCTGACGGACGATCTGCGGCTGAACATCCCGCTCATGAGCGCGGCGATGGATACCGTCACGGAAAGCAAGCTCGCGATCGCGATCGCACGCGAAGGCGGCATAGGCATCATCCATAAAAACATGACCATCGAGGAGCAGGCTTCTCAGGTGGATAAGGTCAAGAGGAGCGAGCACGGCGTTATCACCGACCCGTTCTTCCTCTCTCCGGAAAATTCCGTGCGTGAGGCGGTCGCGCTCATGGAGCGCTACAAGATCAGCGGCGTGCCCATCACCAAAAGCGGCAAACTCGTCGGGATCCTGACCAACCGCGACCTGCGCTTTGAATCCAATTACGACCAGCCCATCGACAACGTGATGACGAAGGAAAATCTCGTCACCGCGCCCGTCGGCACTTCTTTGGAAGAAGCGCAGAAGATCTTGGGCAAGCATCGCATCGAAAAACTGCCCATCGTCGATAAAGACGGCTACCTGAAAGGGCTGATCACCATCAAGGACATCGAAAAGAGCATCCAATATCCCAATTCCGCAAGGGATAAAAACGGCAGGCTGCTTGCCGGGGCGGCGGTCGGGCGCGCGCCCGACACGATGGAGCGCATCGCGGCGCTCGTCTCGGCGAAGGTGGACGTGATCACCGTGGACACGGCGCACGGCCATCAGAAAGGGGTGTTGGAAGAGGTCTCGCAGATCAAGGCGAAATTCCCCGATCTTCCCGTCATCGCGGGCAACGTGGCGACGGCGGAGGCGACGAAGGCGCTCTTCGACGCGGGCGCGGACGTCGTCAAAGTGGGGATCGGGCCCGGCTCCATCTGCACGACACGCATCGTGGCGGGCATCGGCATGCCCCAGCTCACGGCGATCATGGACTGCGCGGAGCAGGCGGACAAGATGGGCAAGCGCATCATTGCGGACGGCGGCATCAAATACAGCGGCGATATCGTCAAGGCACTCGGCGCGGGCGCTTCCGTAGTCATGATCGGCAGCCTGTTCGCGGGCACGCTGGAAAGCCCCGGCGAGATCGAGATCTATCAGGGAAGAAATTTCAAAGTCTATCGCGGCATGGGTTCACTCGGCGCGATGGCAGCGGGCGGAAACGACCGCTATTTCCAGGAAGGCGCGAGAAAGTTCGTGCCCGAAGGGGTGGAAGGCAGGGTGCCTTATCGCGGCAGGCTGGCGGACATCGTCTATCAGATGCTCGGCGGGCTGCGTGCCGGGATGGGGTATTGCGGCATGCACACCATCGACGAGATGAGAAAGGAAGCGCGCTTCGTGCGCATCACCAACGCTTCCCTCATCGAAAGCCATCCGCACGACACCTCCATCACCAAAGAATCACCCAACTACAGCCCGAGGGGGCTGTAAGCATCGGCCAAGAGCAATGTACCGCGTTTTTATGCGGTACATTCTTTTGTGCATGCGGTATGAGGCGAAAACGTTATGCAGCATGAAAAGATATTGATCCTCGACTTCGGCGGACAGTACAACCAGCTTATCGCGCGGCGGGTGCGCGAACTGGGCGTGTACTGCGATCTTTTGCCGTACGGCACGGGGATAGAAAAGATCAGAGAATATGCGCCCGTCGGCATCATCTTCACGGGCGGGCCGAACAGCGTGTACGAGGCGGGCGCTCCCGACGTGCCCGCGGAAATATTTTCGCTCGGCGTCCCCGTGCTCGGTATTTGCTACGGATGCCAGCTCATCGCCCGCAAATTGGGCGGAAAGGTGACGCACGCGGACACGCGCGAATACGGCAAGTGCGAGATCCGCTATGATACGCAGAGCGCTCTCTTTGCGGGCGTGGCGGCAAAAAACATCTGCTGGATGAGCCATACCGACTATGTGAGCGAAGTGCCGCCCGGCTTTCGCGTGAGCGCGCGCACGGCGACCTGTCCCGCGGCGGCTTTCGAAAACGCCGCAAAAAAGATCTACGGCATCCAGTTCCATACCGAGGTGCACCACACGCTCGAAGGGGAAAAGATCCTCAAAAACTTCCTCTACGGCGTCTGCAAGGCGAAGGGCGACTGGACGATGGCGAATTTCGTGGACGAACAGGTCGCCGCGCTCAAGAGCAAACTTGCGGGCAAAAAGGTGCTCTGCGCGATGAGCGGCGGGGTCGACAGCGCCGTCGCCGCGACCCTCGTGCACCGCGCGGCGGGCGATGACCTCACCTGCGTTTTCGTCGATCACGGGCTGTTGCGCAAGGGCGAAGCGGAGGAGGTCGTTTCGGTGTTCCGCGATAAATTGGGGATGAACCTCGTCAAAGCGAACGCGCGCGAGCTGTTCCTTTCCAAATTGAAGGGCGTTTCCGACCCCGAAAAAAAGCGCAAGATCATCGGAGAAGAGTTCATCAAAGTGTTTGAAAAAGAGGCGAAGAAGATCGGCGCGGTCGACTTTTTGGTGCAGGGGACGATCTACCCCGACGTTATCGAGAGCGGCAAGGGCGCTTCCGCCGTCATCAAAAGCCACCACAACGTCGGGGGGCTTCCTTCCGTCGTCGATTTCAAAGAGATCGTCGAGCCTCTGCGCGATCTGTTTAAGGACGAGGTGCGCAAAGTCGGGACGGAGCTCGGGCTTCCCGATTCCGTCGTGCAGCGCCAGCCCTTCCCGGGGCCGGGGCTCGCGATACGCATCATGGGCGAAGTGACCGAAGAAAAATTGCAGACCCTGCGCGACGCGGACTATATCCTGCGCGAAGAGATCGCAAAAGCGGGGCTGAACGGGGAGATCTGGCAGTATTTTGCGGTCATCACCTCCACGAATACGGTGGGCGTCATGGGCGACGCGAGGACGTACGAACCCGTCATCGCCCTGCGCGCGGTGACGAGCGTGGACGCGATGACGGCGGACTGGGCGCACATCCCTTACGACGTATTGGAGCGCATTTCTTCCCGCATCATCAACGAAGTGCCGCACGCCAACCGCATCGTGTACGACATCACGAGCAAACCGCCCGCGACCATCGAATGGGAATAAGTTTGCCGCCGCGGGCAAAAAGAGAGGACTGCCGAGGTGGAGAGGATGAAGATCGCGCTTTTGCAGATACTGCCCGCGGGCGGTGAAGAGGAAAACCGAAAAAAAGGGGAAGAATACTGCCGCCGCGCAAAGGCGGCGGGCGCGGATATTGCGCTGTTTCCTGAAATGTGGAGCTGCGGCTATCGTCTGCCCGCCGACCCGGAGAGGATCAGAAAACTCGGCGTCTCCTACGGCGGGATGTTCGTGCGCTCGTTCGCGAGGCTGGCGAGGGAATTGCAGATGGCGGTCGGCATCACCTTTTTGGAAAACAGCGCCCTGCTGCCGAAGAATTCCTTTTGCCTGTATGACCGCTTCGGGCGCGAGGTGCTGCACTATTCCAAAGTGCATACCTGCGATTTTGATGTGGAGCGGTACCTGACGCCCGGGGACGATTTTAGCGTGTGTGACCTGGATACGGCGGAAGGTACGGTCAAAGTGGGCGCGATGATCTGTTACGACAGAGAATTTCCCGAAAGCGCGCGCATCCTGATGCTCAAAGGGGCGGAGGTGATCCTCGTGCCCAACGCCTGCCCGTTGGAGATCAACCGCCTGTCGGCACTGCGCACGCGCGCATATGAAAATATGCTGGCTGTGGCGGCATGCAATTATCCTGCGGGGCAGCCCGACTGCAACGGTCATTCCGCCGTGTTCGACGGGGTCGCGTGGCTGCGCGGCGAGGCGTGCGCGCGCGATATGTGCGTTTTGGAAGCGCCCGAAGGGGAAGGGGCGTATGTGGCGGAGATCGACCTCGGCATGTTGCGAAGATACCGCCGCAGCGAGGCGATGGGCAATGCCTATCGCCGCCCCGACCGATACGGGCAGCTGCTCTCGCAGAAGGTGGAGGCGCCTTTTTTGCGGGCGGATAAAAGAGGATAAAATCGTATTACGGAGGATAGATCATGGAAAACAACAAGCGTCCCGAAAACATGGCGCGCATCGCGACGGAGGAACTTGCGGAGGCGTTCATCGCCGAACAGGTCGCCGCGGTCAAAGAACAGGTGGGGGACAAAAAGGTTTTGCTCGCCCTTTCGGGCGGGGTGGATTCGTCCGTCGTGGCGGCGCTCCTCATCAAGGCGATCGGCAAAAATCTCGTGTGCGTGCACGTGAACCACGGGCTTTTGCGCAAGGGGGAACCCGAACAGGTCGTCGAGGTGTTCAGAAACCGGATGAACGCCAACCTCGTCTATGTGGACGCCGCGGACAGGTTTTTGGAGAAACTTGCGGGCGTTGCGGAACCCGAAAAAAAGCGCAAGATCATCGGCGCGGAATTTATCCGCGTGTTCGAGGAAGAGGCGAGAAAGCTCGACGGCATCGAATTTTTGGCGCAGGGCACCATTTATCCGGATATTTTGGAAAGCGGCCCCGTCAAAGCGCATCACAATGTGGGCGGGCTTCCCGACGATCTGCAATTCGAACTGGTCGAGCCGCTCAAATTCCTTTTTAAAGACGAAGTGCGCGTCGTCGGCAAGGCGCTCGGGCTTCCCGACAACATGGTCTACCGTCAGCCCTTCCCCGGGCCCGGCTTGGGCGTGCGCTGCCTTGGCGCGATCACCCGCGACAGGCTGGAATACGTGCGCGAATCGGACGCGATCCTGCGCGAAGAGTTTGCAAAGAACGGGCTGGAAGGCAAGGTGTGGCAGTACTTTACCGTCGTGCCCGATTTCAAGTCGGTCGGCGTGAAGGAAGGCAGGCGCACTTTCGAATATCCCGTCATCATCCGCGCGGTCAACACGGTGGACGCGATGACGGCGACCGTCGAAGACGTGCCGTTTGCGCTTTTGCAGCACATCACCGACCGCATCACCAAGGAAGTGAAGGGCGTCAACCGCGTTCTGTACGATCTGACCCCCAAGCCCTGCGGCACGATCGAGTGGGAGTGAGTTTTTTCTGCGGTACGGCAGTTTGTTGCCCGTTTTTTATAGACAAAATACAATAAAATGTTGTTTATTGAAATACCTTTGTGAAAATTTTCGCAAAGGTATTTCTTTTTCGGAAAATGTGTGCTATACTGAATCAATAGCATTTTGCTCCGCCCGCGCGGGCGGAACGATGTGGGGAAAAGCATGCAGGATCTGACCATCGAACAACTGTACGGGCTGATCAAGAGCCATAAGCAGCCGGACAAACAGTTCTTCCTCGACCTGTTGGACGGGGAGAAGCAGCGCTCCTATGAGGAGCTGCACGTCTACGCGGTGATGACTCTTTTGAAGCTCCTCTATATCAACAAGAGAAAATTGCAGATCAAGCAAAATCGCGAGGAGATCGAAAAGATCAAGGCGGCGGAGGAATTTTCCGCGGAAAATTACCGCACCGTCATCGGGCTGAACGCGCAGATCAAGGGCTGGCGGGCGGAGATTGAAAGTTTTAAGGGATTTTTCGTCGAGCCGTATTTTGCGCGCATGGATCTCGTGGACGATCGAGAAGGATACAACAGCTATTATATCGGCAAGCGTGGGGACATCGATCTTGAGATCGTGGATTGGCGCGCGCCGCTTGCGCGGAAATACTATCAGAAGAGTCGGATCAATTTTTCCATCAACGAATACGATTATAAACTCATCCTGCGCCGCGCTCTGCGCACGTCGAACGGCAAACTCATCGATTTCAAGAACGAGTACCTCAGCCTTCGCGACTATCTGACCAAGGAAGAGATCGCCGGCCGCGACGAGGAGATCATCTTCGATCCCTTTTTAAAAGAGATCTTAAAGGAGAAAAAGGAGCAGTCGGAGATCTCCGACATCATCGAGACCATCCAGGAAAAGCAGTACGAGATCATCACCAAACCCGAGCGGGACAGCTTTGTCGTGCAGGGGTGCGCGGGCAGCGGAAAGACGATGATCTTGTTGCACCGCCTCAGTTTTTTGATGTACAACAACGAAAAGCTGACCCCGCGAGACGTGCTCGTCATCACGCCGAGCGATTCGTTCAACGCATTCATCGACGAACTTTCCGCCGTTTTGGAATTGGAAAAGGTCAAGACGTATACCATCGACGAATATTTTTTGCAGCTTCTCAAAAATGAAGGCGTGGACATTTCGGATAAGATCAACCTCAAAGAGATGCCGCCCGAGTATGCCGCTTATATTTATTCGGACGCGTTTATGCGCGATGTGCAAAAAAAGCTTGGCAAGATCTACGACGGGCTCGCGGGGATGTTTTTGAGCGAAGAGTGTAAGGAGACGGCGGCGGGGCTTGCGGCGGGGCTGCGCGGGCAGCTGGAAGAATTTTCTTACATCCGCAACGCGAGCGTGCGCGTGCGCCGCGCCGTGCTCGGGGAGATCAAGGAAAAGGCGGAAGGGGGTCTGTACTACACAAAGCCTTTCCGCTCTTTGATGAACGAGGTGACGGCGGCGGAAGAATTTTTCTCCCTCACGCTCGCGAGCGACAAGATCAAAAAACAGGGATATTTTTACGGGCGCATCCTCGCCCTTTATCGGGCGGGCGCCTATATTTCTTCCCGGCAAGAGCAGGTGATCGGCGGCGCGCTTGCCGACCTTGCGGCGCTTGCCGAGACGATCGAACGGGAGATCGCCGATCTGAAAAGGTACAAGATCCATAAAAACGGCGTGGAAGTGGAGACGTATGCCGAACGCATCGCCCGGCGCAAAGAACTGCTCGCCGAGACGGCAAAGACGGCGGAACGCGTGCGCCGCATCGGGGATGCGTTCTCCGCCTTCCTCGAATTTTTTGAAGCGCTCAAGGGGGATCCGTATTTTGAAAAGATCGGCAGGTGCGGCACCCATCTTGAACTGGCGCGCCTCTTCTATAAAGATATCGTGCGCACCGTCAAAAACCGCTACCGCGTGGGCAGGGGATTGTTCAAAAGCGACGCGTACGTTTTGTGCCTCGTCCTGACGCTGCTCGACCGCCCGCTCGAGCCGCGCTTCGGCATGGTGTTCGTGGACGAGGGGCAGGACATCTCCTCCAACGAATACGCCCTGCTCAAGCGCATCAATCCGGACGCCTCCTTCAACGTTTACGGCGACCTCGGACAGAATATTACGCCTTTCCGCGGGCTGAAGGACTGGGAAGGGCTTCCGGGCACCGTCTATCGCTTGGACAGGAATTACCGCAACACCAACCAGATCGTGGATTTTGTCGCAGAAACGTTGGGGCAGGATATGCTGCCCGTCGGCTTCGACGGGCCGCCCGTGCAGCGGGTGGGCGTGCGCGGCGTCAGCGGGTTTTTCCGTGACAAAAAGGGGCTGAAGGCGGTCATCGTCTCCGAAAGGAACCGCGCCAAATATGCGAGAAAAAGCTATAACGTCCTCGCGGAAACGGGCAAAATTTCCAAAAAGAAGATCAATTTCATGACGGTGTACGAATCGAAGGGATTGGAGTTTACCTGCGTGGCGGTCGCCGACGCGGATATGACGGCAAACGAAAAGTACATCGCCTATACGCGCGCGCTGAAAGAGCTTGCGATCATCGAGGAGGGGAAAGATGGCTGAGTTTTTGCTGGACGCGGACGAAACGGTGCTCGACTTCGTCCGTTCGTCCAAGGAGAGCCTCGCCGGGGCGCTGCAAGCCTTCGGCTTGCCCTACCGCGAGGAGATGTACGGGGCGTATAAGCGCATCAACGACGAATTGTGGCGGGCATACGAGCGGGGAGAAGTGGATAAAAAACGACTTATGCAGGAGAGGTTTTCCCGCTTTCTTTCCCTGTACGGGTCGGGCGCGGACGCGGCGGCGGTCAACGCCGTTTACTTCGATACTCTCTGCAAGACGGGGTATCTTTTGGAAGGGGCGCGGGAGTTTTTGTCGGCGCTGAAGGGGAGGGGCAGGGTCTTTCTCGTTACCAACGGCACGCCCGCCGCGCAGTACGGCAGGCTCGCCTCTCTCGGATTGGAAAATTTTTTCGACGGCGTCTGTATTTCGGACGAGATCGGCTATAAAAAGCCCGACCGCCGCTTTTTCGACCATCTTATCGACGGGCGCGGGCTGCGCAGGGAAGACTGCCTTGTGATCGGCGATTCGCTCACGTCGGACATTGCGGGCGCCAACAATGCGGGCATAGCCTGCATTTGGTATTGCCCTGCGGGCGGGGATGCCGGGTCTGTCCGTCCCGATTTTACGGCGCGCTCGTACGAAGAAGTGCTCATGTTTGCAGACGCGTGGGAGAAGGGGCGCAAAGGCGCCTGAACGGGCGGCGGGCTGTTTAGCCGCTTGCCAAAATGCGGAAAATATGCTATACTGTAAGGGAGAGATACGGACCCGATCAAAAGCGGAAACCGGGGCGCTCATGCTTTGTTGAAGCCTTGCCCGTTTGCGTATTGCAAAGACGATGAACGGCAAGGCGCACAAAAGATCCGCAAAAGGCGTGGTTCCTATTGTTCCTTTGCAATATATTGTTCGGGAAAAATACAGAGGGGAGGTCGGTATGGCAGGGAAAAAATCGGCGAAAACGCTTCTGAAAGAGAACGTTTCGTTGCGCTACAAGCTGCAGCAATTTATCGGATACGCGGATTATTTTAACCGTGTGCCGCTTTTTTTGTCCTTTCAGCTCGTCAATACGGGTTCGGAAGCCGTCGAGGATCTCGACGTCGTTGTGGAAAGTTCGGACGGGCTGATCTTGCCCTTTTCCAAACATCTCGACGTGCTTCCCTTTGAAAGCACCGTGGAGATCGCCGCGGAAAACGTCGTTTCCCCCCTGTATCTGACGGAGATCTCGCAGATCGCCGTCTCTGCCGTCACCATGCGCGTCTTGCACGGCAAAGACCTCATTTGCGAGGCGAAGGCGGAAGTGACCGTGCTTCCCTTCGACTATTGGAGCGGCAGGGGCGGAAACGCCGCGCTTCTTTCCTGTTTCTGCCGCCCCAAGATCGCCGATTGCCTGCGCGTCCTCTCCGACGCGCAGGAGACGCTGAAAAAGTGGGAAGTTCCCTGCGAATGGCGCGGGTATCAGGAGGGGGATAAAAATAAGATCCGCCGCATCTGCGCGGCGATCTACGCCGCCGTCAAAAAATATTCTATCGAAAAATCTGCCGCGGAATACAGCTACGACGATCCCGTGCCCGTGGGGGATATCTCTAAGATCCTTAAAAACAGGGTGAGCACTTCCTTCGAACTGTCGCTCTTCCTCGCTTCCTGCTTTGAATGTGCGGGGCTGCATCCCGTGCTCGCAGTGGGGCAAAAGGGCGTCAGCTGCGGCGCGTGGCTGTATGAAAACTGTTTTTCGGAGAGCGTGAGCGAGGACGCCGTCCTCTTGCAAAAGTATATCTCCGACGGGATCAACAATATCAGCATGATCGACGCCGAGGACGTGTTCGCGGGGCGCAACGTCAACTACACCGTCTCCGAAAAGCACTTCGCGCAGAAGCTGGAGACGGGTTATTACGATACCGTGATCGACGTTAAGCGCTGCCGCCTCGGGCGCATCTTGCCCCTGCCGCTCAAGGTCAAGGGCATCAAGGGGTACGAGCTGCTCGCGGACGAGGACATGAACGTCGAAGCGGCGCCCAAGAGCATCGCCGGGCAGAAAAAACTCAGCCTGGACGGCAAGACGACCAAGAACAAACAGTGGGAGAGGAGGCTTTTGGATCTCTCCCTGAAAAATGCGCTGCTCAACTTTAATCCCGCAAAGAACGCGCTGCACATCCTCTCCGCCGACCTGAACGAGACGTATGCGGCGCTCGAGGAGAGAGAGCCGTTCGCCCTGCTCGAAAAGACGTCGGACGTGCGCGCCGTGCTGCCGCAGGATCCCTATTTCGGCGGAAAGAAGGGACTGTCCGTCCTCTCCGAACTCATCCGCGTAGAATTGAAAAACAAGCGGCTGCGCGCCTTTTCCGAAAAGAACGAGATGACGGATATTTTGCGCTTTCTCGGCAAAAAGGCAAAGACGGCGGAGGAGGAGGCGGGCGCCAACGTCCTGTTCCTCGCCTTTGGTTTCCTCAAATGGTATGAGGCAGAATCGTCCGAGGCGAAGTATGCCCCGCTCGTGCTCGTGCCCGTCAAGATCTCCGTCGGGAAGGGGGGCAAGGGTTTTTCGCTGACGGTGACGGAAGAGGAGACGCAATTCAACAGCACGCTGCTCGAATTTTTGCTGCGCGAATTTAAGATCGACATCCGCGGGCTGGAAAACATTTCCGGCGGCATCCGGATCTCCGAGATCCTCGCCATGGTGCGCATGGAGATCCTCAACATGGCGCGCTGGGACGTGCTCGATGAAGTGTATCTTGCCGGCTTTTCCTTCGCGCGTTTCGCGATGTGGAACGACGTCCGTAAAAATATCGACAAATTCCGCAAAAACGGGCTGGTCAGGTCGCTGCTGAACAACCGCCTGGAGATCGAAAACAACGTGTTTGAGGACAAGGCGGAGGACGATTATGCCCCCGACGAGATCCTCATGCCGCTGATGGCGGACAGTTCGCAGTTCTCCGCCATCGCGGAGGCGGCGGAAGGGAAGAGTTTTGTCCTGCACGGGCCGCCCGGAACGGGCAAGAGCCAGACGATCACCAACATCATCGCCAATTGCCTCAACAGGGGCAAACGGGTGCTGTTCGTCGCGGAAAAGCAGGCGGCGCTCTCCGTCGTCAAAAAGAGGCTGGATTCCGTCGGTTTGGGTGATTTTTGCCTCGAGGTGCACTCCAATAAGCTGGATAAGGCGGAACTTTTGAAAAAGCTGGACGCCACGCTGTCTTTGCCCGCGCAGGAGCAGGCGGCGGACTTTGCCGCCAAGGCAGGGCAGATCGCCGATGTGCGCAAGGCGCTCAACGAACCCGTCTATGCCCTGCACAGGATGCGCCGCCTCGGCGTATCCGTCTATGACGCCATCCTCATTTACGAACGCAACAAAAACGCGCCCGACGTGCTCGACATCGAAAGCACCTTCTATGACAGCCTCACGCGGGAAAAACTGGAACGTTACGAGCAGCTTTTGCTCGACGTTTCCGCCGCCGCCAAAAGCTGCGGCGGGGCGTACCGTTCGCCTTTTGACAACGTCAACCTGACCGAATACGATAACGGCGTGCGCAACCGCGTCTATTATTCGGCGGAGGTGCTTCTCGCGGAGATCCGGCATCTTAAAAACTATCTCAGCCTCTTCCTCGACTTTTACCGGCAGAGGATGAGCACGTTTACGCTGAAAAAACTTTCCACCCTCGTGCAGCTCATCCGCACGCTGCGCGGGGAGGAGATCGGAAAATATTTCGGCTGCGAAGAGAGCGAATTTTATGTCTTTTTCAACGCAAACCGCCGTCTTGACAGGCTGCTCGACAACTATTTCAAAAATTTCAAGGCGCTCATCGACATCGACGCGGATCCCGCCGTCATCGAACAGGAACTGGACAATTGGGGGAGCCATTACAGGAGCTCCAAGCTGCTTTCCACCCTTGCCAAACGGCTGCGCCGCGCGTCCGTCAACAAACTTGCCGAAGGGGAGGAACTCAAATACATCGGCATCGTGGCGCAGATCTATGAAGACCTGCAGCTCGTCAGGACGAACACGGGGCTTTCCGCGAACTTTACCGACCGCGGAGGAAAGATCAATTTCCGCCGCCGCGACGAGTTTTTGGAAGCCCTGCGCGAGATGCATGCGCTCGCCGAGGGCGTGTTCATGGATTATAACGCGGACAGTTTCAACAGCGTGTGCGTCAAATCGGTAACGGGCGGGTATGCCGTGCCCGTGCTTGACGGCCTGAACAAGGCGATCGACGGTTTTCGGGGCAGCATGGAAGAGTTCGTGCGGACGGTCGCCGCTTCCCGCGAAAAATATGCCGACGAGGACATCCTGGATTACTTCGGCATCAAGGCGGGCGCGCTGATCGACAATATCGATATGCTCCCCGCGTGGTGCCTGTATAAAAAACTTTCCGCCGATCTCGGGCGGGAAGGGCTGTCTTTTGTGACCGATTCCCTCGAATCGGGCGGGGTGACTTCGGACAACATCCTGAGCAGCTTCCGCAAAAACGTATATCGCAATTTTATCGAGACGAACATCGGCGCCGACCCCGTGCTCTCCAAATTTTCAGCCTCCGTGCTCGAGGACAAGATCGAGCAGTTCCGCCGTTTGGACGAGGAATTTTCCCGCCTGTCCAAGGAGCATATCCGCGGCAAACTGATCGCCGATCTGCCCACGACTTCTACGGAAGGGGGACTGAGCCTGGAAGTGCTTTCCTTCCAACGCATTTTCAAGAGTAATATGCGCGGCATGACGCTCAAAGGCTTTTTTGCGGAGATCCCGGAGCTTCTCAAAAAACTTGCGCCCTGCATGTTGATGAGTCCCATCACGGTGGCGCAGTACCTTCCGGCAGAGGCGGACGTGTTCGATCTGGTCGTCTTTGACGAGGCGTCGCAGTTGCCTACCTGCGAGGCGGTCGGTTCGCTTGCCCGCGCCAAAAATGCCGTCATCGTGGGCGATCCAAAACAGCTGCCGCCGACTTCGTTTTTCAGTACGGGATATGTGGACGAGGAGAACCTCGACGCGGAAGATCTCGAAAGCATCCTCGACGACTGCCTGGCGTTGAGCATGCCGGAAAAGCACCTCAATTGGCATTACCGAAGCAAGCACGAGAGCCTGATCGCCTTTTCCAACGTCATGTATTACGGCAACAAGCTGTGTACGTTCCCTTCACCGGACGCGCTCGAAAGCAAGGTGCGCCTCGTCCTCGTCGGAGAGGGGGTCTATGACCGCGGCTTTACCAAGCGCAACAAAGGGGAGGCGGAGGCGCTGGTCGCCGAAGTGGTGCGCCGCCTGAAAGATCCGAAGCTTTCCCGCTCGAGTATCGGCATCGTCACCTTTTCCACCGCGCAGCAGGACTATATCGAGCGCAGGCTCTCGGACGCGCTCGTGCGCGAGCGGTTGGAGGACGCCGCTTACGAACGGGAAGAACCCCTCTTTGTCAAAAATCTCGAAAACGTGCAGGGGGACGAGCGGGACGTCATCCTCTTTTCCGTCTGTTACGGGCCGGACAGGACGGGCAGGGTCTCGCTCAACTTCGGCCCGCTCAATCAGTTGGGCGGCTGGCGCCGCCTCAATGTCGCCGTTTCCCGCGCGCGGGAAGAGATGGTCGTCTTTTCTTCCATGACTTCGGCGATGATCAATCTCGCCAAGACGAACAGCAAAGGCGTCGCGGGGCTGAAGGCGTTCCTCGAATTTGCCGAAAAGGGCAAGACGACGCTCGCCATCAATTCGGAAGAGATCAAGGCGCGCCGGAGCGGCATCGGCAAGTATATCGCGGAAGAACTGAAAAATTACGGCTATGAATGCCGCTATGACGTCGGCATCTCCGATTTCAAGATCGATTGCGCCGTCGTCGATCCCAAAAACAAAAAGCGCTTTATCCTCGCCGTCGTCTGCGACGGGGAGACTGCCTATCATTCGAGCGCGAAAGACCGCAACATCTTACAGGTGCAGACGCTCAAACTCAACAATTGGAACGTGGCGCGCCTGTTTACCATCAATTTCATCAACAACCCCAAACGGGAGATCAAAAAGATCAAGGACATGTTAGACCGCCTTACGGGGGTGGAAAAGGGGAACAAAGACTATCTTGCCAAATACCGCAAAAATTATCGCTATGCCAAAACGGAGCAGGGCAGCAACCTCGCAAGCTATGTCACGGGCGGCGAAAACGACAAGGAGATCTTGGCGCGCATCAAGGCGATCGCCGCGGCGGAGGAGCCGATCAGCAAAGAATTTTTGATGAAGCGCTGCCTCTCTTCTCTGGGCATCCAAAAATTCGGCGGCAAAGTGGAGGAACGGATGGAAAATCTCATCCGCCTTGCCGAGCTGAAAAGCGAGGAACTGTGCGGGCGTATTTATCTGCGCAAGACGGACAAATGCCTCGGCTGCGATTTTTATCGGGTGGAAGGGGAAGACCCCGTGCGCAAATCGGAGGAAGATTTCACCCCGTATGAGATGATCGCCCTTATCCGCGGCATCCTCGAAAGCCGCGTGAGCGTATACGGCGACGAACTGGCGCCCCTCGTGTGCGCGGAACTCAAGGTCGCGCGGCCGAGCGACAAGCTCATCGAATTTATCGGCAACTGCGTCGCGTTGGGCGTGGAGCGCAATCTGTTCGTTCGTTCGATCAGCGACAGGATCAGTTTGTGCTGAAAAGAAGGATCTACGGTGACGGCGGGGCGCCGCGCTTCGGCGCGGCGCCCCGCCGCCGTAAAGAGGGAGAAAGGATGAAAGAGGGCGCGGCGCGCTTGCGGCAATGTCTGTTTTCCGGGCAGCGGGTCATCAATTTCAGGCCCGTATTTTTGTATGCCGTCGCCGCGGCGCTCTCCGTCTTTCTTTTCTTTACCTTCGGGCAGGCTGCCCTGTGGGGAGCGCTGCCGTTGGCGGCGGTGTGCGCCGCCGCGCTGTGCGTGTGCCGTAAAAGGGGGCAAAAATGCATCCCCGCCCTTGTTTTTTGCGCGGCGTTCCTCCTGTTGTATGCGGGCGTCGGCGTCGTGTTTTGCGCGGAACGTGCCGACTACGAAAGTGCGCCGCGCTATGCGTCGCCTTGTACGGTGACGGGTACCGTGCGCGAATTGGCGTTCATCGACGGCGGCTGCCGCCTCACGTTGGACGGGCTGCAGATCGTGGACGCCGAAGGGCTGCATGCGCCGCGGCGGGGCCTCTATCTCTATGTCTACGGCGGCGAGGAATATGCCGCGGGAGAGAAGATCCGCTTTTCGGCGGAGCCGGAGGCGCTGGATTTTCTTTCTTACGGAGAAGTGAACGCCAACGCCGTTTTGGACGGGGTCAAGTACCGCGCGAGCGCTTCCGCAGAGGCGATCGAGCGCCTCGGCGCATCTTTCGACCTTTTCGGCGGGGTGCGCGACCGCATGCGTTCCGTCCTGTTCGCGCATATGGAGGAAGGCCGGGCGCGCGTCGCCTATGCCATGCTCACGGGGGATAGCGGTCTGATCGACGAGGGGATGCTCGACAGTTTCCGTTACGGCGGCGTGGCGCACGTCTTTGCCGTCTCGGGGCTGCATATCGGCGTCGTCTACGCGCTTTTGGCGCTGCCCATGCGCAAACTGCGCGTGCGCGCGGCGGTGCGCCTGCCCGTCATTGCCGCCGTGCTCTTCTTTTATGTGGGCGTCTGCGGCTTTTCCCCCTCTTCCGTGCGCGCGATGATCATGTGTTTGGCTCTCTCCGCTGCCGATGCGTGCGGCATGAAATATGACGCTCTCAACGCCGTCTCTCTCGCCGCCCTGCTCGTGATGCTCGTCGATCCGGTCTACTTTTTTCAGGTTGGGTTCCGCCTGTCCGTCGCGGCGGCGGGCGGCATCATCGTCACGGGCGGCACCCTTTCCCGCCTCCTGGGGCGCGTGCGTTTTTTGCCGAAGAAGGTCTCCTCCGCCGTCGCCGTCGGCCTTTCCGCGCAGCTCGCCACTTTTCCGCTGCTGTTGGACGCCTTCGGCTATGTCTCCGCGCTCGGGCTGCTCCTCAATCTGATCTTCGTGCCCCTCGTCAGCGCCGTCTATGCGCTGCTCTTTGCCGCCGCCTCTCTTTCCTGTCTGTTCCCCTTTGCGGGGAGCGTTTTGCTCTTTGTGCCGGAAAAGCTGCTCGAGCTCGTGCAATTGCCCGTGCTCGCCTTCGATTGGAAGGCGGGGATCCTCTGCGGTTTTCTTTTCGGGGCGGGCACGGGACTGTACTTTTTGACCCTGTTCGTCCTCTCCGACAAGATCGGGCTGAAGCCCTTGCCGCGCGCGGCGCTCGCCGTTTTCTTGGCGGCGGTGGCGGTGTCCGTTTCCTTCTTGTCGGGCGGTGCGCTCACGCAGGCGCCGCTGCGCATGTATGCCCGTTACGGGACGGACTTGCTCTTTTTCGGGGAGGGGAAGGGGCGCTGCCTCGTCCTCACGGGCGTGCCCGATCCCGCATATGCGGAGCGCTTTTTTCTGCAGGAGGGTGCGGACGAACTTGCCGCCGTCTTTCTCGTCTGTGACGCGCAAGAAGCGGACGGGGCGCTCGCCGTCGTTCATTCTTTCGCCCGCATCGGATGTGCGTACATCTCCGCCGATGCCGGCATGACGGACGCCTTCCGCGGGATCGAGGTGCGCGAATGCACGGGGGCATTCGCCGCGGCGGGCACGCAGGCGGAATTTGTCTGCGCGGAGGGCCTGCTGCTGTACGCGGGCGGCATGCGCGTCCTCGTTGCGGGCGGCGGCTTCGATACGTCTCTCTACGTCGGGGCGGATCTTTTGATCGCGGAAGAATACGACGCGGAGGTGCGCGCGGCGTGTACGCCGTCCGCGGAGGCATATTTTGCGGCTTCCCCGGGCAAAATCAGCGTATATGCCGCGGGTAACTTGCAAATCGCGCGCAAAGGTGATATAATTGTCTGCAAAGGGAAGGTCGCAAGCCATGAAGTTCGTATTGTTTAAAAAGAGTCTCGAAGAGGGCGCCGCACCCATTTATTTGTTTGAGGGCGAGGAAGAGTATTTTAAGGCGCGCGGGGAAGAGATGCTGCGCGCAAAGTTTATCGCCGAGCCCGCCCTCGACGCTGCCGCCTATGACGGGGCAGAACTGAAAGGGGGAGCGCTGCGTTCGCTCGTTTCCGCCGCGCAGAGTTTTCCTTTCGTGAGCGAAAAGCGCCTCGTCAAGGTCACGGGGCTGTACCCGTCCGAAAGGGAGTATGCGGCTTATCTGAAAGACTATTTCGAAGATCCGCAGCCGAGCACCATCCTGCTCATCGTCAATTCCGCTTCCTCCAAGGGGAGGGGGTTCGATCTCAAAAAAGCGCCCAACGTTACCTTTGTTGACTGCGGGCGTGCGGACGAGGAGACGGTCTTGCGCTGGATCTTTACCCGTTTCCGCAGGGAGAGGGTCGCCGCGGACACGGAGGTGTGCGAGCGGGTGATGCGGTATTGTCTCGGCGATATGTCCCGCGTTGCGGGGGAGACGGAAAAACTGATCGCCTATGCGGGCAAGGGGGGCAGGCTGATCGGGGAGGACGTGGACGAGATCGTCTACCGCGATACCGACTATAAGATGTACGAAATGACGGAGGCGGTCGCCCTCGGCAATTATACCAAGTACGCTTCCGTGATGGCGGAACTGCGCGCGAAGGGGGCGGACGAGATGAACCTGCTCAACGCGCTCTGTTCTTATTTCCGCACCCTGTTCGATGTATCCGTGCTCCGTCAAAGCGACGCCGCCGCGGCGTCGTCGCTCGGCATGAAGGAGTATGCCGTCAAGATGAGCCGCCGCCGTGCCTCCGCTTTTGCGCCCGTGCGGCTGAAAAAGTGTTTTCTTTCGCTGAACGCTGCCGTCAATGCCGTCAAACAGGGCAGGCTGACGCCGGAAGGGGCGCTTTTGCGCGCCAATTCGGATATATTTTTTGCCTTGCGCCCAAATAATGATCGCTAAAGGCGCCCATTCGCTTTATTTTTTTTCGAATTTAATGTAAAATATTTGTATACAAATATTCGGAGTCGGGAAGATGCATGATTTTTTTGCAAAGGTCGCTACGGCATGGTCGAATGCGTTCGATACGTTCGACTTTATTGACGCACTGGAGATCATCCTGTTCGTGCTCGTCTTTTACTACGTGTTTAAGATATTGAAAAACGCAAACGCGAAAGGCGTCATTGCGGTTTTCGTCCTCTTTACCGTGGTGACGGGCGTCATCTTTGTCGGCAACGAAAAATTGCCGGGGTACGCCTTCCTCGTCTTTCCCATCGTCTTTGCGGCGGCGGTCATGATCATTTTCAATGTCGAGGTCAAGCGGGACATCCTCAACATCAACCTCAATACGCCAAAATTTTTGTCCAAGGAGCCTGACCGCCCGCCGCACGTCACGCGGGAAGAGGCCGAGCGCATCATCGGCGAGATCATCCGCGCCCTGCAAAACATGTCCAAAGACAATGTCGGCGCGCTCATCATCCTTGCGGGCGACAATCTTCCGCGGCAGGTGCTCGAAAGCGGCGTGGTGATGGACGCCTACATCTCCGCGCAGCTGATCGAAGGCATCTTTTTCCCCAACGCCCCCCTGCATGACGGGGCGATGGTCATCAACGGCTACAAGATCCGCGCGGCGGGGTGCTTTTTGCCCCTGACGCAGAACGCGAATATCCCCAAAGAACTCGGCACCCGCCACCGCGCGGGCATCGGCATCACGGAGACGAGCGACGTCGTCGCCCTCATCGTCTCCGAAGAGACGGGCATCATCACCATCGCGCAGCGGGGCAAGATCTCCCGCTATGCCGATTACGACCTGCTCAGAAAGACGCTGAGCGACTATTACTGGAAAGACCTCAGCGGAACGGAAGGGAGGAGAAAATAATGCGTGAAAAGGGATTTTGGCGCAAAGTTGCGGGCGTCTTCATCGATAACATCCCCATCAAGCTGCTGGCGATCGCGCTGGCGGTCGTCGTCTTTATCGTCGCCAACTGCTAAAAATTTTTCGGAGTACGCCCGATGAACGATTGCTGCGTCCGTATACCGGAGATATTATTGCCGAAAGAAGGGACGGATCTGTGCCGCTGGGCGGTCATCGCCTGCGACCAACATACTTCCGATCCCGCCTATTGGGAAGAACTCGGCCGCTTTGTCGGCCGGGCGCCCTCGACGCTCCGCCTGACCCTTCCGGAGATCTTTCTTACGGAGGATTGCGCGGGGCGTATCGCCGCCATCCATCGGGCGATGAACGAATATTTGCGGGGCGGGATCTTCCGCCGCCTTCCCGCGGGAGCCGTCCTCGTCGAGAGGAAAACGCCCTTTTCGCCCGCACGCTTCGGGCTGGTCATTTCCGTCGACCTCGAAGCATATTCTTATGAAGCGGGCGCCCGCGCGCAGATCCTCGCGAGCGAGGCGACCATCGTCGAGCGCATCCCGCCGCGGCTGAAAATACGGGAGGGCGCCCCCCTCGAATTTCCGCACGTCATGCTCCTGTACGACGACAGGGAAGATCGCGTTTTGGGTAAGCTCAAAGCGTCGCGCGCTTCCCTCGAAAAGCTGTACGACTTTACGCTGAACATGGGCGGCGGCAATGTGCGCGGCTATTTTGTGCCCGCGGCGGAGGAGATCGTCTCGGCGTTTGCTTCGCTCGCGGACGGACAGGGCACCCTCTTTTTGGTGGGGGACGGCAATCATTCGCTCGCGACGGCAAAGGCGTATTGGGAAAAGGTCAAAGCGGGGCTGCCCGAAGAGGAGCGCGCCCTCCATCCCGCGCGCTTTGCGCTCGCGGAGGCGGTCAACCTCTATGACGAAGGCATCCGCTTTGAGGCGATCCACCGCGTCGTCACGGGGGTCGATCCCGAAAAATTTGCCGCCTCTTTCCCGCGGGAGGGAGAGGGGGAGGCATATCTCGTCGTCCGCGGGCAAAAGTGCGCGGCGCCGCTCGGACGGGACGCGGCATCCGCCGTGCGGAAGACGGACGAATACATAGCCGCGTATCTGCTGGAAAACGGAGGCGGCGTCGACTATATCCATGGCGAAGAGGAAGTGCGCCGCCTGTCCTTGCAGGACGGCTGCGTCGGCGTCCTGCTTCCGCGGATGGAAAAATCTGCGTTGTTTGCGGCGGTGGAAAAGCACGGCTGTCTGCCCCGCAAGACGTTTTCTATGGGGGAGAGTGCGGAAAAACGCTATTATATGGAGGGCAAGGAGATCGTACATGGATAAAATGGTTTGCAAATTCGGCGGGACGTCGCTGGCGGACGGCAACAATATCCGCCGTGCGGCGGAGATCCTGCTTGCCGATCCCGCAAGGCGATTTGCAGTGGTCTCTGCGCCCGGCAAGCGCTTTTCCGGGGACGTCAAGGTCACGGACCTATTGTATGCGAGCAGCGAAGAATGTATCGCGACGGGGCATTGCGGCGAGGCGTTTTCCGCCATACGCAAGCGCTTCCGTTCCATTGTGGAGGAGTTGGGGCTGGATCTCGATATCGGGCGCATCCTCGACGAGACGCAGGCGGGGATCGAACGGGAACGCTCCGCCGATTTTGCCGCTTCGCGCGGGGAGTATCTCAACGCGCGCATCATGGCGGCGCTGATCGGCTGGGAATTTGTGGACGCCAAGGACATCATCTTTTTTGACGGGCGGGGGCAGTTCGACGAGGCGCGCTCATATCCGCGCATCGCGTCCCGCCTGGAAGAGGCGGGGCATGCCGTCATCCCGGGCTTTTACGGTACGGGCGCAGACGGAAAGATCCGCACCTTTTCGCGCGGCGGCAGCGACATCAGCGGCTCGATCGTGGCGCGCGCCGTCAACGCCGACGTATACGAAAACTGGACGGACGTAAGCGGTTTTCTCGCATGCGACCCGCATATCGTCGGCAATCCGCAGAAGATAGAACTCATCTCTTTCAAGGAGCTGCGCGAGCTTTCGTATATGGGGGCGAACGTGCTGCACGCGGAGGCGATCTTCCCCGTGCGCAAGGGGGATATCCCCATCAAGATCAAAAACACATTCCGCCCCGAGGATGCCGGAACGCTTATCCTGCCTTCCAAAAAGTATACGCCGCACGGCAATACCGTCACGGGCATAGCGGGCAAAAAGGACTTCACCGTCATCTTTTTGGAAAAATCGCTGATGAACAGCGAGATCGGTTTCGCGTGCAGGGCGCTCTCCATCCTCGAACGGGAGCGGATCAATTTCGAACACATGCCTTCGGGCATCGACACCCTTTCCCTCGTCATCGAAAGCAGATATTTGCAGGGGGGCGTGCTCGAACGGCTGATCGCGGCGATGCGCGAAGAGCTTGCGCCCGACTATATCCGCGTGTCCGAGGACATCGCGCTGGTGGCGACGGTGGGGCACGGCATGGCAAAGAGCATCGGCACGTCCGCGCGCCTCTTTGCCGCCCTCTCCGAAGCGGGCGTCAACGTGCGCATGATCGACCAGGGATCGAGCGAGCTGAACATCATCGTCGGCATCGACAATGCCGATTATGAACGCGGCGTCCGCGCGATCTATCATGAATTTTTTGAAAAATAGTCTTTGAACGGGCGGCTTTGCCGCCGAAGGATGCATCGTGCACAGTCTGCTGCTGAAAAAATCCCTGTATACGGGAAGTTATATACTGAACGCCCTGCTCATCGAATTTATCACCTTCAACACGATGGGCATCGGCATATTCCCTACGTATTTCTGGCTGGATCTTGCCATTTTGTTCTTCCTGGCGGCGATCATCTTCGTCGTGCCGAGTTTCCGCGCGCAGACGGTCATGATCTGCGCCATGCTCGTCTTGCAGGTCGCGCTCTCCATCGTCAACGAATCCCTCTACGGCATGAGCAACATGGTGTTCAGCCTGAACATGCTCAACCTGCTCAACGAGGTGGGGGGCGTCTTTACCAATGAATTTCTCGATTATCTCTTCATTACGGGGCTGCTCTTTGTCTTTGTGGCGGAATGTTTCGTTTTGGCGCGGCTGAAAAAGCTGAAAGCGAAGCAGAGTTTCCGCCTGCAGACGGTCGTCATGCTCCTCTTCATCTTCTGTCTCACGTCGGGCACGGCGTCTAACCTCTATTATATCGCGCTTGATTCCTTTGCGACCACCTCGCCGAGCGACGAACTTTTTATCTATAAAGACGATTCGTATCTCTACGATACACAGTTCATTTCGGCAAAGGCGTTCAAAAAGTTTGGCACGTTCGGCTTCTATTATAAAAATATTGCCAATTTCGTACAAGTCGACCCGCAGATGACGGAGGAAGAAAAAGAAAAGGACTTGCAGAACAATCTTTCTGCTTTGGACGATTATTTTGCCGATTCGCGCATGCATTCTTCTTTGCGCCCGTACGGGGGGAACGATAAGCTCATGACGGGCAGCCTGAACGGACAGAATGTCGTGCTCGTCGTCATCGAATCGGGGGAGTGGTACGCGATCAACGGAGAATACACGCCCACGCTGTACGCATTGGCGACGCAGGGCGTCGCCATGACGGACTATTACGCACGGGACAAGACCAACCATTCCGAAGCGCTCTCTATCCTCGGCAGCTATCCCGCCGATCCCGAAAATCAGATCGTGCCGACTTTGACGGAAGAGGGGATGCTCGATCATGATTTTGCCTTCAGCCTGCCCAACATCTTGCAGGAAAGCGGCTATACGACCAATTATTTCCACGCCAACGTCGGTTCATATTACGGGCGTGAAGAGACGTTTGCCGACCTGTATGGCTTCGACAACGCGCATTTTTTGGACACGATGCCCCGTTTGGCGGGATATCATGAAAAAAGCGGGTTTTACGACCTCGACAGGGACAGTGAGATGATCTCGCAGTACCTAAACGAGATGACGGAGCGAGGCGGCGACGGAGAGGCGTTTTTTACCATGATGATGACTCTCGTCAGCCACGGTCATTATAACGACCTCACCGAATACGGCGACTATACGCAAGACCTTTCCGAAGAGGAAAAGGCGACGCGTTCCGCCCGTTATTCCGTCAAAGGGCTGGAACCGTATTACGAGCGCATCACCGGTTTTCCTTCCGCATATATCGATGAAAAATTCGCCGTACAGGCGGAGCAATATGACGAGACGGGCGCCTTGAGCGACGTATATCTGCGTTATAAGCGATATCAGACGGGCATCATGGATCTCGACGTGGGGATCAACCGCCTGCTGCACGAGCTGTCCGCTTCCGGCGAGCTGCAGGACACCGCGTTCGTCTTTTATGCCGATCACAACTGCTATTATACGCAGCAGAGCTATGCGATGAAGGGGATCCCCGAGGGCGAGTATTGGGATACCGCGCTCTACAATATACCCTTCTTTTTCTGGTCGGGCAGCTGCATGGATCTGACGGTACAAAGCACCTTGTATGAAGGGATGGTCTATGAAAACGAGGAGGCGGGCGTCTCGTCCGTCTATGACGGGGCATACTATTACGACCTCGCGCACGAGGCGGCGGAAAATCTCGGCGGCGTGAAGATCGAAAAATACTGCAATACCTTTGACGTTTTGCCGACCATCCTCGACCTGCTGGGGTATGACTTCGATCTCGGGCTGTACCAGGGCGTGAGCGTCCTGAAAGAGGAGAGTTCCGTCTTTGTCAGCCGGGAATCGGGCATGTTTGCGGACGGCATCTATTCGGACGGCGACCGCGTCTATCTGCGCGCTTCGCGCGGGGAGGACGGCAGCGTGCTTTCCTGCGACGGGCAGGTGCGCGTGACCGGGGAGCGAGTGACCGTGCAGATCGAAGGGCAGGACGTCTCCTTCGATGCGGAAGAGGCGGAAGAACTTATCTATTGCACGCCGCAGCAAGATCATATCGTGTTCGATCTGGATGCGATCTTCCTCGTCTCGGGATCCGAGGAGGACGGGGCTGAGTATCTTTCGGACGGCGTCAACGCCTTTTTGCGCAAGACGAGCGGCTATTACGAGAAGCAGGACATGCTGGAGCGCATGTACAAATACGATTATTTCCGAGACAGAGAGATCGACGGGCTGATCGTAAAGATCGCATGAAAAAAAGTTCCCGAAAGAGATCGGGAACTTTTTTTGCAAAAAAACTGTGCACCCTCCTTTGAGACGGCGCGCCGAAGCGTTAAAACCGCAGGTAACTCCTTCAAAGCTACCTCATGGCACACGAAAAAATCCGCTTAGTGCTGCTATATCCCTATCCTGACACGGTTCACGGCAGTCCGTTGCATGAGACCTTGAGATCGACGTCCCTTACGGAGCGCGGCCTTCCACGCGCCGGCCCGGGGGAGGTTTTCGGTTCCGCTGTAGCGGATTGCGGATCGAGGGCACCGCTGACTCCCCACCTAGCACAGCCATTTCATTGTACCGTAAAATCAAAAAATTTGCAACTGATTTTGCAGAAAAAGCGCGCGAAAAATGAGAAAAGAAAAAGTTTTCGGATGTGAAAAAATATATGCGCAAACGATTGACAAAATATTTTTTTGCATTACAATAGTAGGCGAATCTTTTTGCCTCAGGGGAGGAGGATCTCTTTATGGGCGTCTTTTCTTACGGGATGCGCTATTGGAAAAAACATGTTCCGTGTGCGGTGCTGTGCCAGATCCTCGGCTTTTTGGCGATCGCGCTCGATCTTTTGCTCCCACTGCTGAGCGCGCTGTTTGTCGATTATATCCTCACCGAGGAGGGAGTGGGCAGCGAGGGGAACGCTCTCTTTTCCTTTCTCGTCGACGGGCGTTTCGGACAGCCGCAAACATGGCGGCTTTTTTTCTCGATCACGGCGGTCTTCGCCTGCTTCGTGCTCGTGCGGGAGGGCGTTATCTACGGCCGCAATGTCCTCTTTCAGTACAACGGGCTGTTATTTGAAAACGAGATGCGCGACTATACTTATAAAAAACTGGTCGAGCTGGACAGCGGCACGGTGGCGACGTATAACACGGGCGAACTGTTGACTACCCTCAATTCGGATATCATCACTTTTAAAGAGATGCTCAGCCGCGTTTTACAGAACTTGGGGGACAGCTTCTTCGTGTTGGCGCTCTCCTGCGTGATCTTGACGCTCAACAGCGCCTGGATGCTGCTCATCCCCGTTCTCATCGCGCCCGTCTTGCTTACGGTGCTCGTCCGCTATACGAAGGCGGCGCGGCGCGTCTCACAAAATATCCGCGCCAACAACGCGCGGCTGAACCTGACCGTGCAGGAAAACATCAACGCGGTGCGCCTTGTGCGCTCCTTTGCCAACGAGGACGTGGAAGAAAACAAGTTTGACCGGGTCAACGCCGACCTGCGGGCGGCATATTTCGAGCAGGCGGACGTTTCCGCCAAATTCAACCTTGGGTTCAACGTCATCCGTCAGGTCGCCTATGTGGCGACCATCGCCATCGGCGCGCTGCTCGTGCTGCGGGGTGTTTTCCTCGTCGGCATCATGACGGCTTGCATCACGTATGTCTTGAAGATCATGGATCACCTGACGCAGATGAGCAACAACATGTATCAGCTGCAATACGGCCTCGTTTCGGGAGGGCGCATCATGGACTTTTTGGAAAAAGAGACGCGCATCCCCGAGCCCGCCGTGCCGCAGAAAGTGGGGCGCCGCCCGGAGATCGAGCTGAAAAACGTTTCGATCACGGCGGAAGGAAAGCCTCTCCTCAAGAATGTCAGCCTCAAGATCCCCTTCGGGAAAAAGGTGGGCTTTATGGGGGGCACGGGGAGCGGCAAAAGCGTCCTTTTGAAGTCGCTCGTGCGCATCTACGACGTGACGGCGGGGCAGATCCTCATCGACGGCAAGGACGTGCGCGATTATGACCTGGAAGATCTGCGCGACGTGTTCGCCTACGTCTTTCAGGACGTCTTTCTTTTTTCCAACACCATCGACGCGAACATTGCCTTTTACGCGCCGGACGTTGCCAAGGAGGAGGTCATGCGCGTGGCGGAACTGGCGCAGGCGGGCAGATTTATCCGCGCCCTGCCGCAGGGCTACGAGACGATCGTGGGAGAGAAAGGGCTTGGGCTTTCGGGCGGGCAAAAGCAGCGCATTTCCATCGCGCGCGCCCTCCTCAAAAATGCTCCCGTGCTTGTGTTGGACGACGCGTCGAGCGCACTCGATGTGATCACCGAGCGTAAGCTGATGCGTTCCATCAAAGAAAACTATCCGGAACGCACCATCCTCATTGCGGCGCACCGCGTTTCCAGCCTCGCCGACTGCGACGAGATCTTCTATATGCAGGACGGCGAGATCGTCGAACGCGGTACGTTTGCGGAACTGATCGAAATGAAGGGCAGGTTCGCCGAGATCTGGCGGATGCAGGCGGAAGAAGGCGTGGTGGATGACTTGCACGCGCTCTCGGAAGCGGGGGAGGCGTCCGCATGACACAGCGCAACACTTATTTTCAGGACGAAGTCGTCAAAGAACAGAAGATCGACGTTAAAAACCTGCGCAGGCTGCTGCGCTATGTCGCGCCCCATAAAAAACTGTTCTTCTTTGTTTTGGCGCTCATGCTCGTGGCGGTCGTGGCTTCCCTCATTCCGCCCCTGCTTTTGAAGAGCATCGTCAACGAAGTGATCCCCGACAGGGATCATGCGCGGCTCGCGCTCATGATCGGCTGCTTTTTGCTGTGCGGGTTGGCGGAGATCGTCATCACCTATATCCAGCAAAGGCGCATGGGCAGGATGGGGCACGGCATCATCGCCGATCTCAGGCACGACATCTTTTATAAGCTGCAGACGCTGCCTTTCGATTATTTTGACAACCGGCCCGCGGGCAAGATCGCGGTGCGCGTCACCGATTATATCGGCGAATTGGCGGACTTTTTCACCAACTATCTGATGAATTTCATCCTCAATTTGGTGAAGATCGCCGTTGTCACGGTGTTCATGTTCGTACAGAGCTGGATGCTTGCCCTCGTCGTCTATTCTGCGGTCATTCCGCTGACGGTCGGCGTCTTTCTGATCCGCAGGACGATCCGCAAACTTTTCCGCCACCACCGCGCCAAAGTCTCCAATCGCGCGGCGTTCCTCGTGGAATCGATCATGGGGGAAAAGATCATCCAAAATTATAACCGCACCAAGTACAACGAACAGATCTATCACGATCTGCAGCAAGACAGCGCAAATACCTGGATGAAGATCGTGCGGCGCAACGAATTGAATACCCCCGTCGTCGAAACGTTCTGGAATTACGGCACGGTCATGCTGTATGCGGTCGCGTTTTTGGCGCTCCCGCTCGGCTATTTTGCCGAGGGGCCGGGTACCGTCATTGCTTTTTTGAGTTATATGACCCTCTTTTCCGCGCCGCTGACGCAGCTTTCCGCCATCATCCAAAATTTGGCGCAGGTATCCGCCAACCTCGAGCGCGTGTTTGAAACGATCGATACGCCCGCCGCCATTGCGGACAAGCCGGACGCGGTCGAACTTAAAGACGTGCAGGGCAGAGTGGATTATAACAATGTCACGTTCTGTTATGAAGAGGGCGTCAATATCCTCGAACGCTTCGACCTCCACGTCCGACCGGGCGAACGCATCGCTCTCGTCGGGCCGACGGGCGCGGGAAAGACGACGGTGATCAACTTATTGACACGCTTTTACGACGTCAAAGAGGGGAGCGTGACCATCGACGGGGTGGACGTGCGTGATATCAAGCTGCATTCTCTGCGCAAAGAAGTGGGGGTGTTGATGCAGGATCCCTTCCTGTTCAAGGGCACGGTGCTGGACAATATCCGTTACGGTAAGCCCGATGCGACGGACGAGGAGTGCATCGCCGCGGCGAAGGCGATCTTTGCGGACAAGTGCATCGAACGCCTGCCGAACGGTTACAACGAACAGCTTGCCGAGCGGGGCGAAGGGCTGTCCGCAGGCGAAAAACAGCTCATCAGTTTTGCCCGCATCGTCGTCAAGGATCCTTCCGTCGTCATTTTGGACGAGGCGACAAGCTCCATTTCTTCGGACATGGAAAAACTCATCCAGACCTCTTTGGAAGCATTGCTGAAGGGCCGCACTTCCTTTATTGTGGCGCACAGGCTGTCCACCGTCCGCAGCGCGGACAGGATCCTCTTTATTGCCGATAAGGGGATCGCGGAGCAGGGTTCGCACGAAGAATTGATGGCAAAGAAGGGAGCGTATTACGAATTAAATAAAAATCTGAACAAAGAATAAAAATAAAGGAGGAGAAAGATCTATGCCGCACATTTCCGTCAAGATGCTGGAAGGGAGGAGCGAGGAGCAAAAAAAGCGCCTCGCCGACGCGCTCGTGCAGACGCTCACGCGGGAGTTGGGCTGTTCCGGGCATTATGTGACCTGTACGGTGGAAGATTTTACCGCTGCGCAGTGGCAGGATGTTTTTAAAAAAGAGATCGAAGGCAAAGGCGCCGCGCTCTATAAAAAGGCGGAGTACGACCCGAAAAGCCTGTTGTAAAATGTTATAAAAGGAGAAAAATATGTCTGAAAATTGTACGCACGATTGCGGCAGCTGTTCGCAGGACTGTGCCGAACGCGATTTCCGTAAGGCTCCGCACGAACTTTCCAAGATCAAAAAGGTGATCGGCGTGGTCAGCGGCAAGGGCGGCGTGGGCAAATCGCTTACGACCGCGCTTCTGGCGGTCACGGCGCAGCGCAACGGCTTGCAGGCGGCGATCATGGACGCCGACATCACGGGGCCGTCCATCCCCAAGATGTTCGGCATCAAGGAGAGGGCGACGGGCACAGACCTCGGCATCCTGCCCGTCAAAAGCAAGACGGGCATCGAGGTGATGTCCATGAACGTCCTGTTGGAAGAAGACACCGAGCCTGTCATCTGGCGCGGGCCCGTCATCGCGGGCACCGTCCTGCAATTCTGGACGGACGTCATCTGGAACGACGTGGATTTTATGTTTGTGGATATGCCTCCGGGAACGGGCGACGTGCCGTTGAGCATCTATCAGTCTGTGCCGCTGGACGGCATCGTTATCGTCACCAGCCCGCAGGAACTCGTCTCCATGATCGTCAAAAAGGCGGCTGCAATGGCGGAAAAGATGAACGTGCCCATCCTCGGCGTGGTCGAAAACATGAGTTATGTCGTCTGTCCCGATTGCGGCAGGACGATCGAAGTGTTCGGCAAGAGCCGCCTGGAAGAGGTCGCCAAAGAATACGGCGTGCAAAACATCGCCCGTATCCCGTTCGATGCGGCTCTCTCTGCCTGTTGTGACAGGGGGTTGATCGAACTGTTCGAAGGGGACTACTTGAAAGAATTTTTTGAAAAGCTGGAAAAATAGGCAAAAACGCGGGGCGCATCGCATGCGCCCCGCGTTTGTCTGTGCTCTTACTTTTCCTCTTTTTCCGCTTCTTTTTCCTTATCGCCTTTGTCTACGACGATGACGGCGGTCTCGGCAAACCGTTTGACCGATTCGATCGCGCTTTCGCAGCGCGCCCGCACCTTGTATGTCTCGCCCGTGCACAGCAGTTGTTTTGAGCCGTTCATGAGCTTGAAAAAGTACTGTTTGTTCTTGCTCGTCGCGATGGAAAAATTTCCCTTGGCGATGTTCGTCTTGTGCGTCTGGATGCCGTTCCTCGCGCCCGAAAGGGAGGTGTAGTCGATGCTGCTGAGCAGCTTTTCTCCGTTGGAGGCGAGCAGATCAAAATAATAGGCGCCCGTCTCTTCGTTCTTGCGGATGACCCATTTGCCCGCATAGACGGGCTTTTTCTCCTCTTCTTCTTCCTTTTTTTCCGTTTTGGCGGGTGCGGGCTTCGTTTCCGCTCCCTTTACGGCGGGCTTGCTTTCTGCCGGTTTTTCTGCGGGCTTTGTCTCCTCCGCCTTCTTCTCTGCGGGCTTTGCCTCCTCCGCCTTCTTCTCTGCGGGCTTTGCCGCCTCCGCCTTCTTTTCTGCGGGCTTTGCCGCTTCCGCCTTCTTTTCTGCGGGCTTTGCCGCAGCCTTTGCGGCGGACGGCTTTGTTTCGGTCTTTGCCGCGGCGGACGCGGTTTCCCGTTTCGCCTCGGCAGGCCGCGCTTCCTGTTTTACGGGCGGTTCGGCGTTTTTTGTCTCTTTTTCGGGGGCGGCGGGCGCGGCGTTCTGTTCGGCGGCCGTATCTTCGGGCGCGGCTTCTGTTGCTTGCGCCTCTGCGGCGGGCTGCGGCCCGTCCGCATCTTTTGTGTGCGGCTCTTTCTCCGTTCCCTCGTCGCCGAGAGAGACGGCGCTTTCCGCGGCATCCTGTGCGGGTGCGCGGGAAGGCTGCCCGGCATCCTGTGCGGAAAGCTCCGGCTGCTTTTCGGGCGACGTCTGTTCGGTTTCTTCGGCCGGCGCGGATTCCGCCCTCTTTTGCTTAGATCTTTTGGCGCCGAGGACGATCGCGGCGATGATCAGGACGATCAAGGCGACGGCGATGACGGCGATGACGATGCAGAGGATCATGTTCTGCGTGCTTGCATTGAAGTAGTCGGCGATCTTGTCAAAAAATCCCATACGGCGGCCTCCTCGGCAGTTTGCATTTTCTATCTATATAGTAATATAAAACCGCAAAATTGTCAAGTTGCTGAGAATTTTTCCTGTGAGTTTGTAAAAAAATTCATTACAATTTGACAGAAAAACAAAAATATTATACAATAGCGGTATGAACGGTACGGTCAAAGAATATACCGCCGCCATTATAGGCGGCGGAGCGGCGGGGATGCTTGCCGCGCTCACGCTTGCGGAGGCGGGCGTCGGGGAGATCCTTTTGCTGGAACGCAATGAACGGTTGGGCCGCAAACTCTCCGCGACGGGTAACGGGCAGGGCAATGTTACCAATACGGACATGGGAGTGCACCGCTATTTTACTTCCGAGCCGGATAAGGTGGCGGGCGTGCTTTCGGCTTTCGGGCAAGAACAGCTGCTGCGCCGCCTGACGGAGTTGGGCGGTTATTTTACGGCAGACGCGGAGGGCAGGGTGTATCCCGCTTCCCGTCAGGCGTCTTCCGTGACGGACATCCTGCGCTTTGCGCTCGCTGCCCGCTCCGTGGACGTTCGCTTGGGCGCTTATGTGTCTCGTGCCGAAAAGAAGGGAACGTCCTTCTGTATTTCGACGAAGGACGGGGAGTATCGGGGACGGTTTTTGCTGATCGCCGCAGGAGGGCAGGCGTCGCCGCACTTCGGTTCGGACGGGAACGGCTATGCGCTCGCCCGCGCCTTCGGGCATACGGTCACGGCCCTTTCTCCCGCGCTCGTACAGCTGAAGACGGAGCGCGGGCCGATCCGCGGGCTGAAGGGGATCCGTTGCGACTGCGGCCTGACCCTCTTCGGAAAGGAAAAATTTTTCTGCCGCGGGGACGTGATCTTCACCGATTACGGGGTGAGCGGCAATGCGGTGTTCCGTGCGTCCTCCCGCGCGCGGGCGGGGGATGTCCTTTCCCTTGATTTTCTGCCCGATTGTCCCGCGGAGGAATTGGCGGCGCTTTTGTCTGCCAAGGCGGCGCGCTGTGCCGCCCGCCCGTCGGAGGATCTTCTTCGCTGCATCGTCAACAGCGCCGCCGCAAGGGCGATCTTGCGGTCGCTGCGCATTTCGCCGGAAACGGACTGCGGAGCGCTTGCCGGCAGGGCGGGGGAGATCGCCGCGCGCGTCAAAGATCTTCGCCTGCGCGTGGAGGGCAGCATGGGATTTGAAAATGCGCAGGTCACCAAGGGCGGCGTTCCGCTTTCGGAAGTGGATGACTTTTTGATGAGCAAAAAGGAGGCGGGGCTGTTCTTTGCGGGAGAGATCCTCGACGTGGACGGGGAGTGCGGCGGATACAACCTGCAATGGGCGTTTTCGAGCGGCGTGCGGTGTGCGGAAAGGATCGCGGAGCTTTGCAATGAGGATCGATAACATCAAGCTGAAAGTCGGCGAGGGCGAGGAAAAATTAAAAAGGATCGCCGAAGAAAAGTTGCACTGCAGGTGCGGCTATCTGCGCATCCTGCGTAAGTCGCTGGATGCGCGCAACAAGGCGGATATCCGTTGGGTGTATTCCGTGGAGGCGGAGAGGGCGGCCCCGCGTGAGCAGATTACCGCACGGGAGGAGGCGACGCGGAAGGATGTGCGCGTCGTCATCGCGGGCAGCGGCCCGGCGGGATTGTTTTGCGCGGTCAGGCTTGCCGACCGCGGGCTGCGCCCGACCGTGTTGGAGCGGGGCGGGGATGTGGAAGAGCGCGCGGCGCAGAACGAAGTGTTTTTCCGTACAGGCAAACTGGACGAGGAGACGAACGTGCAGTTCGGCGAGGGAGGCGCGGGGACTTTTTCGGACGGAAAACTGAACACGCAGACGCATACGCCCCTCAACCGCAAGGTGCTGGAAATGTTTGTGCGATTCGGCGCGCCCGAGGAGATATCGTATCTTTCCAAGCCGCACATCGGCAGCGATAACCTGCAAAAGATCGTCAAAAGGATGCGGGAATATATCGCCGCGCGGGGCGGACGGGTGTGCTTTCATACCCGTTTGGACGGGCTGCGCATGAAGGACGGCGCCGTGTGCGAGGCGTTGGTGACGGCGTCGGGGGAAGGCGCCGCCTTCCCCTGCGACGCGCTCGTGCTGGCGATCGGGCACAGCAGCCGCGATACGTTCGCGATGCTCGCGGAGCAGGGCTTTGCGATGGAGCAGCGGGAATTTGCGGTGGGCGCCCGTATCGAGCATCTGCAGGCAAAGATCGATCTGGCGCAGTACGGCATGCCGCGCGGCGTTCTGCCTCCCGCCGATTATAAGCTGGTCAGCCATGCGGGCGGGCGCAGCGCTTTTACCTTTTGCATGTGCCCGGGCGGGTATGTGATGCCCGCCGCGAGCGAAAAAGGCGGCGTGGTGACCAACGGCATGAGCAATTACGCCCGCGGCGGCGTCAACGCAAACAGCGCGCTGCTCGTGCAGGTCAGGCGGGAAGATTTTGACCGCGGCGATGTCCTGGACGGCGTCCGTTTTCAGCGACGGCTGGAGCGCGCCGCCTTTCTTGCCGCGGGAGGGAAGTACGCTGCGCCCGTACAGCGTGCGGAGGATTTTTTTGCGGGGCGGGCGAGCGCGCGCTTCGGAGAAGTGCTGCCTACTTATGCGGCGGGCACGGCGATGTGCGACCTGAACGGGCTCTTCCCCGAAGCGATCGCCTCCTCCATGAAGGCCGCCGTTCGCGATATGGGCAGGCGGCTGGCGGGGTTCGATCATGCGGACGCCCTTCTGACAGCTCCCGAGACCCGCTTTTCTTCTCCCGTGCGCATCCTGCGCGGCGAAAACAGGGAGAGCCTCACGCACGGCGGGGTGTTTCCGTGCGGCGAGGGGAGCGGCTATGCGGGCGGCATCATGAGCTCCGCGGCGGACGGGCTGCGCGCCGCGGAGGCGGTTTTTGAAAAATACGCTCGGTGAACGATTTTTTTGCGTTCGGTCATGGCGCTTTCATGCAACAAACATAAACGTGCGCTATCATATAAGCACAGATCGGGAAAAAAGATCTGCCGAGATCAATTGCCCACACAAACTTTTTTCATATTCTCTCACTATAAGGTAGCGGTGCGTTTTATGCGCGCCGCTATCTTATATTTTGGGAGATATGCCGAAAAAACGGCATCCTTCCGATGGAGGAAGGATGCCGTTTTGGAGCAGGAGACGGGAATCGAACCCGCGGGAACCAGCTTGGGAAGCTGGCGCCATACCATTAGGCGACTCCTGCAAAATCATTCAAGCGATCCTTATTATACAGTATTTATAAAAAATTTGCAAACAAAAAAGGGGCGCTGTCCGCCCCTTTTTGGAAAATTTTCAGATCTGCGCCGTTTTTTACCCTTGCAGCATCTTTTGCATCAGCATATATCCCTGCGGCAGG
This sequence comes from uncultured Clostridia bacterium, assembly GCA_944328665.1. GTDB lineage: Bacteria > Bacillota > Clostridia > Christensenellales > Borkfalkiaceae > Borkfalkia. Next base: position 48,476 of record CALVHS010000052.1, on the reverse strand, counting down.
AAGACGCCCGTGCCTGCCGCCGCTTCCTCGTCATAGCGATGCGCGCCGCGGCCCGGCTTTTCGCTGTCGTAAAGGAGGAAGGGCACGGGGTCGGAAACGTGGGTGCGCACGGCGATGGGGGTGGGATGGTCGGGGCAGAGCAGCAGTTTGAAAGGTTCTCCGCCGGCAGACAGGCTTTCCGCGATGGGGCCGACCACCTGTTTGTCGATCTGCTCGATGGAATAGATCTTGTGCGCGAGGTCTCCTTGATGGCCGCATTCGTCGGGGGCTTCCATATGGATATAGACAAAGTCCGCGCCCCCGCGCAGCGCCGCGAGCGCCGCCTGCGCCTTGCCCGCAAAGTTCGTGTCGTAATTGCCCGTTGCGCCTTCGACCTCGATAATGCGCATCCCCGCCAGGATGCCGATCCCCTTGACGAGGTCGACCGCCGAAATGACGCACCCGCGCAGCCCGAATTTTCTTTGAAAATTTTCGAGGGCGGGCTTGGTACCTTCCCCCCAAAACCAGACGGAGTCGGCGGTGTTCTTTCCCGCCGCTCTGCGCGCGCTGTTGACGGGATGGCCGCGCAGAAGTTCGTGCGATCTTTTCATCAGGGAAAGATACAGCGCGCCCGCCGGCCCCTGCGGCAGATATCCCGCGATCGGCTTGCCCGTAATGTCGTGGGGAGGGGTCAGTTTGTGTCCCGTTTTGCCTCCGTGCATGACCAGGCAATGGCGGTAACTTACGCCCGCGTACAGCGTCCTGTCCTCGCAGTCAAAGTATTTCTTTAAAAAGCCGATCAGTTCTTTGGCTTCCGCCGAAGAGATCTCTCCCGCGCTGTAATCGAGCATGCGCTTGTCCTCGTATCTCTCCTCGCCGCTCAGCGTGACGAGGTTGCAGCGCAGCGTGACGTCCGTCTCTTGTAGGCCGACGCCGATGGAGACGGCTTCGAGGGGAGAGCGCCCCGTGTAGCAGCGCGCGGGATCGTATCCCAGCACGGAGAGGTTGGCGACGTCGCTGCCCGGCGCATAGCCGTCGGGGATGGTTTTGCACAGCCCGACTTCCGCCCTTCGGGCGAGCGCGTCGATGTGCGGTTTGTCGGCGGCCTGCAGGGGCGTCTTGCCCTTTAATTGCGGCAGGGGATAGTCCGCCATCCCGTCGCCGAGTATTACGATGTATTTCATGGGTCTGTCCTCACAATTGCCAGTCGATGGGGGAGATGCCGTGTGCGGCGAGGTAAGCGTTCGTCTTGGAAAAGTGCCTGCATCCGAAAAAGCCGTTGTATGCCGACAAGGGGGAAGGGTGCGCGCATTCGAGCACGAGGTGTTTGCTTTGATCGATGAGAGGCTTTTTCGAACGGGCGTTCGCGCCCCAAAGGAGAAAGACGAGGTGTTCTCTCTTTTCGCCGAGGATGCGGATGACGTTGTCTGTAAACCATGTCCAGCCGCAGTCCCTATGCGAATTGGCGCGGTGGGCGCGCACCGTCAGCGCCGTATTCAGAAGCAGCACGCCTTCCTCCGCCCACTTGGTCAGGTTGCCCGACTTCGGAAGGGTGCAGCCCACGTCGTCTTTGAGCTCTTTAAAAATATTGACGAGGGAGGGAGGGGGATCTACGCCGTCCTGCACGGAAAAGCACAGCCCGTGCGCTTGTCCCTCGTTGTGGTAGGGGTCTTGCCCCAGGATGACCGCTTTCACCCGGTCGAACGGGGTATAGCGGAAGCAGTTATAGATATCGTACATGTCGGGGTAGACGACATGGTGCGAATATTCTTCTTTTAAAAATTCGCGGATCTTACGGTAATTTTCGCTGGCAAAGAGGGGGGACAGCGCTTCGTCCCATCCGCCGCCGAGTTTGATCATCTCCGTTTTTCCTCCTTGCGCGCGAGTTTTTTGAGCAGTTCTCCGTATTTTTGCAATTCGGCTTTCGCGCCGGCGAGGTCGTGCTCCAAATAGTTGCCGCATTCTCTGCGGGCAGAGCCGGGCACGCCGTCCATCGTCAGGCAGACGGCGACGGCGTCCAGGAGAGCGGCGAGCACGTCTTCGTAGCCGAGGCGCTTGGTCAAAAGATAAAAGCCGGTGCGGCAGCCCATGGGGCCGAAATAGACGATGTCTTCTTTGCGGCTGCCGTTTCGGAGTGCGGTCGCCAGCATATGCTCGATGCTGTGCAGGGCGGGTTGGGCGATATAGTCGCCTGCGTTCGGCTTTTTGAAGCGTAGGTCGAAAGTCGCGATGCCGTCGGTGACGCTCATGTACAGGCCGGGCAGAAGTTCATCATGGTTCTTTTGAAAGGAAGGGATCTTCTCCATCGTTTTCTCCGAAGATCGTCTGCATGTTTTTTGAGAGGGCGTTAAGCGCTTCGCTCTGCAGACGGTTGTATTTTTTTACGCTGTCCGCCCCGATGCGGTTGGATACCGCTTTGTAGACGGAAAGGGGAACGCCCGTAAATGAGGCGACGTGCGCGATCGCCGCGCCCTCCATGTCGCGCAGGTCGGCGCGCAAATTCAGCAGGACGGGGAGGTCTGCGAGGGAATCGGTCAGTTTGTCCCCCGTGGCGAGGGTCGCCCGCGGAAAGGCGCTCTTTGCAAAGGGGAGGAAAAAATAGGGCTGCCCGCATTCGTCGAGGGTGCCGCGCGGGGTACCGTTGATCTCGCTCAGGTCAAAGTCGTATTGCACCGCGCGATCGGCGCGCAGCACCGCGCCCGGGGCGGCCGCTTCCGAAACGCCGCCCGCCATGCCGAAGTTGACGAGGCGTTCTGCGCCGAATGCGGAGACGGCGAGCATGGCGGCAGCCGCGGCGTTCGTCTTTCCCACGCCAGACAGGATGAGTCGGAATGCAGAGCCGAACGCCCTGCCCGTATAGACGGTCTTGCCGCAGAGCATGCGCGCGTCTGCTCCGTCGGCAAAGCGCAGCAGCGCGTCCGCTTCCTTTTGCATGGCGACGATAAAAGTGAGCATGGCGTCCTCCCGTTTTCTCCCTCTATTTTATCACAAGTTGCCCGTCCTTTGCAAATTTTCCGTATAAAAAAAGGGCGGGATAGGCATAATATTTCAAAAAAAACAGGAGGAAGGTATGAACCCGTTCCAAGAAAGATCCAAACCGATCGAAAAAATTTATAAAAACTGGAAAAACATCAACGTCAAGCCGTACGATAAGGAGACGGTCGATCCGTATACGAGGGTGCGCGTCATCCTCATGAACGGCACCGAATTCGAGGCGATCTGGAACACGTCCCGCTTCACGCGCCATTGCGCCAACAACGACGTGCGCCGCGCGATGGCGATGATCCGCCGCGGCGAACAGCAGCAGCAAAAGCGCATCGCCAACCTGAAGCCGATCGAGGAAAGTGCGCTCGAACACACCATCGGTTACGAACAGCTTGCCGTCGACCTCACCGCCATCCTCGCCCAACGGGAGAAGAACGCCTATGTCAAGCATCAGCTGGATTTCGCCCTTTTGGAGGACTTCGATCATCTGTACCGCTATGCCGACCTCTTGGATCTCGAGCGCGGCATCCATGCGGAAAAGCTCGTGGGCGGGTATACCGAGATCATGCCGGGGCGTCCGACGGTGTCCGAGCCTCGCCATCCGTACGACGATGTCCGGTTTTATATCAATAACTTTTTGAACGATCCGCTCACGCGGCTGCACGTCGGCATCATCACGGCGGCGGAGCAGCAGACGATGAATTATTATCTCAACATCGCCAACCAGCACGACAGCGAATTGGGCAGAAAGCTGTATTCGGAGATCGCTATGATCGAGGAACAGCACGTCACGGGCTATGGCTGCCTGTCCGATCCCACCGTCAGCATGTTCGACTGTATGGTCATGCATGAGTATACGGAGTGTTATCTCTATTGGTCTTGCTACGAGGACGAGACGGACGAGCGCATCAAGGACATCTGGCTGATGCACTTTGAAGAGGAGCTGTCACATCTGCATTATGCGGCGGAGCTTTTAGAGCGTTATGACGGCAAGGTGTGGCAGCAGCTTTTCCCCGAGGGAGGGCAGTTCCCCGCCCTTTTGCATTTCGCTCCGCAGAAGGAATATATCCGCGAAGTGCTCAAAAGCGTTCGCCTTTCCGGCAATGCCGAAACGTTTGAAGAGGTAGACAAACTTCCGGACAGGCACCGCTTCTTTTCCTACAACCGCGAAGTGCAGGGCAACGTCAATTCCCTTGCCAGCCATATGGTCATCGAAAAGAGCATCGGCAGGACGGGGAGGGATTACCGCTTTGAAGAGCAGGCGCACCCGATCCGCGAACTGAAGGACGAAAAGAGGGATAATACCGATGTCGCGCGCATCAAGGGCGCATGAACGGCCTTCTTGAAAGGTTTTTATAGATCTGCGCAGTAATATGTCTGACATACTGCGGGCCCCGTCTGCGTTTATGCGGGCGGGGAGTTTTTTCATTTATGACGGAAATTGGCTTTACATCGCCGCCGTATTGACGGAAAATGGCTTTACAGTTCCGCCGCATTTGTGATATAATATGCGCAAAGAGTATATGGTGCGGCGGTCATGGAGTACGTTTTTTTCGATATCGAGTGTGCATGTGTCTATAAAAATGTGGCAAAGATCTGCGTCTTTGGTTATTGTGTGTGCGACGAACGGTTCAACATCATCAAAAAGGAGGACATCCTCATCAATCCCAACGGAAAGTTTCATCTGACCGACCGCGGCGGGGACGGGATCGTCCTTCCGTACGATTACGAAGAATTTAAAAAATATCCGCCCTTTCCGCACTTTTATCCGCGGATCAAGGAACTTTTGGAGGGGGAGGACAAGCTCGTGTTCGGGCATGCCGCCGTCAACGACGTCAAATACCTCTGTTTGGAGACCCGCCGTTACAAACTTCCTTCCTTTGCCTTTCGCTTTGCGGATACGCAGGTCGTTTACATGGCGATGACAAAGACTTTTGACCGCCAGGCGGGGTTGGAGGCGCTGACGGAGATCTTCGAGGTCGAATATACGCCCCATTGCGCAGCGGACGACGCTTACGCGACCATGAGGATCGCGCAGGCGATGTGCGAAAAGGAGCAATGCACTTTGCCCGAGCTTTTAGAGCGTTACAGCGTGCGCCGGGGCAAGATACAGGATTACCAGTTTTCCAACTGCTCTTCGCAGGCGCGCGCCAAATATATGAGCGAAAAGGCACAGGCAAAGCGGGAAAAGGGGGAAAAGCGTTCCAAATTCAACAACTTTGTGTTCGGGTATCGCGTGCGGCCCATCTCGCGGGAGTTCAAGGGCAGGCGTTTCAGTTTTTCCCGCAGCATCGAAGAGGACGTTCCCCTCGCCAAGCGGCTCGTCAAGGCGATCGTGGCGCGGGGCGGCAAATATTCCCTGAAACTTTCCGGCTGCAACGTCTTTGTGGAGGAGGACGGCGACGATTCCGTCCGCCGCGACGCGGCGCACAAGCTGTACGACGAGGGCGCCATCGGCGAGATCTATAAGCTCTCCGAATTCAAGCGCCTTCTCTGGGCGGAGGAAGAATGAACCTGCCTTCCGCCTACCGCGCGCGCATCGAACGGCAGCTCCCCGATGCCGCCGCCTATTTTGCCTGTCTCGGCGCGCCGCCCGTGAAAGGGGTGCGCGTCAATACGTTGAAGATCACCCGCGAGAGTTTTATCTGCCGCGGCGTTTTGGAGACGGACGGCGCCGTGCCCTGGACGGAGGACGGCGTCTACATCCGCGCCGAAAAGCCGGGCAAGAGCCTCTTTCACGCCGCGGGGCTTTTTTATGTGCAGGAGCCGAGCGCCATGTGCACGGCTCCTTTATTGGACGTTTGCCCCGGGGAGAGGGTGCTCGACCTCTGCGCCGCGCCCGGAGGCAAGAGCGGACAGCTCGCCGCGGCGATGCGGGGTGAGGGCATACTCGTTCTCAACGAAAAGATCCCCGCCCGCGCCGCCGTTTTGGCGGAAAATGTTGAGCGGCTGGGGATCCGCAATGCCGTCGTGCTCTGCGCCGATCCCGCCGCCCTCGAAGGCCGCTTTGCGGGCTTTTTCTACATGTTCCTCGTCGACGCGCCCTGCACGGGGGGGGGGGTGTTCCGCAAGGAAGAGGCTGCGCTCGCCGAATGGAGCGAGGCGAACGTCCGTATGTGCGCGGACAGGCAGCGCAAGATCTTGGCGAGCGCGGCAAAGATGCTGCGCGCGGGCGGAAAACTTGTCTATTCTACCTGCACCTTTTCCCGCGAGGAGGACGAAGAAAACGCCGCCCGTTTGGCGGGGCAGGGTTTTCGTCTTTTGCAAGAGCATAAACTATGGCCCCACCGCGTGCGCGGGGAGGGCCAGTATGCCGCCCTCTTTTTGAAAGAGGGGGAAGGGCGCTCTCCGATCCTCCGCGGAAAAAATGCGCCCGCGGACAAAAGGGCGGTCTCCCTTTGGCGCGCCTTTGCCGAGGAGCATCTGCAGTCGCCGCCGCGGGGAGAACTTCTTTCCTTCGGGGATACCCTTTGGATGCTGCCGGAGGCGTTCCCGCTCGCGGGGCTGAAGGTGCTTCGCGCGGGGCTGTGCCTCGGCAGGGTGCAAAAGGACAGGTTCGAGCCCTCCCATGCCCTCGCGATGGCGGCGGGCGTGCGCTTTTGCGAGGTAAACGAATTGACGGAAGAGGAAGCGGCGGCGTACCTGCGCGGCGAAGAGGTGCCCGCGCCGCGCTTGCACGGCTGGTGCGCGGCGGCGTACGAAGGCTGCGTCTTAGGCTCGGGCAAAGCGAGCGGCGGGGTGATGAAAAACAAGCTGCCCAAGCCGCTGCGCCGCCCTCGCTGAAGGCGTGCGGAATTTTGCGCGCGTACGGCGCGCAATCGCTTGCATTTTCCGCCGCAAAAGTTTACAATAGACAGCGAAATCTAAAGAGAGGTCATTTTTTATGATGGAAAAGATGGACGGCGAGATCGAAAAGACTTGCGTGGAGTATCGAGACTTTCCCGCATATGCCGACCGCGAAGTGGTCATGAAGGGCATGATCCACCGTATCCGCGAGATGACGGGCTTTGCCTTCGTCATCATCCGCACCGCGCGCGACGTCGTGCAGTGCGTGTATTCACCCGATTTTTCCGACTATCGCATGGACGAAAAAGTGGTCGAGGGCTGCGCCGTCAAGATCACGGGCAAGATCGTCAAAGACCAGACCAGGGAAGACCGCTACGAGATGCAGATCCACGATATCGAAGTGCTTTCTTCTCCCGCCGAGCAGATGCCCATCGTCATCAATAAAAAGCAGCTGGACAACATTCCGCTCGATCTCAATCTGAACATGCGTCCCGTCACCCTGCGCAATCCCAAAGAGCGCGCCGTGTTCAAGATCCAGGAAGGCATCGCGCGCGGTTTCCGCGAATTTTTGTTCAGCCAAAATTTTACGGAGATCCGCACCCCCAAGATCAACGCGCAGGGAGCGGAAGGGGGCGCCAACATCTTCCGCCTCGACTATTTCGGCAAGCAAGTTTTTCTGGCGCAGAGCCCGCAGTTTTATAAACAGATGCTCGTGCCCGTGTACGAGCGCGTGTTCGAAGTCGGCCCCGTGTTCCGCGCCGAACACCACGATACCTCCCGCCATCTCAACGAGTATGTCAGCATGGACTTCGAAATGGGCTTTATCGACAGCTTTTATGACATCATGAACATGGAGACGGGCGCCCTCAAATACATCATGGCGCTGCTTAAAAAGGACTACGCGCCCGAACTTGCTCTGTTGAACGTCGATCTGCCCGCGATCGGAGAGATCCCCGTCGTCAAGTTTATGGACGCGAAGGAGATCATCACCAAAAAATATAAAAAGAAGATCACCGACTATCGCGATTTTGAGCCGGAAGAAGAGCAGATCCTCGGCAAGTGGGCGAAGCAGGAATACGGTTCGGATTTCCTCTTCGTCACCCATTACCCTTCCGAAAAGCGTCCCTTTTATGCGATGGATGACCCCGCCGATCCCGCCTATACCCTCAGCTTCGACCTGCTGTTCCGCGGCATCGAGATCACGACGGGCGGACAGCGCATCCACGACTATGGCGAGCAGGTCGCCAAGATGCGGGCGCGCGGGATGGATCCCGCCGATTTTGAAAGTTATTTGATGGCGCACAAGTACGGGATGCCGCCGCACGGGGGGCTTGGACTGGGGCTGGAGCGCATCACCATGCACCTGTTGGGATTCAAAAACGTGCGCAGCGCTTCCATGTTCCCGCGCGACATCAACCGCGTCACGCCCTGACGGATATGACGAAAACCGGCACGCTTTCGGCGTGCCGGTTTTGCCGGCGTCAAAACGGCAATACCCGCGTATTGCAAAGACGATGCGGCAAGGCGCACAAAAGATGCCGCAAAAGGCGCGGTCCCTATTGTTCCCTTACAGTATCATATAGGCAATAAAACAAAGCCGGAATTAAAGATCAGATGTCATGGAGATCAAAATTACAATGAAAACGATCAGACTTTTATATCCCGATCATGTCAGCGGCGGACTTGACGCATATTATTTCGGAGCCAATTTGTTGCAATACATATTGCCTTCGAACGAGCGTCAACCCGTGGTGAAAGTGGATATCATGCCGCCCGACGGCAAAGAAAAGGCCGTTACAAACGGAATATATGCCGAGGAAGAGGTTTTGTCCGGGATCAAGGACGCGCAAAGGAAGATCGCGGCGGAAGATCCAGACAAGATAATCACCGTCGGGGGCAATTGCATCGTGTCGCTCGCACCGTTTGACTATCTTCACGGGAAATATGAGAAGGTCGGCATTATATGGATCGACGCGCACCCCGACGTGTCGACCGTAGACGACGGATATCCGAATGCTCACGCAATGGTATTGGGCAGTCTTTTGGGGCGTGGAGCCGAACAATTGACGAAAGCGATGAAAAATCCAATGTTCAAGCCGAATGAGATCCTCTATATCGGGCTTCAGCCTCTTCACGATCATCAGGAAAAATATCTCAATGAAACGGGCGTGAAGTACAAAGTGCAAGACAAGGCATTTGTGACCGATCCCGAAATAAAGGCTTTCATAGGCCGCTTTGACCATATTTTGATACACCTTGATATAGACGTATTGGACGAGCGGCTTTTTCATTCGACATATTTTGCGAATACGGAATTGGTCGGAGACGGCTCCGGCGGAGGGAAGATGACGATCGAGAAGTTGTCGGAGATACTGTGTTTGATCACGGAAAATACCGATGTCGTCGGTTTTACAATAGCCGAGTATCTTCCTTTCGACGAATACAAATTGCATAAGATGTTTGCAAAGATCAAGATGTTTACAGACTGAAATTTGTTTCAGGATTTGAATAGGAAGGCAGCCCTTTTTGGGGCTGCTTTTTCGTTTACGAAAAAATTTTTTCAAGTGCCTCTTGTTCGGGACACATCTATATTGTCATAAGATAGCGTGGGTGCTATATTCTAACAAAAACATAAGTTGGCATTAGGGAGACGATATACGGAAGAGACCGAAGAAGGAAGAAAAAGACATACGATTTTATCAACGAGTACATTCATTGCGGTAGTTTAGCGAGCGTTGTTATCCCCGGCGGCGTGACGGCACGGGCGGGCGGCTCTTTTCGGGGCCGCCCGCCGCTTTGTGTATTTTTTTCGAAGGACGGAACATGCGCCTCAACGTGTTTATGTAAAAGGCGCACGCTGCGTTCGCGGGGGACGGGGCTGTGGCGCATCGCGGATACGGCCATGCTTTTTCGCCGTCTCAAAATTTTCTATACCGCGCCCTGTAACAGGCTTAAAAACTTTTCTGCGGCTTTGGAAAACACCTGATACTTTTTCCATGCAAAGACGAGGTCTGCCCGCACGACAGGCTCGAGAGGACGAAAGATAAGTTCGCCCCCTTCGGGGATGAGTTTGTCGATGGTCAGCACGCAGCCCATGCCCGCCTTTGCCATCAGCGCGGCATTGTGGACGAGGTTATACGTCGCGCGGATGTTCAGTTCGGAAAGATCTTGCCCCAGCCAGCCGGCAAGCTCGTTGGAATGGATCGCCTGCCTTGCGCAGAGGATGGGGACGGAAAAGAGGTCTGCCGGCCGTATGGACGGCTTTTGCGCGAGCGGATGATCTTTGCGCAGTACGAGCCCCCAGACGTCGCTTTCTTCCAGGCGTACATAGTCGTATTTGTCGAGGTCGGTGCTGCCGACGAACAGCCCGAAGTCGATGAGTCCGTTGTCCAGCCGTTCGGAGACGTCCTCGTCGTTGCCGCTGTATAGGTGAAAATGCACGTCGGGATATGCCTCGTTCATCTTTTGCATGGCGGCGATGATGACGTTCATGCCCTCCGTCTCGCCGCAGCCGATGGAAATATCGCCCGTTACGACCTCGTCCGTCGTCTTGAACGCCGCCTCCGTCCTGTCTGCAAGTTCTACGATCTCCTGTGCGCGGCGGAATAAAAACATCCCGTCGTCGGTCAGTATCGTCCTGCGCTTGCCGCGGACGAGCAGCTGTTTGCCGAGTTCTCTCTCCAGCTCCATCAATTGCTTGGAAAGGGTGGACTGCGTGATGTACAGCCTTTCCGCCGCCGCCGTGATATTCTGTTCGCGCGCCACCTCGATAAAATAGCGCAATAAGCGAAGTTCCATAAAATGTACCTCCCGTTATTACGATTATACCGTAAATTTATCATTCCTGCAAGCGATTGTATATCATGAAAAATATTCGTTTGTCATTATTTGAAGGCTATGCTATACTGTGATCGCAGAATAGAGAGCAGAACGGCAGGACAGGAACGAACAAACAAAACTTGTTCGGCGCAGACTGCACGTCGGCAAACGCCAGCCCGGCTGTCCGGATTTCTTTCTCTATCGAATCAGGAAAAATTGAGATCGGAGGAAGGATCTATGGTAACTTTCAACTTTTATAACCCCACGCGCATCGTATTCGGCAGGGGGATGCTGCATACCCTTTCCGAACAGCAATTATCGGGCAAAAAGGCAATGTTGCTCATTTCCAACGGTAAATCGGCCAAATTCAACGGCTCGCTGGATACGGTCAAAGAGCAACTTGCAAAGGCGGGCGTTGCATACGCCGTATTCGACAAGATCATGGAAAACCCCGTCAAAGAGGTCGTCATGGAGGGGGCGGCGTTCGCGCGCGAAAACGGGTGCGACTTCATCCTCGCGCTCGGCGGCGGCGCGGTGCTCGATTCCTCGAAGGCGATCGCCGCGATGGCTGTCAACGACGGCGATCTTTGGGACTACGTGAACGGCGGCACGGGCAAGGGCAAGCCGCTCGCAAACAAGGGGCTGCCCATCGTAACGGTGCCCACCTCCTCGGGCACGGGCTCGGAGATCAACTGTTGGGGCGTCATCTCCAACCTCGAAACGAAGGAAAAGATCGGCTTCGGCGCGGAATGCCTCGTGCCCGTCCTTTCCGTCGTCGATCCCGAACTGATGAAGACGGTGCCGCCCAAGTACACCGCCTATCAGGGCTTCGACGCGCTCTTCCACAATACCGAGGTGATGATGAGCAAGGGCGTCAACGTGTTCAGCGAGGCGATCGCCCTCTCCGCCATCGAAAATATCGCAAAATACCTGCCGCGCGCCGTCAGGGACGGGAACGATATCGAAGCGCGCGAGCACGTCGCTTACGGCTCCACCGTCGCGGGCATCACCATGCAGCTCACGTCCACCACGGCGCAGCACTCGATGGAACACGCCATGAGCGCGTATCATCACAATTTGCCGCACGGCGCGGGGCTTATCATGATCTCGGTGGAATTTGCCCGCTACTTCATCGAACGGCACGCCTGCGACGGGCAGTTCATCAAGATGGCGCGCGCCATGGGGATGCCCGAAGCCGACAAGCCCGAGGACTTCCTCACCGCGCTCGTCGCCTTGCAGAAGGCTTGCGGCGTGGACGATCTGAAGATGAGCGACTACGGCATCACTAAGGACGAATGCATGACGCTCGCCGTCAACGCGCGCGAGACGATGGGGGGCCTCTTCTTCGCCAACCCCTGCGAGATGGACGATAAAGACTGCGCGGGCGTGTTTGAAAAGGCGTATCGCTAAAAATTATGACAAAAAACGGCGGGGACGGATCATTCCGTCCCCGCTGTCGATTCTAAATTGGCGGCCATCTTTTCCAGGCATTGCATGGCGCCGTCTAAAGATTTTTCTCCGATCCCTTTGAAGGCGGGCTGCAGAAGGATCTCGTCCGCGTCCTCGTTTTCGGCAAAAAATTGCAGGGCCTTTTCCGTCAGGGAAACGCGGATCTCCCGCTTGTCGTATTCCGACTGCGCAAGGATGACGTAACCTTTTTCGTGCAGGGCGTCCACAAGTTGGCGGATATTCTGCCGCGTGCCCCCGAAGACTTTGGAAAGGGAAGAGAGATTGGCGCTTTGCATCTCTTTCATGGAAGAAAGCAGCATATATTGGCGCAGCGTCAGCCCGCCCGGCATGGCTTTGCACTGCCTCGGCAGCAGGTTGGCGACGAGAAATAAAAGTTCAAGGATGGCCTGTTTCTTTTTTGATTTTTTCACGGTATGTCTCCGTTGCGGTAATATATTGCACAGTATACGCCGTGCGGGCGCTTTTGTCAATATAATGGGGGGCATGCGCGGCTTTTATTACAAAAATAATAAACCGTGTACAATTTTATTACAATTTGCGGGCGGCAAGGCGCGTTTTGGCAAAAAAAGGCGGCGCGGAAGGTTGACAACGGCGCGCCGATGTATTATGATAGAACTATTCCGAATGAAGAGGTGAACGTTTATGCAACCGGACATCGCAAACGACTTGTTATACCCCGAACCGCAATTTGCCCGCAGAGGATTTCTTTCTTTAAACGGCATGTGGGAAGTTTCTCTTTCCGGCGGCGCATATCGCCCCGTGCGGGTGCCGTATTGTATCGAATCGGCGCTGTCGGGGATCGGAGAAACGGGCTTTGTCTATACGCTCGCATACCGCCGCACTTTTACGCTGCCCGCATCGTGGCGGGGCGGGCGCGTCTTTTTGCATTTCGGCGCGGTCGATCATGAAGCGCGCGTCTTTGTCAACGGCGCGGAGGCGGGCGCGCACGCGGGCGGGTATACCCCTTTTTCTTTTGAAGTGGGCCCGCTCCTCCGCGAGGGGGAGAATTTGCTCGAAGTCGCCGTGCGCGACGATGTGCACGACAACGTGCCCAGCGGCAAACAATCTCCGAAGGAGCAGTCCTTCGGCTGTTTTTATACCCGCACGACGGGCATTTGGCAGAGCGTATGGCTGGAGCATACGCCCGAAGAATACCTGCTTTCCGTGCGCTATATCACGGATGCGGAAAAGGGCGCGGTGCGCCTTGAGGTGCGTGCGCAGACGGAAAAGGAGGCGGATTTTTCCGCCGAGATCGAATATGAAGGCAGGACGGTGGGGCAGTGCGCGGGCAAGGTGGCGTATGCCGCCGCCTTTACCGTCCCCCTTGCCGAAAAGCATCTTTGGGAATGCGGCGCGGGCAGGCTGTACCGCGTGCGGCTGCGCCTCGGCGAGGACGAAGTTTTTAGCTATTTCGGACTGCGGGATGTGCGTTACGAGGGCAAAAAATTCCTGCTCAACGGCAAGTCCGTCTTCCAGCGCCTCGTCCTTGAACAGGGATATTATCCGGACGGGGTATATACGCCTGCCTCCGATGAAAATTTTCTCGCAGATATCCGCGCGGCGATCGAGCTCGGCTTCAACGGCGCGCGGCTGCATCAAAAGGTGTTCGACCCGCACTACTTGTATCTTTGCGACCGTCTCGGCTTTCTCGTGTGGGGGGAATATCCGAATTGGGGCGCTTCTTACTACGACCTTGCGGCGCTTCCCGTCTTTTTGCAGGAATGGAAGGAGGCGATGGAGCGCGACGTGAACCGGCCCTCCGTCATCACATGGTGCCCCCTGAACGAGACGTGGGCTGACCTTGCGGATACGCGCAAGGAGCGCGATGTGCGCTTTGTCGACGCCGTCTATGCCTTTACCAAGGCGCTTGACCCTTCCCGCCCCTGTGTGGACGTGAGCGGCGGCATGCACGGGCACAAGACGGATGTGGCGGATTATCATTGCTACGATAAGTATGAGGCGCTGGAAGAAAAGATGTGCGCCGCGGCGAGGGGAGAGATGCGCTTCGGCAACATGTACTGCGCGGGGGACGGCATCTGTTATGCGGGAGAGCCGCAGAACATGAGCGAATTCGGCGGGATCGCTTACGGAGGCATCCGCGCCGAGCCCTCCGAATATATCCGTGAACAGACGGCGTGGGGGTACGAGACCCTTGCCGACGAAGAGTCCTTTGTGCAAAATTACGAACGCACGGCAAAACTTTTGCTCGGCTGCGCGCAGCTCTCCGGCTTTTGCTATACGCAGCTCTACGACGTGGAACAGGAGCAAAACGGTCTGCTTACCTATGCGCGCGGGCAGAAATTCTCGCCCGAAGGGGTGCGGCGCATCGCTGAGGCAAACCGCGCGGCGGCGGCGATCGAGGAGGAATGAGGCGCCGCATGAAACGTATCCTGATGATCGCAACGGGCGGTACCATCGCTTCCAAGGAGACGGACAAAGGGCTGGCGCCCGCCGTCTCTTCGGAAGAGCTGCTTTCCTGCGTGCCGGAGATCGCCGACGTGTGTTCGGTGCGCACGGTGCAGCCCTTCAATTTGGACAGCACCGACATGCGCCCCGCGCATTGGCTGGCGATCGCGCGTATCCTGCGCGAAAACTATGCGGCATACGACGGATTTGTCGTCACCCACGGCACCGATACGATGGCGTATACGGCGGCGGCGCTTTCCTACCTCGTGCAGGGCGGAAGCAAGCCGATCGTGCTGACGGGGTCGCAGCGCTCTGTCTATTCGCGCGACACGGATGCCCGCCGCAATCTGGCGGACGCCTTCCGCTTTTGCGCGGACGACAGGGCGTACGGGGTACGCATCGTCTTTGACGGCAACGTCATCTTCGGCACGCGCGCAAAAAAGACGCGCACGCGCAGTTTCAACGCTTTTTCCAGCATCGATTTTCCTGCGGTCGCCGTCATGCGCGAGGACGGGCCGTTTTATTACATCGAAGGGAAAAAGCCGCACGGTGCGCCCGTCTTTTACGACGCTTTGAACGAAAACATCTTTGTTTTGAAGATGATCCCCGGGCTGCGCGCGGATATTTTCGATTATTTGAACGAGCGCTGCGACGGATTGATCATCGAGGCGTTCGGTACGGGCGGGCTGCCCGATTACGGGAACGAGGCATTTCTCGAGAGGCTTGCGCACTTTCTTTCCCTCGGCAAGACGGCGGTGCTCACCACGCAGGTGGAGCGGGAGGGGAGCGCGCTCGACAAGTATGCCGTCGGCAGGCGGCTGCGCGATTGCGGCGGCGTGCTGGAGGCGCGCTGCATGACGTTGGAGGCGGCGGTCGCCAAGCTGATGTGGATCCTCGCCTTTGCGGGAGGCAAGGAGGCGGAGGCCCTCTTTTATCGGCCGGTGGAGCGGGATATCTTTTGATCTTGACAGGCACGGGAGCGGGCGTCTCTTATGAGACGCCCGCTCCCGTGTTTTGCCGCGGTCATCGTTCGAAGCGCAGCGAGATGTTGCCTGTTTCCGTCCTTGCCGTCAGCCGCCTTGCACCGCTGCCGCCGGAAGGGATGTCCGAATTTCCTATACCCGTGTCGATGAAAAACGTATAATCTTCCCGCGCGCCCGCCAATGCCCCGCGCACGGAAATGTCGCCCAGATCGCTCGTCAGGGAGATCTCCTGCGCGTCCAGAACGCCGCCCGCGTCCACGGCGATGCCGCCCGTATCCGTGGTAAGATCCGCCTTTTGTGCGCGGATGTTCCCCCGCAAAGTTACGTTCCCGATGCCGTTCTCCGCGGTCAGCGCTTCCGTGCAGCGCACGTCTTCGAGCAGGATGTTTCCCGTGTCGAGCGAGGCGGTGACGGAGCGGGCGGTCAGCTCTTTCGCTTCGATATTTCCCATGGCGTTCTGCAGGGAGATCGTGCCCGCCGCCTCTATCCCTTCGGCAAAGACTGTCCCGTTTTGCGAGGAGAGAAGCACATCGCCCTCCACGGAGACGCCTTGTTCGGGGGCAAGGCGCAGCGCGCCGTTTGCCGCGCGCAGGGCAAGGGAAGGCGCTTGGATTATTTGCGTGCCCTTTAAGGAGAGAGTGCCGTTTTCCGCTTCGATGTCGAGGGCGCAGGCGGTATCCGCGGGCAGTGTGATCGTCAGGACGGGAGAGGAAAGGTTCCATTGAAAGAGATCGGCCGGGCCGTTCGGCTTTTCTTCGACGGTGAGGGCGCCCGCGGTATAGGCGATCTCGATTTCGGCGTTCTCGTTTCCGTCCGCGTCCGTGCGGACGGGATAGGAAAGGAGCACGGCGTCGGCGTTTTCGTCGTAGACGACGTCGATGTCCGCGCTTTCATAGTGTACGGTCAGCGACGTGACGGCGTCGCCCTTTTCGAGGGCGTATTCCTTTTGGATATAGCGCACGGTGTTCAGCGCGGCAAAGTCCCAGCCCGCCGCGGTCATGCCCGCGATGAACAGCGCAATGCCCGCCGTCAGCAAGATCGCGCCTGCGATCGCAAAGATCTTTGTAAACGTTTTGTTTGTTTTCATGTCAGACGGTCTCCTTTTTGCCGCGGATGTAGCGCCCCGTTGCGCGGAGAAGTTTTCCGCAGGCGGTCAGCAGCGCTTTGGTCAAAAACAGAAAGAGAGGGACGAGCAGCGCGCCCGCGCCGGCACAGCCGAGCCCGATGCCGAGGTGGGCGATGTATGCGCCGCCGGCGCCGTACAGGCAGATCTGTATGAGGAAATAGAAAAAATCGGCGATCCCCGCCGCGAGCACGGCAAAGCCGGAGAGAAAGAGGGCCGCCGCCGTCACGGCGAGGGAAAAGATGGCGGCGATCACGGGGATGCCGATAAACAGGTAGAGGACGAGCATAAAAAAGAACCTGCCCGCCGCATTCCCCTTCGGCGCGGGGGCTTCGCTCCCTTCCGCGGCGCGCGCCGCCGCCTCTTCGGGTGAGCTGAACCCGGCGAGGATGTCCGCTTCCGTCATGCCCGCGTCCCTTTTGTCCATGTACAGTTCTTCATAATAGGCGAGCACCTTGCCGCGCTCTTGCGCGGGCAGGGCAGACAGCCGCTTTTTGAGTTTTTTGTTCCATTGCGTAAATGTCATGATCGGCCTCCGTTGTCGATAAATCGATAGATCTTTGCAAATTCTTTGGCGTCCTCGATAAATTCTCGGATGCGTTCCAATCCCTTTTCCGTGATGCGGTAGTATTTGCGCAGCCTGCCGTTGTAGGCGCGGCTTTCCGCCGTCACCATCGCGGATGATTCCAGCCGTTTGAGGATGGGATAGAGGGTGGATTCGGAGATCTCGATGTAGGGCGCCACGTCCGCGACGATCTTGTATCCGTAGGACTCTCCCTCCCGCAGCACGGAAAGCACGCACACATCCAAAAGCCCTTTTTTGAGTTGAATGTCCAAGCCACGCCCTCCCGATACTGTTTTATGCCTTATACTATACATTACATAGTATTGTTTGTCAAGCGTTTTTCGGCAAAAGATCAAAAAAATTCCTCCCCGAAGGGAGGAACGCTTTAACGCACGGCGTTGCTGTAATAATAGATCTTTTCCAAAAGGCTTTCCGAAATGATGTTGCGGAACCTGCCCATGAACACAAACACCTTGGCGAAAAATTCGCGGTTGTCCCCGCCGGGGCGGTAGGGCGGCAATTGCTTGTTCTCTCCGAATACGCGCACGATGAACAGCCGTTCGAATTCCGCCCGTTCGGCGGGGGTAAGCCCGTCGAGGAAGGGGTCGTGCGCCGCGGGGCTGTCGGCGTATTCCTGTGCGGCATCGCTTTCGTCGGGCGCGGATCGTTTTTTTGCCTCATAGCCGAAGGCGGGATCTTCCGCCTCCGCGGCGGCCGATTCGTCGCGGATGGCGCCCTCGTACGCGAAGGGATCTTGCGCGGGAGCGCCGTAAAGGATGCCGGACGCCTCGTCGAAGGCGGCGTTGACGCTCGCCGCGTCGGTAAAGGATCCCTGTGTTTTGCGCCCTTTGCGCCGCAGGGCGAAGCATACGGCGGCGACGGCGACCTGTACGGCGGAGACTGCCAAAAAGCCGATCATGCCGCCGAGTTCTCCTAAGCGGGCGGCGCCGGCTTCGGCGATCAGCAGACAGAAGCAGAACAGAGAAACGCCGAATAAGGCTGCCGCGCGGATAAAGTCGATGCGCATGCGGCGCACGGCAAGGGATAGAAAGGCGAGCGCCGCGTTGACGGCGGCGGCGTAGGCGAGCACCGTAAAGCTGTAACAGACGAAGGCGTCCCATCTGCCCAAGGCGGAATAGGACGGAGCGCCGCACAACAGTTGGATGAAGCGGAACGCCGTAAGGTCGCTGCCTTCTTCGCCTACGAGGAGCAGGAAGGGGATGTCGGAAAAGAAGAAGGCGGCACAGCCCGCGGCGATCAGGGCGTACACCGCTTTCAGGATGCCCTTTTTCTTATGATACAGCAGGCACAGCGCGATCGCCGCCAAGAGGGCGAAGCAGGGCATGAGCAGGGTGGAGCGAAAAGGGGCGCCGCTTTCCGCGGAAAAAAGCTCCGCCGGATCCGCGCCCGTGCCGACAAGCGCGCAGAGAAGAAAGGCGGGCAGGGCGATGCCGAGAAGCGTTTCGATGCAGCAGAGGACGAATATCGCCTTTTTCTCTACAAAAATATTGACGACGGTGATGACGACGAGCAGCAGATAAAAGGCGGCAAAAGCATAATAGGCGCCGTCGAGAACGGCCGCGCCCGACGGCGCGGACACGGCGTCGGAGATCTGTCGAAAGAGGGATGCGTTCGCCCCCGCTGCGTCGGGGAAGAACAGGAAGAGAAAAAAGCCCGCAAAGAACGCGAAGGAAACGGCGAGCAGTGCGATCTTCTGTCTGTCGGCAGGATTGTACGATCGTTTCATGAAAGGCACCTCGAACGGCCGCACCGCGGCGGCGCGCCGCAATGACGAAGATTACGTCCATCATTGTACACCATACAAGCATTTGTGTCAAGTAAATGGGTCTTGCGCGCAGGCGCACGGCAGGGCGGTTTTTATCGACAGATTGTGTAAAACGCGCAAAAATTTACATGATTTTCCCCTTTATCGGAAAAATCATTGATATTTTTTGTATTTTGGGCTATAATGGAAAAAATATAGGGGCAAAAAGCCTCGGGGGAGGTCGCATGTATTCCGATTTGAAGAAAAGCATCCAGACCGTCTATCAAAAGACGGGTGTGGACGTGTTCCTCTTTTCGCCGGAGGGAAAATTTCTGTTTTCCGCTGCGGGGGAGCGCCCTTTTTTTGAACTGCGCGCCTTTACGGGCGTGGTGCAGGACGAGCGGGGCGGGGTGACTTTTTTCAAGGTAATGTACCGCGGCGCGGAGTATACCTGTGCCATCAAGGGGACGGGGACGGTGGAAAAGAATTATGCCTGTTTCCTCTCCGACGCGATCGAAAACGCGGCGGGCAAGGCGCTCAACTTGCCCCGTTCCGAATTCGTGCGCCGCATCCTGCTCGGCGAATGTTCCGCCGACGACGTGCAGACGTATGCCATCAAGTATTCCGTGCCCGATTTGTCCTGCTTTGCGCTTGCCATCTCTTCCGATGTCAAGGTGAACGACCTCACTTCCTTTTTGACGCAATATGCGGGGGAAGAAGCAGACACGGCGGTCGCCGTGACGGGCAAGGACTGCGCCTTCATCAAGTTTACGGGGGCGGACTTCGAATATCAGTCGTCTGCGGATTTTGCTACTTTTCTCGCCCGTTCCTTGCTCGAAGAGGTGGGCGTAAAGGCGCATATCGGCGTGGGGGGCACCGTGCGTCACTTTGACGAGATCGCTGCGTCCTACCGGCAGGCGAATACCGCGCTGCGCATGAGCGGCATCTTCAATTCCCGCGGGGAAGTACATACCTATCGCGAATACGTGCTTGTCAAGATGCTCGAAGACCTGCCCGAAGCCAAACTCGCCGAATATCTCTCCGTCCTGCTCGAAGGGGACGCAAAGGAACTTTTGAAGGATGAGGATATGGTCAATACGGCGGAAGCCTTCCTCGAAAACAATCTGAACGTCAGCGAAACGTCGCGCATCCTCTATATGCACCGCAATACCCTCATGTACCGCCTGGACAAGATCGAAAAGGTCATGGGGTTGAATTTGCGCAATTTTTCGGACGCGGTCACCTTCCGCGTCATCACCGTGCTCAACAAATTGACCTGATACAGGAGACCGATATGGATATTTACGAAAGTTCTCTCGCATTGCATGCAAAACTGCGCGGCAAGCTCGCCGTGCAGCCGCTCGTCAAGGTGGACGGCAGGCAAGCGCTCTCCAACGCCTATACGCCCGGCGTCGCCGCGCCCTGCAAGGCGATCGCCGCCGATCCTGCCGCCGCCTATACCTATACGCGAAAATGGAATACCGTCGCCGTCGTTTCGGACGGAAGCGCCGTCCTGGGCCTCGGCAACATCGGCGGTTTGGCGGGGCTGCCCGTCATGGAGGGCAAAAGTTTGCTCTTCAAAGAATTTGCCGATATCGATTCCGTTCCCATCGTCCTCTCCGGGCAGGACGAGGACGATATCGTCAGGGCAGTGGAGATGATCGCGCCCACCTTCGGCGGGATCAACCTCGAAGATATCTGCGCGCCGAAATGTTTCTCCGTGGAGAAAAAACTGAAGGAGAGGCTGGATATCCCCGTCTTTCATGACGATCAGCACGGCACGGCGATCGTGGTGACGGCGGCGCTCTTCAATGCCCTCGGCGTGTGCGGCAAGCGGATGGAGGAGGCAAAGATCGTCATCTGCGGCGCCGGCAGCGCGGGCATTGCCATCTGCCGGCTGCTCCTTGAAAGCGGGGCGCGGGACATCGTCATGGCGGACAGGCAGGGGCTCGTTGCGGAAGGGGAGCCTTGGCTCACCTCCGCGCAGGCGGAGATCGCAAAGCGGACGAACCGCGGCAGGCTGCGCGGCGCCCTTGTCGACGCGGTCGCGGGGGCGGACGTGTTCATCGGCGTCTCCGCGCCCAAGCAACTCACCCGCGCCATGGTGGAGAGCATGGCGGAAAAGCCCGTCGTGTTTGCCATGGCAAACCCCGAACCGGAGATCTATCCGGACGAGGCTGCGGCGGGCGGCGCTTACGTCGTCGGTACGGGCAGGAGCGATTTTCCCAACCAGATCAACAACCTGCTCGCCTTTCCGGGCGTTTTCCGCGGCGCGCTCGACGTGCGCGCGCGGGACATCAGCGAGGGCATGAAGGTGGCGGCGGCAAGAGCGCTGGCATCTCTCGTGGAAGCGCCCTCGCGCGAATATGTCATTCCGTCTCCCTTTGACAGGCGGGTGGCGCCCGCCGTGGCAAAGGCGGTCGCCGAGCAGGCAAAGCGGGAAGGGCTTGCCCGTATAGAATAAGTTTGCAGGAAAAATATATGACGTATTGCGAAATGTATGAATTGGCACTCAAAAATCTTGCTCCGCGGGAGCATGGCAGCGGCTTTTCGAGCGGTTCGGTCAGCGCCGTCATGGAAGGGGCGAACGGCAGGTATTACTGCGGGGTGAACCTCGACCTCTATTGCGGGCTGGGGTTTTGCGCAGAGCGGAGCGCGGCGGCGGCGATGGTCACCGACGGCGAAACGGTCATCCGCCGCGTCGTCTGCGTCGGGGAGAATAAAAAGCTGTGGACGCCCTGCGGCAGCTGCCGCGAATTTCTTTCTCTTCTCTCCCCGCAGAACGCGGAGACGGAGTTTTTGGTGGAACTGGAAGGGGAAAAGACCGTCCGTCTGAGAGATCTGCTGCCCCTTCCCTGGCAGGAAAGATCGTTATAAGGAGTAAATATGCGCGCAAAGGCACCTCTGTATACGGACAGAAAGCCGATGAACAAAAAGACTGCAAAGGCGCTGAAAATTGCGTCCGTGAGCGTCGCTTCCGTGCTGGCGGCGGCGCTTTTTTTTGTCGGAGGTTTTTTTACCTACCGGCTGACGATGGACGACGGGCTGCGCTCCCTGCTTTGGTTCAAAGAGCAGGTGCAGGAACATTACTATGAAGAGATCTCCGACGAAGATTTTTGGCAGGCGGCGATCGGCGGTGCGGAAGGACTGCTCGACGCCTATTCCTGCTATTATTCCGCGGATGAATATGACGTGCAGCAAAATTCCGACCGCGGCGTTTACGACGGGCTGGGGCTCTCCTTTTTTACCGGTACGAATAAGATCTATAAAGTCGCCGTCGGTTCGCCCGTATTCGACGCGAAGGACGCCGCCGGCGGCCGTGCGGAGGCGGGCATGTACCTGACGGGCATCGGCACGGAAGGGCAGATGACGGATACATTTACGTCTGCGGCGCTCGCGGAGAGGGTCGCATCCCTCCCCCTCGGCAGCGAATGTGTTTTGCGGCTTTCCCGTGCCGCCGCCGACGATACGCAGGATTGTATCTTCCTTTCCGTCACGTCGGCCACGTATACGGAGAGTTTCGTGCTGTATGCGACGAGCGAACATACCTATGCCCAGCTGTTCGGCGAATACGGCTTTCTCGGCTCGTGGGAAGAGGTGGGCGGCGGCATGCCCGCATTGGAAGAGGGGGAAGCGTATATCCGCCTCGTACAGTTTTCGGGCAACGCCGCGCAGGGATTTGCCCTCGCCGCCGAGCAATTCCAAAAGGACGGATGCGATACCCTCTTGCTCGATCTGCGCAACAACGGGGGAGGCAATCTCGGCATCCTGTTGGGGATCGCCTATTATTTGGTGCCGGGCGAAGGGACGCATCCCATATTGTATGCTGGCGACGGCGACAGGCGCGTATCGTACAGCGTCGCGGGAAGCGGATACGAAGAGTATTTCGGCGGCAGCGAGATCTGTATCGCCGCCAACAGCAATACGGCGTCCGCATCGGAGGCGCTGATGGGTGCAATGCTCCATTACGGGACGGTCGGTTACGAGGATATCTATCTCGTCAAGGCGGGCGGCGCCGCGGACGCGCCCGCGCGCACTTACGGCAAGGGGATCATGCAGACGACGTATGCCAACCGTGTCACGGGCGAGGCGGTAAAACTGACGACGGCGCGCATCTACTGGCCGGACGGCACCACCTGTATCCAAGGCAAGGGGATCACTTCGGCGGACGGGGCGCACCGCGTCGACGCGGAAACGAACGCCGATTACGGCGACCCCGCGCTGGGGGAGATCCTCGCGTCGGTGCGCACGGCATAAACCGGAGGGGAGGGGACGACCGTCAAAGAGGCGCAACGCCCGGCCGTCTCATCCCTCCTTGTTCGCCCGCGCCTTTTTGCTCGGATCTTTGCGGAAGGCGCGTTCTTTTTTGATGTAGAGGGGGATGTCGATCCCCAATGAAAGCAGGGCAGCCGCCAAGGCGGCGAGCGCCGCCCACGAAAGCGCGTCGGAAAGGTTTTGTTTTTCGTGCATCTCCCGCTGTTCGGGTAGGGTGGGCGCCACCTCCAAGACGACCTCGCAAGGTTCGTTCTCGCCGCGATAGAATGCAAAGATCGAGCGGAGGCCGCCCTGTAATTCCGGATCGTAGGCGTAAAATTCGATGTGTTCTCCTGTATTTTCGACCGCCGCCCGGTATTTATAGACAGTCACCCGCGTGCCTTCCGCCGTCTCTTCCGTGCGGTAGTCGTCCCTGTACGTTTCGGGGAATTCTTCGAATAAAAAGACGGATTCCCATCGATCCTCTTCGCCTTCGAAAGGCTGTTCGCCGAGGAGGGTGTATTTTTCCGACGCAAAGGGGCCGGAAGGCGTTTGCAGGGAGGTGAGCGTCGTGTGGAAGGACGTGTAGGAGTAGGAGTACATCGGATAATAAATGGCGGACGGCAGCGCCGCCAGCAGTGCGGCGGACAGGGAAAAGATGGCGAAGGGCAGCGCGATCATGAGCAGGATATGCCGAAAGCGCCATTGCGAGAGCTTTACCGCCTGCAGGGCGCGGAGGCGTTCCTCCCTTTGGGCGGCGCTCTCTTCTTCGGGCGGAAAGGCAAGCGCCGTTTTTTGGCGGTATATGCAGACGGGGATGCCGATCAAAAGACAGACGATCCCTCCCAAAAGGGCGCAGGCGATACAGCCGCCGAGCCATTCCGTGTCGAGGCCGGTGTGTACGGGCGCCGTCGCGTGGGGCAGGATCAAACCGAACGCCGCCGCGTCGGCACAGGCGATCAAAAGCATCGCCTTGTCGAGGGAGCGGGCAAATTTTTGCACGCCGTTCCCCGCGATCTCGCCCACGGCGGCGAAACGGATGCGGCGGACGCCGACCGCGCCCGTCACTACGGACGCCGCTATCGCGATGAGTCCCACAAAAAAGCCGATCAGGCTTTCCAGGGCGGCGAAACCGACCGTAAAGGTCAAAATGGCGCCCAAGGCGGCCAGTCCGACCGCGATCCAGCAGACTGTGGCAAGGTCTGCTTTTTGTTTTTGCAGGAGGCGCGTCAGCGCCTTTTCCCGTTTGGCGCGGGCCGGCTTTTCCCCTTCGGCGGGCAGCCGCCTTCCGCGCACGATCTCGTCGCAGGTAACTTCGTATAATTCGGCGAGGGCGGGCAGCATGGAAATATCCGGGCAGGACGCGCCCGTCTCCCAGCTGGAGACCGTCTTGTTGGAGACGCCGAGGTGGTCTGCGACCTCCTGTTGGGTATATCCTTTCGATTTTCTGAGTGCGGCGAGAAATTCGCCTACGGCATTTTCCGTCATGGGTTCTCCTTTTTCCGATCGGTGCCATAAGTTTACCATATCGCGGAGCAATATGCAACGCCGCGGCGGCGTAAAATTCTCCAAGTTGCTTGGAATTTCTCTAAAAACAGAGGAAAAAAGGGCAAATGTCACCTTTTTTGCCGCCGCCGCATATACTGTAACGTTGCCCCGAGCGAGGCGCCGGGGGCGGGAGGCGGAACGATGGAGATCTCCTTTTCGGAACTGCATGCTAAATTTGTCGTCAACGTGGCGGACGGAAAAAATTTGGGAAAAACGTGCGACGTCGTCTTTTCCTTTCCGGAAGCGCGCGTGTTCGGCATCGTCGTGCCGGGCAAGCGCTTCCGCGTGTTCAAAAACAACGACCTCTTTATCCCCCTGAAAAATATCGTCAAGATCGGCACGGACGTGGTGCTCGTCGACCTGCATAACGCGCCCTCTCCGGGAGGGAAAAAGGGCGGATGCTGCCGCGAAGAGCCGCCCGCGGGGCAGGGGGGCGGAAGGCGCAGTTACGAGGAATACGAATAAAGCGGCACCCCGCAAAAAATCTTTGCGAAGAATGATCTTTTCCTCTGCGCGATGGTTGACTTTTTCTCCTTTTTATTCTAAAATCTTAGATGATTTCGGAAAGGAGAAATTCTTATATGGACGCTGAACGCATGAAAGCGCTTTTGAAGAGGAACCGCGAGCACATCGTCGCGGACGACCGCTATAAAAAGGGGATGGAGTACCGTCGCGCGGGTAAGAGCGGGCTGGCCCTTTCCGCTTTTTCTCTCGGGTTTTGGCATAATTTCGGCAGCACGGACATGTACGAAAATATGCGTGACATGGTTTTTGCCGCCTTTGACAACGGCATCACGGTGTACGATCTCGCCAACAATTACGGCCCGACGATGGGGGCTGCCGAGCGCAATTTCGGCAGCATCCTCAAAAACGATCTGCACGAGCATCGCGATGAAATGGTCATCACCACGAAAGCGGGCTTTCCCGGGTGGCGCGGCCCTTACGGCGACGGCGGCGGCAAGAAGTACCTTATCGCCAGCTTAGACCGTTCCCTCAAAAATTTGGGGGTGGATTATGTGGATATCTATTATCATCACCGTCCCGATCCCAAGACGCCGCTCGAGGAGACATGCGACGCCTTCCGCCGCATCACGGACAGCGGCAAGGCGCTGTATATCGGCATCTCCAACTACGGGGAGCAGGCGGGCAGGATGCTCGACCTGCTGCAGGAACGCAAGGTGCCTGTCATCCTCAATCAGGTGCAGTATTCCATCTTTGACCGCCGCGCGGAAGAGGACGGCACCTTTGCCTTCGCACGCGAAAAGGGGGTGGGCGTCACGGTATACAGCCCTCTCGCGCAGGGGCTGCTGACGGACAAGTATCTGAAAGGCATCCCCGAAGACAGCCGCATGAGCCGCAACGCCAGCCTGAAGCGGTCTGTCCTGACGGAGGAAGAGCGCGCCAAGATCGCCGCCCTCAACGACATTGCGGCGGCGCGCGGGCAGACGCTCGCGCAAATGGCGCTTTCCTGGGTGCTGCGCAGGGAGGAGGTCTCTTCCGTCATCCTCGGCGCGTCGCGCAGGGAGCAGATCGAGGACAACCTTTCTGTCTGCACGCAGTTCACCGAAGAAGAATTGAAAAAGATCGATCAGATCGGCAAGATCTGAAAAGGAGCATACGATGATCATAGATAAGATCGATTTGTTTTCGTATTTCGGCAGAGAGCGCGGCGGCGCCCTTGCGGGCACGCTCACCTGTTACCGTCACAGCCAGTATGCCGAGATGAACAGGACGACCCGCCATCCCGCCATGCTCGTCATCCCCGGCGGCGGCTATTCGTTCGTTTCCGAACGGGAGGGCGATCCCGTTGCCCTTGCGTTTTTCGGGGCGGGGTTCGATTGCTTCGTGCTCGATTACGACGTCGCGCCGCGTTTTTCCTACCCCGTTCAGGTGCAGGAAGCGGCGATGGCGATGATGTATATCCGCAAAAACGCGGAGCGTCTCTTGCTCTTGCCCGACAAGGTCGCCGCCATCGGTTTCTCCGCGGGCGGGCACCTGCTCGGCTGCATCAGCGTGCTGTGGGACGACCCCGCCGTCAGAGAATTGTTCGGAGAGGAATGCGTATCTGTCCGCCCCGACGCCTCCGTCTATTCGTATGCGGTCGTGTCTTCCGACCCGAAGATCTATCACGGCGGGTCGTTTGTCAATTTTTGCGGCACAAAAGCGCTTCCGGACGACTATTCCATCGATAAAAAGGTGCGCCCGTCCTGCAAGCCTTCCTTTATTTGGGCGAACACGCCGGACGACTGCGTGCGCGTGGAAAATTCCGTGCGCCTGTATCAGGCATTGACGGCGGCGGGCGTTCCCGCGGAACTGCATCTTTTCCGCGACGGCTGGCACGGCATGACCGTTTGCAGCGAAGAAGTGGACGGCAACCGTCCGCTCGCTCCTGCGCTCGCTTATACCCGTTCGTGGCTGCCCCTCTGCAAAAAATTCCTCGCCACGCTGGGTTTTGTGAACGATTGACTTTGAGGATGACGCCCCCTCCCGCCGGAGGGGGCTTTTTTGTCATCGCATCATTTCGTCGATGGCGGCGAGGATGGCTTCGTTTCCGGGGCGGAGAGTGCAGTCGGCAAGGGCGGCGGGGATGCTGCCGTCCTCTTTCAGTTTAAGAAGCGCCGATCGCAGCGAGGCGGGCGTCAGTTCCCGTTCGCGCAGCACGGCGGCAAGCCCCCGTTCGGCAAAGTAAGCGGCGTTTTCTGCCTGGTCGCCCCGCGTGCGGCGGTTCTCGAGGGGGACGAACAGCGTCGGTATTTTGAGTGCGATCAATTCGAAAGCCGCGCCCGCGCCCGCGCGGGAGAGCGCGCAGTCCGCCGCCGCGTAGGCGGACGCCATGTCCGCCTCGAATTCCCTTTGCCGATAGCCGCATGCGTTGCTCTCCGTCACGTTTCCCTGTCCGCATATGTGCAGGATGTCGAACGTGTCCAGGAGGGGGAAGAGGGCGCCGCGCAGCGCCCCGTTGACCGTCCGGCTGCCGCTGCCCCCGCCGAGCGCCAAAAGGACGGGTTTTTTGCCTGAAAAGCCGTATTTTTTGCGGGCGGCGTCTTTGTCTGCGGAAAAAAGTTCTTCCCGCAGGGGCGCGCCGGTGTATTTCCCGCGGCGGAATTTTTTTGCCGTTTTCGGAAAGCTCGTCAGTACCGAGAGGCATCGCTTTGCCGCGATGCGGTTGGCGAGCCCCGGGGACAGGTCGCTCTCGTGCGAGAGCACGGGGATATGCAGCCGCGCCGCCGCGACGACGGCCGGCAGTGCTGCGTACCCGCCCTTGGAAAAGACGCCGTCCGCGCGCACGGCGGCAAGCGCGCGTTCCGCCTCCTTTACGCTTTTCAAAAAGCGGAAGGGGATGGCAAAGTTGGAAAGGGCGAAGCCCCGCACGAGTTTGGTGCAGCTGATCGCGCAATACGGGATGCCGTACGGGGCGATGATGCGCTTTTCGATCCCGTCCGTGCCCATGTAAAAGAGATTGTATTTTGCGCGAAGGGCGGGGATGAGCGCCGCGTTCGGCACCGCATGCCCCGCGCTTCCGCCGCCCGTGAGCACTAAATTTTTCATATCGTTCTCCTGTATTTTGCTCTGTCATTAGTATATGGAACGGAGACGAAATTCATTAACCTTGCGATTTATTTTGCGCAGGGCTTTACAAAAAAACAAAAATAGGGTACAATAAAGAGAAAAGGGAGAACGGAGATGCTCTTTACTTCTTTTGACGGAAAGCAGATCTACGTCCGCGAATGGACGAAGGTGGAAGATCCCGTCGGCGTGATCCAACTTGCGCACGGCATGAACGAATACACGGGGAGATACGAAAAGTTTGCCGCCTATATGAACGCGCTCGGCTATATCGTTGTGGGGGACGACCACCGCGGCCACGGCGAGACGGACGAGGGCACCCTCGGGTATGCGGAAGGGGATATGTTCGCCGATACCGTCAAGGACATGGCGGGTATCGCAAAATTTTACGGCGAAAGATACGCGGGGCTCAAATATGTGCTCTTCGGGTTTTCCTACGGTTCCTTTTTGACGCAGGCGTTCGTGCGCAGATACGCCCGTTTTTTGGACGGCGCTGTCATCGCGGGCAGTTCCAGGCAGAACGCCGCGGCGGTCGCCGCCGGAAAAGCGTTCGCGGGGCTGGGCGGCGCTTTGAAAGGGAAAGACGCGCCCGCCAAATTTGTCAACGGGACGGTATTCGGCGGTTATGCCAAAAAGTTTCCGGACGGAGAATGGCTCAGCTGCGACGCGGAGAACAACGCGCGTTATCACGCCGACCCGTATTGCGAATTTGTGTGCAGCAACAATTTTTTCTCCTCCTTTTTCAAGGGGCTGTCGGGGCTGTATAAAAGGGGAGAAAGCGCACCCGCCGATCTGCCGCTCCTGCTCATCTCGGGCAGAGAGGATCCCGTGGGGGATATGGGAAAGGGCGTAGAGCGCTTGGCGGAATATTATAAAGGGATCGGCGTGCGCGATGTGACCGTGCGCCTCATCGAAGGGGCGCGGCATGAATTTTTGAATGAAGCGGAGCACCGGGAGGAAGGGCTCGCGGCGATCGCGGGATTTGTCGGGCGGATCCCGGTCAGGAAAAAATAGACCTGTTGCCGCGCTGCCCGTTGGGAACTCGGGCGGCGGGAGTGCGGGTTCGATATGCGCATTAAAACAGCGGACGTTTTGGATGTTTCCGCCGATTATCTGTTGGGCAAAACGGATCACGGAAAGTTTTTTGTATGCCGCACGGCACTCTGCCGTGCGGCAGTGTTTTGCAAAAATTGTGTTTTTCGGGCGATTTCATTTGAAAAAAAGCGCAAGATATGGTATAATGGAAAATATAATGGGGCTGTATATATGCCCCATGCGATGAAAGCGCGGAGGAAAAAATGGCTAACCAAAAATACAGCGCCGAGGATATAAAGATCCTTGAAGGTTTGGATGCGGTGCGCCTGCGCCCGGGCATGTATATCGGCTCGACGGGCGTCAAGGGATTGCATCATATCCTTTGGGAGATCGTAGACAACGCCATCGACGAGGCGGCGAACGGCTATGCGAACCGCATCGAAGTGCGGCTCTATAAAGACGGCAGCGCGTCCGTCGAGGATAACGGCCGCGGCATCCCCACCGATATCCATCCCAAGACGGGCGTTTCGGGCGTGGAAGTCGTCTTTACCCAGCTGCATGCGGGCGGCAAGTTTGACGAACATAACTACTCTTTTTCGGGCGGATTGCACGGCGTGGGCGCTTCCGTCACGAACGCCCTTTCCGAATGGCTGCAGGTGGAAGTGTACCGCGGCACCGTGTTCAGGATGTCCTTTCATTCGTACTATGACGAGAAAAGCGGAAAATACATGTCGGGCGTGCCGAACGAACACCTCACGGATACGAAGGAAAAGACGGATAAGCGCGGTTCCTTTATCCGCTTCAAGCCGGACGCGTCCGTGTTCGATACCGTCGTCTTTAACTTCGACGCCGTTTCCAAACGGCTCAAAGAGCTGGCATTCCTCAACAAGGGATTGGAGATTAACCTCGTCGACGAGCGGGTGCCGGAGGACAAGAAGCCGATCGTCGTCAATTATAAATTTGACGGGGGACTGAAAGATTTCGCCGTCTATCTCAACGAAGGCAAGACGGTGCTCTACGACGACCCGCTCGAATATAAGACGGAAAAGGACGGCATCCTCATTGAGTTCGTCATCCAACATACGACCGATTTTACCGAAAGCCTCTTTTCTTTTGTCAACAATATCCCCACGCCCGAGGGCGGTTTTCATGAAACGGGCTTCCGTTCGGGGTTGACCAAGTGCCTCAACGATATCGCCCGCACGACGGGCGCCCTCAAAGAAAAGGACGCCAACCTCATGGGGGACGATTTTCGCGAAGGGCTGACGGCGATCCTCTCCATCAAGATGAAGAACGTGCAGTTCGAGGGGCAGACCAAGACGAAACTGGGCAATCCCGAGGCGAAACAGCCCGTCGAGACGGCGACCGTCGAGGGACTCGGCGAATTGTTCAAGGAAAAGAAGAACAAGGACACCTTTGACGAGATCGTCAAAAAGGCGCAGGCGGCGGCGCGGGTGCGCATCGCGGCGCGGCAGGCAAAGGAGGTCGCGCGCGCCAAAAACTCCATCGATAATCTGACCCTCGTCGGCAAACTTGCCGCCTGCACGGGCAAAAAGCCGGAATTGAACGAATTGTTTATCGTGGAGGGAGATTCCGCGGGCGGCACCGCCAAGCAGGCGCGCATCCGCCAGACGCAGGCGATCCTGCCTCTGCGCGGAAAGCCGCTGAACGTGGAAAAAAAGCGCATCGATCAGGTGCTCGCCAACGAGGAGATCCGCACCATCATCTCCGCCCTCGGCGCGGGGTACGGTTCGGATTTCGACATGGAAGAGCTCAAATACCATAAGGTCATCATCCTTTCGGATGCCGACCAGGACGGCATGCATATCCGCTGCATCCTGCTGACCTTTTTCTTCCGCTACATGCGCGAACTCATCAACAACGGCAACGTATACATCGGCATGCCTCCGCTCTATAAAGTATACAAAAAGGACGTCACGGAATACGCCTACGACGACGAGGAATTGCAGAAAAAGATCGAAGCCGTCGGCAAGGGGTATCAGATCCAGCGCTATAAGGGGCTCGGCGAGATGAGTGCCGAACAGCTTTGGGAGACGACGATGGATCCCGCACGGCGCAATCTTATCCGGGTCAACATCGAGGACGCGGCCGAAGCGGAGCAGATGGTGACGGCGCTCATGGGCGACAGGGTGGAGGCGCGCAAGGAATTTCTCGCCCGCAACGCGAACTTCAACAAAGTCGATTCTTTCATCGACAGGGTCAATATTTAACGGGAGGACGGTATTTTGGCAAAGCGCAAGGACAAAAGAGAAAACGATCTTCCCGTTGCGGCGGAGCAGTCGGGGCAGGTCTTTTTGACCCCGCTCGAAGAAGTGCTGCCCGGCTCTATGCTCCCATATGCGGAGTACGTCATCCTCGATAGGGCGCTCCCCCGCGTGGAGGACGGCTTAAAGCCCGTGCAGCGCCGCATCTTGTATACGATGTACGACATGGGGCTGACGCCCGACAAGCCGCATAAAAAGAGCGCGCGTATCGTGGGCGAATGTATGGGCAAATACCATCCGCACGGCGATTCGTCCGTATATGACGCGATGGTGCGGATGGCGCAGGACTTCAATATGCGCATGACCCTCGTCAACGGGCACGGCAATTTCGGTTCCGTGGACGGCGACCCCGCCGCGGCGATGCGCTATACCGAGGCCCGTCTTGAGCCGCTCGCGCTCGAACTGCTGCGCGACATCGAAAAGGACACGGTGCGTTTTACCCTCAACTTCGACGACAGTTTGAAAGAGCCGGAGACGCTGCCGGGAAGATTTCCGAACCTGCTCGTCAACGGCGCGTCGGGGATCGCGGTGGGGCTGGCGACCAACATCCCGCCCCATAATCTCGGAGAGGTCATCGACGGCGTCGTTGCCTATATCGACAATCCGAAGATCAAACTCTTCGAGATGATGAAATACATCAAGGCGCCCGACTTCCCCACGGGGGGATATATCATTGCGGGCGAACTGGTGCAGGCGTACGATACGGGCCGCGGCAAGATCACCATGCGCGCCAAGGTCAGCATCGAGGAGGGGGACAACGACAAGAGGCTGATCGTCATCACGGAACTTCCGTATCAGGTCAACAAGGCAAGGCTTTTGACCAAGATCGCCGATCTGCGGGAGGAGAAAAAAGATCTGCTCGGCGGGATCTCCGAGATCACGGACGAATCCGACCGCAACGGCATGCGCGCCGTCATCAAGGTCAAAAAGGACGCCGATGCGGACAAGATCCTCGCCGCGCTGTACAAGCTGACCGATCTCGAATGTACCTTCGGCATCAATATGGTCGCCATCGCCGACGGCAAACCGCGGCAGATGGGGCTGCTGGAGATCATCAAATATTACGTCATCTATCAGCGGGAGGTGGTGCTGCGCCGCACGAAATTCGATCTCGCGCAGGCAAAAGAGCGCTGCCACATCCTCGAAGGGTTGATCATCGCCGTGCGCAACATCGACGAGGTCATCCGGATCATCAAGACGAGCGAGAGTGTTCCCGTCGCAAGGCAGCGCCTGCGCGAGCGGTTTGACCTCTCCGAAAAGCAGGCACAGGCGATCCTCGATCTGCGCCTTGCGCGCCTGACCAAGCTGGAGATCTATAAACTCGAACAAGAATTGGAGGAACTGAAAAAGCTGATCGCCCGCCTCACCGCCATCGTGGAGAGCAAAAAATTACAGATGGACGTCGTCAAGGAGGAATTGAAAGAGCTCAAAAAGCAGTATAAGAGCGAACGAAGGAGCGCGCTCGTGTTCGACGTCGCCGATATCAAGGTGGAAAAATTCGACGACGTGCGCCCCGTGGAAAAATGCGTGCTGCTGTATACGGCGGCGGACGAGGTCAAGATCGTCTCCGAAAAGAACTACAACCTTTCGGACAAATCGCTCGGCGAAAAGTCGACCCTTGCCGACGTGTTCACGCTCGTCTTAAAGACGAGCACGGACAAGACCGTCTATTCCTTCACCAACCTGGGCAATTGCTACAAGATCGACTTCGAGGACGCCGTCGTCGGAAAACTCAAAGACAAGGGCGTCCCGTATCGGAAGCTCTGCCCCGACGCGCAGGACGGGGAAAGGCCCATCGCCTTTTACGAGGTGGGGGAGAAGATGCCCAAGGGCAGTTTGCTCTTTTATTCCCGCCTCGGCTATGTCAAAAAGAGCGACTGGAAGGAATACAACATCTTAAAATATGCCTTCCAGGCATGCAAAGTCAACGAAGGGGACGAGTTGATCGGCATCGAGACGGACGATCCGGAACCCACGACGACCCTGTTTTTCGTCACGGAACAGGGCATGTGCCTCAACGCCTACAAAAACGATATCCCGACGCAGGGCAGGGTGTCCGCGGGCGTGCGCGGCATCGCTCTTTCCGAAGGGGACAAGGTCGTCTTTGCGGGGCAGATCGACGGAGAGGGGGAGATCATCGTCGCCACCGACGGCAATACCTATAAAAAGGTCATCGCCTCGCAGATCGACCCGATGGCGCGCTACCGCAAGGGCGTCAAGATCGTCGACCTCGGCAAGGGGCGCAAGGTCTCCTTTGCCGATTATGTCACCGTTCCGTATAAGCTCGCCGTGCAGATGGACGATGGTTCCCTCGTCACGGCGGACACCGAAGAGGATATCACCATCGAAGACCGCACCACCAAGGGCAAGAACATCAAACTGAAAAAGGGGTGCAAAGCGGAGAAGATCCTGTCCATGAAATATCTGTCCGAATGACCGTGCGTCGTTCAGCCGTTCCTCCGGGATGCCGGGGGAACGGTTTTTTTTATGCCGCGCATATTGCGCGGCTTTTTTCAATATATATAGGTGGGCCGGCATGGGAGACGTTTTTGATAAAAGAACTGTTTTTTCGGCAAAAACGATCCCCTTTCGACGGCGTATTTTTAGTAAAATGAGGAGCGGAAAGTGAAGATCATCCTTCTCAAAAAAAAGGCGGCGCTGTTTATTTTGACGGCGGCAGCGGCTGTCCTTGTGCTGTCTCTGCTGCTCTCGGCGACGGGGGCGTATGTCGTTTTTACGGGCGGTACGGTGCGCAAACTTCCCGTCTATTCGGTGGAGACGGAACAAAAAAAGGTCGCCGTCACCTTCGACTGCGCATGGGGGACTGAACATACGGACGCCATTTTGGACGCGCTCGCGCGGGAAAATGTGCGCGCCACATTTTTCATGGTCGAATTTTGGACGGAAAAATATCCCGAGTATGTCAAAAAGATAGACGAGGCGGGGCACGAGATCGGCACGCACGGCGCCACGCATTCATATATGTCGAAACAGGGAGAAGGGGAGATCGAGCGGGAACTTTCCTCGTCCGCACAGGCGATCGAGGCGATCACGGGCAAAAAAACGGAGCTGTTCCGCCCGCCGTACGGAGACTATGACGACCTGCTCGTGGAGACGGCAAAACGCATGGGGTTGTATACTATCCAATGGGACGTAGACAGCCTGGATTGGAAAGATCTTTCTGCGAGCGATATTGCGATGCGCGTGATCAACCGCGTACAAAACGGCAGCATCATCCTCTGTCACAACAACGGCATGCATACGGATGAGGCGCTGCCCGTCATTTTAGATACTCTGAAGAACAGGGGGTACGAGTTCGTCCCCGTCGGCGAACTCATCTATCGGGGAAATTATACGGTCGACGCAGCCGGCAGACAGCACGCCGCGCAATGACCGCATGGTTGATAGAAATACATTTCGGAGGAGGGATCCTGTGAACAATACGGAGAAAAACAACAAGGTGTTTATCATGGGCGAGGTCGTGAGCGAAGCAAACTTCTCTCACGAGGTGTACGGCGAGGGCTTTTACGAATTGAAAGTCAAGGTGATGCGCCTTTCGGGACAGGCGGACATTTTGCCGGTGACCGTCTCCGAGCGGCTGATCGCCGACGGAGATCTGAAAGTCGGCGCCTGCCTTTGCGCGTTCGGGCAATTCCGTTCGTACAACAAGATCGAAAACGGAAAGTCGCGGCTGATGCTGACCGTGTTCGTGCGCGAACTTGCCGATGCGTCGCCCGCGCGCAACCCGAACAGCATCGTGCTCAGCGGGTATATCTGTAAGCCGCCCGTCTATCGCACCACGCCTTTCAACCGCGAGATCGCCGACCTTTTGGTCGCCGTCAACCGCGCGTACAACAAGTCGGACTATATCCCCTGCATTGCCTGGGGCAGGAACGCCCGCTTTGTCAAAAACCTGCAGGTGGGGGATAAGATCGCCCTCTCCGGGCGCATCCAAAGCCGAGAGTATCAAAAAAAGCTCTCCGAGTACGAAGTCAAGACGATGACCGCATACGAAGTATCCGTTTCCAAGCTGGCGGCGTTCGACAGCGCGGACGATTTTGACCTCGAGCGGGAGTTTACCCTGTATACGGGCGGCGGCGCCGCCGAACACAGGGAAACGGGATCCTGACAAAAAGCCCTCCGCGGGCTTTTTTCGTTATCGGGAAAAGTTTTTGGCGGGGTATCACGTTTTTTCTTCGATTGACTTTTTTCGCGGGCGGGTATACAATAATAAAAAAACGGGAGAGGTGGAACATGAAGATCGCGGCGACGTACCAAAACGGCGAAATCTTTCAGCATTTCGGGCATACCGAGTTTTTTAAGATCTATGAGACGGAGGGGGATAAGATCGTTTGCAGCGAAGTCCTCTCTTCCGGCGGCGCGGGGCACGGCGCATTGGCGGGCTTCCTGCGTGCGCAGGGGGTAGGCGTTCTCCTTTGCGGCGGCATCGGCGGCGGTGCGGTCGCGGCGCTTGCCGAGGCGGGCATCCGCGTCTACGCGGGCATTTCCGGCAGCGCGGACGAGGCGGTGTCGGCTTTGCTGGCGGGCACGCTCGTCTCTTCGGGCGAGGCGAACTGCACCCATCACGGGCACCATGATCACTGCGGCGAGCACGGCTGCGGCCATGACGGCTGCAAGGGAAATTGACGCCGGCGGAGAAAACGGAATGAAAGTTGTCATCATCGGCGGCGTCGCGGGCGGCGCGACTGCCGCCGCGCGTTTGAGAAGATTGGACGAAAAGGCGGAGATCGTCGTCCTCGAGCGGGGCGGCTATGTCTCGTACGCAAACTGCGGCCTGCCGTATTATATCGGCGGGACGATCAAAGAGAGGGCGAAGCTGCTCTTGCAGACGCCGGAGAGCTTCAGGCGCCGTTTTAACGTGGACGTGCGCGTGCATAACGAGGCGACGGAGATCCTGCCCGCGCAAAGGATGGTGCGCGTGCGCCGCCTGGCGGACGGGTCGGAATACACGGAGCCGTACGACAAGCTGATCTATGCGCCGGGGGCAAAGGCGATCTATCCTCCTTTCGCGGCGAAAGACGCGCGCATCTTTACGCTGCGTACGGTGGAAGACACCTTCGCCATCGATGATTTTATCGCCGAAAAAGCGCCTGAGAGCGCGCTCGTCGTGGGCGGCGGGTTTATCGGCATCGAGGCGGCGGAAAATCTCGTCGGGCGCGGCATTCGCGTCACCCTCGTCCAGCTCGAAGATCAGGTCATGCTCCCCTTCGATTACGACATGGCGTGCATCCTGCACGCAAAGCTGCGGGAAAAGGGGGTCGATCTTCGCCTTTCGAGCAAGGTCACTTCCCTCAAAGGAGCCGCCGAAGGCGTCGTCGCCGAGATCGAGGGGAAGGGGAGCGTCTGTGCCGATCTTGCCCTCCTCGCCGTGGGCGTCGCGCCCGAAACGGATCTGGCGGCGCGGGCGGGGCTTTCGCTCGGCATCAGGGGCGCCGTGCTCGTGGACGGGCATATGCGCACCTCCGATCCCGATATTTATGCCGTGGGAGATGCCGTGCAGGTAAAAAACAGCGTCACGGGCAGGGACGCGCTCGTGCCGTTGGCGGGGCCTGCCAATAAACAGGGCAGGATCGCGGCGGATAACATCGCGGGCAAACCGAGCCTTTACCGCGGTGCGCAGGCGTCTTCGGTGTTGAAGCTCTTCGACCTGACGGCGGCTTGCACGGGGCTGACCGAACGCGCCGCGCGGGAGACAGGCTATGCCGCGGAGAGCGCGCTGCTCTTCTCCCCCGATCACGCGACGTATTATCCCGGCGCAAAGAATATGACGCTGAAGGTGGTTTTCGACCGCGCGGACGGCAAGATCCTCGGCGCACAGGCTGTGGGATTCGGCGGTACGGACAAACGGATCGACGTGCTGGCGGCGGCGGTGCGGGCGGGGATGACCGCACAGGATCTGACCGAACTCGATCTGTGCTATGCGCCCCCGTACTCTTCTGCCAAAGATCCCGTCAATATGGCGGGGTATGTGATCGGCAATATTTTGGACGGCACCGTCCGTCAGCATACTTGGCGGGATGTGGAAAAGCTCTCCGCCGACAGAGACGCCCTCTTTTTGGACGTGCAGACGCGGGGAGAATACGAGGCCGCACACCTTGCGGGCGCGGTCAATATCCCCGTGGACGAATTGCGCGGCAGGATGGGGGAGTTGGACAAGACAAAGACGATCTATGTCAACTGTTACAGCGGGCTGCGCAGTTATATTGCCTGTCGCATGCTCTCAGCCAACGGATTTTGTTGTTCCAACCTTGCGGGCGGTATCCGCTTTTATAAGGTGGTCGCCGAAGGGGGCGCGTATGACGGGGTGCCCCGCCTGCTTTGCGGCATGAAGAACGAATAAAACAAAAAAACAAATAGAGACAGATAGAGGGCGGGGCGCACCGATGTGCGCCCCGCCCTCACGCTTGTTTTAGCGTTCGTTTTTCATGTCGATCGCGGCGCCGCTTTTGCGCGATTTTTCCGCCGCGTAACAGAGGAAGTGGCTCTCCGCGGAGCGGCGCAGCGACGTCTCTTCCGGCGCCGTGCCGCAGAGCAGGCCGTAAAAGGCTTCGACGATGCCGAGATCGCCGCCGCCGTGCCCGAAGCCGTCTTTCTTTGACGAGGCAGCGAGCTCGGAGAGCGAGAAGCGTTCCGCTGCCTGTCCGTATTTTTCCAGCAGAAGGCTGTCGGACGGCTCGTCGAGCTTGAGGGTGCCTTTCGTGCCGTGGAAGCAGATCCGCCTTCCCGTGTCGGCAGTGAACGCCGTCATGGTAAGCTGCGCCTGTACGCCGTTCGTGAAGGTGACGGAGACTGCCTGATGGTCGACGACGTCGTTGTCGCAGCAGAACACGCACCTGCCGTAGGGCCCCTCTTCATAGGCTTTGCGCAGCTGTCCTTCGGAATTGGGCGCGGGGGCGACGACGTTGAAGGG
Source organism: uncultured Clostridia bacterium (assembly GCA_944328665.1). Classification (GTDB taxonomy): domain Bacteria; phylum Bacillota; class Clostridia; order Christensenellales; family Borkfalkiaceae; genus Borkfalkia. The sequence continues at coordinate 9,975 of CALVHS010000052.1, read as the reverse complement.
CCATCCGTCCTGCGGCTGCCCGCATTCTTTCCACCGCGTGATATAGCAATATTCCGCGCTATAGGGGCAGGTGTGCAGGTATTTGCAGTCCGCGCAGCGTTCCGCTGCGTCCGCGGGATGATTTGCTTTGTTGAAGAAGGCGAGCCCGCCCGCGGAATATACTTTTTCCGCGGGGGCGTCCGCATAGTATTGCAGCAGGTCGAGGTCGTGGCAGCATTTGGCGAGGATCATGGGGGACGTCGTCTCCTCATTGCGCCAATTGCCGCGCACAAAGCTGTGCGCCTGATGCCAGAAGCCGACATGCTCTTCCGCTTCGATGAGGATGAGCCTGCCGATCGCGCCGCTGCGCAGGATGCGCTTGGCTTCCGTGAAGGCGGGCGCATAGCGCAGGACGTGACAGACGAGCACCTTGCCGCCGCATTTTTCCGCCGCGGCGAGCAGCGCTTTCAGTTCCGCTTTGTCGGGGGTAACGGGCTTTTCCAGCAGTACGGTGTATCCCAATTCCAATGCGCGCAGGCACATGCGGACGTGATCCTGATCCTGCGTGGCGATGACGAGCGCGTCGCTGCGCCTTTTGCGGAAAAATTCCCGTTCGTCCGTAAAGAGTTCGTCCGTGCCGTAGCGTTTTCCGAAGCGTTCCGTCTGTTCTTTGCGCACGTCGCACAGCGCGGCGATGCGGAATTTGTCCTTTTGCGCATGAAACAGGTTTCCGTAGACGTCGCAGCCGCGCGAACCGCAGCCGATGATCGATACGGAGAATGTTTTTTCCATAATAAACTCCTTTTCCGTCCTCGGACGGAGCGTTTTTGTCAAGGGGGGCAGGAGCGCGCAGGGTCAGCGATACTGTGCCGCCGCCCGTTGCGCGCGCCTCAGCACCTCTTCGGCGAGAGAGGCGGGGGCGAGCACTTTGACGCCGTCTCCGAAGGAGAGCAGCTTGGAAAGGAGCACTTCGCCGCCGGGCAGCGTCGCTTCGGCGAAAAGGTTCTCTTTTTCCACACGGATATTGTCGATGCCCAGCCACTCCTCCACGTCGGGGAGGGCTTTTTTTTGTACGGAAAGCCGAACGTCGATCAGTTCCGTGTCCGTAAAATTGAATTGGAGGGGCAGATGGGCGCGGTCGATCTCGCGGCGGCAAAAGCTCTCTCCCGTCCGGCGCGCGCTGCGCATCCTGCCCACGCGGAAAAGGCGGAAGTCGCCGCGCTTTCTGCACCATGCGTACAGATACCAGATGTTTTGTTTATAGATGAGCAGGTGCGCTTCGACCGTGCGCCTGCTTTCGCTGCCGTTGCGGTCGATGTAGAGGATATCGAGGCAGCCGCATTGTTCGATCGCCTCCTCTAAGATGCGCAGCTTGTCCGAAAAGTCATAGGCGTCTCCCCATGTGCCGCTGTCGACGAGAATGTGTCCGGACAAGGTCAGGTTGCGGCTGTCCGCTTTTTGTTGGGACAGGAGTTTGTCGAGGGCGCTGCCCACCGTCTCGTCCCGCAGCTGCTCGTACAGGGCGCCCAACGCGTTGACGGCCGCCGCATATTCGTCCTTGCTGAAAAAGTTTTCGGGGAGGCGATAGGTGTCCGGCAGGAATATTCCGCCGTTTCTGCCGCGTATGATATCTACCGGGACGCCGGCGACGATCAGTTCTTCCAAATAGCGGTGGATGCTCCGTTCGGATACGTCGCACGCCGCCGCCAGCGCAGCCGCGCTCGTTTTCCGCCTGCGCAGAAGGGTAAATAAGATTTTCAACATGCATTGAAATTTCATTTTTTGCCTTTCCAAAATTTTTGCCGAAGTTTATAAAAATATTTTAGTAAATATGACAATATATGTCAAGTATTTTGCGCTATAATGAGGGCGCAAACAGGGAGGCAGAAAGCTATGAAAGAACTTTTTATCGATATCCGGAGGGTGTGGGGCTGTGCGCTGCCCCCGCTGCAAGTGAAGCGCGCGGCGGTGCGCCGCGACGCCGAAGCGTGCGGGGAAGCGCATAAAGCGCCGCCGTTTTCCGCAAAAGCGCGGGGCGTATCGCCCGCCGAACCTTCTCTCGACGAGATGATCGCGGCGCTTTCCCGTCTCGGCGGGCTCAACGTCGCCGAACGGGAGCGCTTTTCCCGCGGGGGGCGGAGCGCTTTATAACAAGCCGTTATGTAAAACATAAGATTTATGAATGGCGGGAGGGAGACGTATCGTTTGCTTTCCGCCGATATTTTTGGTACAATAGGGGCATCCGAATCAAAAAAAGGAGAGTATGCCATATGTCTTACGTTGAGAAAGTTCTCGAGCGCGTCAAGGCGCAAAACCCGGGCGAACCGGAATTTCATCAGGCGGTGACGGAGGTGCTCAACAGCCTCAAGCCCGCCATCGATGCCAACCCGCAGTATGAGGCCGCCGGCCTTTTGGAGAGGCTGGTCGAGCCGGAACGCGCCATCCTGTTCCGCGTCCCCTGGGTGGACGACGAAGGCCGCGTACAGGTCAACAAAGGGTACAGGGTGCAGTTCAACAGCGCCATCGGGCCGTATAAAGGAGGGCTCCGCTTCCACCCCTCGGTCAATCTTTCCATCATCAAATTCCTCGGCTTCGAACAGATCTTCAAAAACAGCCTGACCGGCCTTCCCATCGGCGGCGGCAAGGGCGGATCGGATTTCGACCCCAAGGGCAAGAGCGATAACGAGATCATGCGGTTCTGTCAGAGCTTCATGACCGAGCTGTACCGCCATATCGGCGCGGATACCGACGTGCCTGCGGGCGATATCGGCGTCGGCGGCAGGGAGATCGGCTTCCTGTTCGGGCAGTATAAGAGGATACGCGACGAGCATGTCGGCGTATTGACGGGCAGGGGGCTTTCGTACGGCGGCTCGCTCGTGCGCACGGAGGCGACGGGGTACGGCCTCGTCTATATCACGGAAGAGGCGCTCAAGAGCAGGGGGGACAGCCTGCGCGGCAAGACGGTCGCCGTCAGCGGTTCCGGCAACGTCGCCATCTACGCCTGCCAAAAGGCGCAGCAACTGGGCGCAAAGGTCGTCACCATGAGCGATTCCAACGGCTACGTGTACGATAAAAACGGCATAGACCTGGCGGTGGTCAAGCAGATCAAAGAGGTCGAGCGCGGGCGCATCAAGGAATATGCGGCGCGCGTCGCGGGGGCGGAATATCATGAGGGATGCAGGGGCGTCTGGACGGTGCGCTGCGACGTGGCGCTTCCCTGCGCGACGCAGAACGAATTGGACGAAGAGTCGGCAAAGATCTTGGTCAAAAACGGCGTGCGGCTGGTCGGCGAGGGCGCAAACATGCCCACGACGCTGGCGGGCACCGAAGTATTCCTCGAAAACGGCGTCGTGTTCCTCCCCGGCAAGGCGGCGAATGCGGGCGGCGTGGCGACTTCCGCGCTCGAGATGGCGCAGTCGAGCGGCAGGCTGTTCTGGTCGTTCGAAGAGGTGGACGCCAAGTTGCAGGGCATCATGGCGAACATCTTCAAGAATATCGACGCCGCGGCGAAGAAGTACGGCTATGCGGGCAACTATGTCGTGGGTGCGAATATCGCGGGATTTGAAAAGGTCGCCGACGCGATGATGGCGCAGGGCGTGGTGTAAAGCGTATAAACGGGAAAGAAACTTTCCGCTTATGATAAACCGGGGCAGGACGGGAGATGCCGTCCTGCCCCCTTTTCTATTCCTTGCCGCTTTCTTTTTCCGCGCACGCGCCTTCCTCTTTATTTTTCTTTTTGACGGGCGGGTAGCGGCGCGGTTTGCCGAACAGATTGTAAAAGAGAAGACAGAGGTTAAAGAGGAGCATCCCCACGGAGAGGACGACGGACAGGCTGCTGTAATGAAAGTCCGCAAAATACATGGCGGCGAGGATGAGCAGCAGCGAGTAGCTGCGCGCGGTCGTCTTGGCGATCTTCAGCTTGCGCAGCCGCTGGTTGACCGTCCTTTTGCGGAAGAGAAAATATTCATAGATATAGACGGCGGTCGTGAAGAGGAAGGACGAACAGAGGAAAAAGGCGATCGCCTGCCCCCAGCCGCTCAGTTCCCAAAAGGTGATACAGGAAAAGACGATGTACCCCGCATAGAGGGCGAGATAGGCGATCCGCACGGTATAGTAACTTGCCTTTGCCCGCAGAAAGACGCCGCGGTAGTCCGTCGTATCGCGGGAAAGATTGCCGACGACGGTGTACATCGATCTGTTCTTCTTTACGAGCGCGAACCGTTCCGCGCTCTCCGTATTTTTAAAGCTGCGGATGCGGAAGCGTTCCTCGTGCGAGCGCGCGGCAAAATACCCCGTGGCGCAGAAGAGCAGACTGCCGAGCAGATAGTGCGCCAAGGAGAGCAGGGAGGCGTGCAGGGGCGGGCGGGGCGCGTTCATGATGACGGAGGAGAGCGCCGCAAGGGCGCCGAGCGCCGCCATGAGCGCGAGCGCCGCGCCGAAAGTGCCGGCGACGGAACGGAACAGGGGCGTGCGCCTGCCCTTTGCCTGTGCCCGTTTGGAAAGGACGGAGTAAAAGACGGCAAAGAGCACCATGGACAGCATAAAGCCGCCGGAGGCGGGCAAAAAGGAGTAAAGCACCATGCCGTTTTCGGGTGCGCGCTGCAGCAGGAGGAACAATAGCACATACGCGCAGAGCGCGATCTCGATAAAGGGCGGAATATAATAGCGGAAGCGCTTTTGGATAAAGACGGGGGCGCTGATCGCCGCCAGGGAGATGACTGTCACGAGCGCCTGCGTAAAGAGGACGTAGAGGGACGCATCCGGATAGCGGACGAGAAAGAGGAGCGCCGATGCGGCCAAAGAGAGGAGCAGCACGCTCGCGCAGACGATATAGACGACGCCCGTCGACTTTTTTCCGAATATCTTTTCCAGCATGCGCGGCTCCGCGGAGGTTTTCCGATATTGTACTAAATTTTTTCCGTTTCCGCAAGGATTTTTCCGCCATGCGGACGAGAAAAGCGTTCCCGTTATTTTTTTGACGATGCAGGCATACATTAGTAGACAGACGGGGAGGGAGCGCATGGAGATCTGGAAAGCTGCCGTCTTGGGGATGGTGCAGGGGATCACGGAATTTTTGCCCGTTTCGTCCAGCGGGCATATCATCTTGTTTGAAAAGCTGCTTTGCCTGCCGCCCGGCGGGATGTTTTTCGGCGTCATGCTGCACGCGGGCACGTTGCTTGCCGTCCTCTTCGCCTACTTTCCCAAGATCGAGGCGATCGTAAAGGGGGAGCGGAAGATGCTCCTGTATCTGGCGGCGGCGACCCTGCCCGCGGCGGCGGCGGGATTCTTTTTCGGGGATCGGATAGACGCCCTCTTTTTTGGCGGAAAATATCTGTGGGCGTTTTTCGCCCTGACCGCGGCGCTCCTGCTGGCGGCGCAGCGCCGCGCAAAGCGGGCGCGCATTCTGCGCCCCGTCGGTTGGCGCACGGCATGGACGGCGGGCTTTGCGCAGGCGCTTGCCGTGGTGCCGGGACTTTCCCGCAGCGGCGTCACGGTCTCCGCCTGCCTTTTGGCGGGAACGGAGCGGGAAAAGGCCGCCGATTTTTCCTTTTTGATGAGCATCCCGATCATCGCCGGGGCGATCTTTGCGGAACTGCTCAAAGCGCTCACCGATCCCGCGGTGTGCGCCGTCCCGTCCTGGCAGAGCCTCGCCGTCGGATCGCTTTCCGCCGCCGTCTGCGGCTTTGCCGCGCTCCGCTTCGCCGCGGGCAGCGTCAAAAGAGGGAACTTGTACGGGTATGCGGTTTACCTCATCGCGCTCTCGCTCGTTCTCCTCTGTTTCGCGTCACTGTAAGTGCCGCGCATAAAAAGCGCGGGGGCGCACAAGCTAAAGGCAGCTTACAGGAAGGAGGTTTTCTTTATGAGGCTCAACTGCGGAGATACCGTGCCGAAGAGCTGCTCTTATACCGTTGTCAACGAGGAAGGGGAAGTGATCGGCAAAGTGTATATGAACGAGGGCGAGACATTCCCGCCCACGCAGGTTTCCGGCTGCCATTACGAGATGGACTGACGGACGAAAGAGGGCGGGCGCGGCAGAAGCCGCGCCCGCCCTCTTTTCCGCCTCCCGGTGGAGGCGGGCACGAAAAGCGCACCCCGCCGCGCCGTCGGCGCCGCGGGGTGCGAAAGTGAAAAATTTTTCACAAAACAGCTTTGCCAATGTCCCGTAATTCCGTTGACATTTTTGATAAAATGGTTATAATGTTAGCTAACCTAACAATTTTGCGGGAGGGTGCGATGAACAAACGGCATATCGGCTATGCGGTCAAATCCCTCTGCCGCCGCATCGACAGGGTGATGGAAAACATCCCCGCCGCCGGTGAAAACAAAAAACTGACAGGCGTCCAATTTTGGGTGCTCAATTTTTTGTTCCGAAACGGCGGAAGAGAGCTCTTTCAGCGCGACGTGGAGGCGGAATTCAATATCCGCCGTTCGAGCGCGACGGAGATCTTGAAGTCGATGGAGGAGGCGGGGCTCATCCGCCGCGTGCCCGTCGAATATGACGCGCGGCTGAAAAAGATCGAACTGACCGACTATGCCGAGGAAGTGCGCCGCCAGCTGCAAGCGCAGATCGAGCGCTCCGAAGCGCAGATGACGAGGGGCTTTTCCGAAGCGGAGCTGGACGCCTTTTTTGATTATGTCGCGCGTTTCAAACAAAACCTTTCGCAGATGGAAAACGGTTAGGCGTTTCCGCGGCGCGGGGCGCGCGGAAAGCACAGGTCAAGGTAAAATTTTTATAAGGAGACAGATATGATCAAAACTTTGGCGAAAAGTATCCGCGAGTACAAAACTCCGTCCATACTTTCTCCGATCTTCGTGTCCGTCGAAGTGATCCTTGAATGCCTGATGCCTCTGGTCATCATGGAATTCATCGCCAGGATCAGCCCGACGGGCGTCGCCGTCGAGGAGGCGGTGCAGATGAGCACCATCTTGAAATACGGCGGCATTTTGATCGGTATGGCGGCGCTTTCTTTGATCACGGGCATGCTTTCGGGTCGCTTTGCGGCGCGGGCGAGCGCGGGATTTGCAAAGAATTTGCGCAAGGATATGTATTATTCGATCCAAGACTATTCCTTTGCGAATATCGACAGATTTTCCACTTCCTCACTCGTGACCCGTCAGACGACGGACGTCACAAACGTACAAATGGCGTACATGATGATCATCCGCGTGGCGATCCGCTGCCCGCTGATGCTCATCTTCTCCCTCGTGATGGCGTTCACGGTCAACGTGACCATTTCGTGGGTGTTCCTCGCCCTCGTGCCCGTGCTCGCCACGGTGCTCGTCATCGTCATCTTCAAGACGCATCCCATTTTCGAGCGCGTCTTTCATAAGTATGACAATATGAACCGCTCCGTGCGCGAAGATATCAAGGGCATCCGCGTTGTCAAATCCTTCGTGCGCGAAGATTTCGAAAAGAAAAAGTTCGAAGCGGCTTCCGAGGACGTCTGCAAGGACTTCACCCTCGCCGAGCGCATCATGGCGATCAACGGCCCCGTGATGCAGTTCTGCATCTGGTTGTCCTTTTTGCTCATCTTCCTGTTGGCGGCTCTTTTGACGAGCAGCAACCTGAAGGCGGGCATCCCCGTCGGGGACGCGGTCATCGGAGAGGAACAGCTTACCGTCCTCATCATGTATGCGTCGCAGATCCTTTCCGCCGTCATGCAGCTTTCTATGGTCATCGTCATGATCATCATCGCGCGCACGTCGGGCGAACGCATCTGCGCCGTCCTCAACGAAAAGAGCAACATCACCTCCCCCGAAAATGCCGTCAAAGAAGTCAAGGACGGGGACATCGTGTTTGACAACGTCTCTTTCAAATATTCCAAAAATGCCGAGCGCTTTGCTCTCGAAGGCGTGAACCTGCACATCAGGTCGGGGCAGACCATCGGTATTTTGGGCGGAACGGGTTCTTCCAAATCCACCCTCGTCAACCTCATCCCGAGGCTGTACGATACGACGGAAGGCGCGGTCTACGTCGGCGGCGTCAACGTAAAAGATTACGATCTCGAAGCGCTGCGCAACAAGGTCGCCATGGTGCTGCAGAAAAACGTGCTGTTCTCGGGCACCATCAAAGACAACCTGCGCTGGGGCAAGGAGGACGCGACGGACGACGAGATGCTGCGCGTATGCAAGCTCGCCTGCGCGGACGACTTCATCCAGTCCTTCCCCGACAAGTACGATACATATATCGAGCAGGGCGGCACCAACGTCTCGGGCGGGCAAAAGCAGCGCCTTTGCATCGCGCGCGCCCTTTTGAAAGACCCGAAGGTGCTCATCCTCGACGACTCGACGAGCGCCGTCGACACCAAGACGGACGCGATGATCCGCAGATCTTTCCGCGAAGAGATCCCCAACGTCACCAAGATCATCATCGCCCAGCGCGTCTCTTCCGTGCAGGATGCCGATCAGATCATCGTCATGGACGGTGGCAAGATCAACGCCATCGGCACGCACGAGGAATTGCTCGCCTCTAATCCGATCTATCGGGAAGTATATTATTCTCAGAATAAAATAGGCGGTGCGAACGCCGCGGCGGAAGGGGGTGCAGATCATGCGTAATGAAGTTTCCGTCATGCAGAAAAAGCCGAAGATCCATTCCTTCAAATTGCTCGGCAGGCTGCTTTCTTACCTTTTCCATTATTACAAGGGCAGGCTGATCGCCGTATTCTTCTGTATCGCGGTCACGGCGGCGGCGGGGATCAGTTCTTCCGTGTTTTTGACCCTCGTCATCGATAAAGTCATTACCCCGCTCGCGGGGCTTGCGGGGCAGGACGCGAGCGCCATCTCGGATAAGCTGTTCGAATTGCGCAGCACACTCTTCGGCATCATCGGCGGCATGGGAGGGATGTATATCGTCGCCCTCTGCGCTTCCTTCTTTTACAATCAGACGATGGCGATCGTGACGCAGGGCTTTTTGCGGCACGTCCGCGACGACATGTTCTCCGAGATGCAGTCGCTGCCCATCCGCTATTTCGACACGCACACCCACGGCGATATCATGTCCGTATATACGAACGATACCGACGCGCTGCGCCAGCTCGTATCGATGAGTATCCCGCAGGTGTTTTATTCCATCATTGCGGCGGTGACCCTGTTCGTCATCATGCTTTTATACAGTCTGTGGCTGATGATCGTCGTCTTTGTCGGCGTCGCCGTCATGGCGCTCGTCGCCAAGTTCGTCGGCAGCCGCAGTGCCAAGCACTTTATCCGCCAGCAGGTGGTCATCGGCAAGACGGAAGGCTACATCGAAGAGATGATGGGCGGGCAGAAAGTCATCAAGGTGTTCTGCCACGAAGATCGCGCGAAAGAGGACTTCGACAAGATCAACGAAGAGCTCTGCGACGCGTCCGACAAGGCGAACGCGTACGGCAACATCCTGATGCCCGCCGTCATGAACATCGGGCATTTCGCCTTTGTGCTCGTCGCCATCGTGGCGGGGCTGCTCGTCCTTTTGGATGTACGGAATCTCGCCGTCACGGGCTGGAGTGCGTTTACGGGTGCGATCATCGCCTCCTTCCTCAATATGTCCCGCCAGTTCTCCCTCAACATCGGGCAGGTGTCCATGCAGATCAACTCGGTCGTCATGGGCCTCGCGGGCGCGGGCCGTATCTTTGAACTGCTCGACGAAAAGCCGGAAGCGGACGACGGCTACGTCACCCTCGTCAACGCGAACGTCGCCGAGGACGGCACCGTCACCGAAAGCGCCGAGCGCACGGGCAAATGGGCGTGGCGCCACCCGCACCATGCGGACGGCTCCGTCACGTATACCGAACTGAAAGGGGATATCCGCCTCTTTGATGTGGATTTCGGCTATGTTCCCGATAAGATCGTCCTGCACAATGTCAGCATTTATGCCAAACCCGGGCAGAAGATCGCCTTCGTCGGCGCGACGGGCGCGGGCAAGACGACCATCACCAACCTTTTGAACCGCTTCTACGATATCGCCGACGGAAAGATCCGCTACGACGGCATCAACATCAACAAGATCAAAAAGGC
>CALVHS010000051.1 GCA_944328665.1 uncultured Clostridia bacterium | reverse complement strand
GATAACATAATTGACGCCGCACAGCGCAATGCCGGCAACACCCAAAATAATGCCTCCGACCATTGCGGGGATACTGCCTTCTATGAGCATGGTAAGGCACATCCCGCCGCCCAGAACGAGTGCGGCGAAGCAGCCGAAGATGTAGGCGAACACGCTTGCCCCCAGCGTTTTGGAGCGTTCCAATCCGTTTATCGCCGCAAAAGTATCTTCCGCCTGCCGTTCGAGTTTGTTTAATTCCTGCTTATGCGTCAGGTGCCTGTCCCGCTTTAATGAGAGCGTCGTGTTCCCTGTCGCCGCGGATGCGGTGCCGGTTATTTCCCAGCCGAAGGCTTCGTACAGATCCATCGCTTTTGTCTGGTCTTTTGCCTTGACCGAAACTGTTTTGTATTCATAGGATATAAAATCTTTATCTTGCATGATCGTCACCTCATTTTTGTGTTTGCCCCGTAAAATGGCTGCCCGACGCGCGCTTCGGTTGACTTTCCCGCGAGACAAGTGTATCATAGAATAAACGGCGGCAAAAAGCAACCGCTTGAAAGGGCGGTGAAACAGGACGGCGGTTTCTGTCGCCGTAAATGAAACAAAACGGGAGATTTTGTCTCATGGAATCGGAAGAATACACGAAGCACTATATCGTGACGGCGCTTTTTAAGCTGATGCACGCCTACGAATATGAAAAGATCAAGGTGACGGACATCGCTCAAAAGGCGGGCGTCGGCAGGGCGACCTTTTACCGCTATTTCAAGGGCAAAGAAGACGTCATAACCTATTATTTCGAGCATCGCACGCGGGAATTTGTATTCGGGCAGCGCATTTATCCGCGCTGCAAGGAAGACTACGTTAAAGTCGTGTCGGATGTCTTCGGCGTGTTTGAGGCAAACAAGGAGCCCTTTCAGTTGTTGAAGAGGGCGCACCTGAGCGATCTGTACCTCAACTTTCTTAACAAAAATTTTTCCGAAATGTTTGCAGAGGAACATCCGGACAAAAATCCTTATCTTCCGTACCTCTACGCGGGAATGCTGTATAATGTATCCATGCAATGGCTGGAAAACGATTGCAAAGAGGATATTCAAACGCTCGCCGCGCTCATTGTAGATGCAATTTATTGACGAAGTAAAAAACGAATGCTCTTTTATGATCCGGAAAATTTTATTGACCTAACTATATTTGACTTGCAAGGCGGAAACGAGTTACAATACGGAAGCTGCGGCGGGAAGGGCGCAAAAAGGACCTCGGAAGTATCTTCCGAGGTCCTTTTTGCGGTCTATGCGATGCAGACGGGATGGATATGTGCGCAAGAGGGCGCCTAAAGGGGATCTTTTTCCGCTGCCGTTTCAGACGATGATATTGATGAGCCGTCCGGGAACGACGATGAATTTTTTGACGACTTTCCCTTCCGTATAAGGTTTGACGAGGTCGCTTGAAAGCACGAGCGATTCGATCTCTTCGCGGGGCATATCCTTTCCGATCATCAGTTTGCCCTTGATCTTGCTGTTGATCTGTAAGGCATATTCCGTCTCCTCGCGGATGAGCGCCTTTTCGTTGCAGACGGGATAATGCTGATCGAATACGGAATATTTTTGCCCGCCGGCTTCCCACAATTCTTCGGCGAAATGGGGAGCGAAGGGGGCGATCAACAGGATCAGGTCTTTGACGCATTCCTGCAGGAACGGTACGCTCTTTTCCTGTATGCCGTCGTATTTATAGAGCGCGTTGACAAATTCCATCAGGCGCGCGACCGCCGTATTAAACGAGAAAACTTCAAGGTCGCGCGTGATCTGACGGATCGTATTGTTTCGCACATAATTGAGTTCTTTTTCAGCCGCCGCGAAGGGCATTTCATCCCCGTGTTCTTCGAACGACCTGCGCACGAGGCGCTCCGTGCGTTCGAGGAACTTGGCAACCGATTTGATGCCGTCGTCGTTCCAAGGGCCGCCTTCCGTGTAAGAAAACCCGAACATCAGGTACATGCGGAACACGTCGGAACCGTAGACGGAGATATACTCGTCCGGGGAGATGACGTTTCCTTTTGATTTGGACATGCGGTTTCCGTCGGGGCCAAGGATGACGCCCTGATGCACGAGCGATCTGAACGGCTCGTCAAAGTGCAGGTAACCCATGTCGCGCAGGGCTTTTGTAAAGAAACGCGCATACAAAAGGTGCATGCAGGCGTGTTCCGCGCCGCCGATGTATTTGTCTACCGGCAGCATCTTGTCGACCGTTTCCGTATCGAACGGCTCTTTTGCGTTGTGCGCGTCGGCATAGCGCAAATAATACCAACTGGAACAGACAAAAGTATCGAGAGTGTCCGGATCCCGCCGCGCTTCTCCGCCGCAATGCGGGCATTTCGTATGCATGAACGCTTCGCTTTTGGCGAGAGGGGACTTTCCGTCCGGCTTAAATTCTACGTCATACGGCAGCCGGACGGGGAGATCTTTATAGGGAACGGGCACGATGCCGCATTTGGGGCAATGTACGACGGGGATGGGTGCGCCCCAATAGCGCTGGCGAGAGACAAGCCAGTCGCGCAGGCGGTAGTTGACTTTTCTCTCCCCTTTGCCGAGTTTGGTGAGATGGTTGGCGATCTCTGTGCGCGCTTCCTCGCCGAACCTACCGTCAAATTGCAGGCTGTTGACGCAGATGCCGTCCTCGGTAAAGGGCAGGATCGTCTCGCCGTTTTTGTTTTCGATGACTTTCGTGACGGGAAGGCCGTATTTTTGCGCAAAGGCGAAATCGCGCTCGTCGTGGGCGGGCACACCCATCACGGCGCCCGTGCCGTAGGAATAGAGGACGTAGTCGGCGGCGTAGATGGGGACTTTTTTGCCGTTGACGGGGTTGATCGCGCAGTGCCCTATGAACACGCCCGTCTTTTCCCTCGCGGAGGAGAGCCGTTCGATCTCGTCCGTATGCGCCGTCTTTTCGATATATTCCTCCACGGCGGCGCGCTGTTCATCGGAAGTCAGCTTTTTGACGAGCGGATGCTCGGGGGCAAGCACGACATACGAGACGCCGAAGATCGTATCGCAGCGGGTGGTAAAAACTTTGAACGTATCGCCGCTTTCGCAGGCAAATTCTATTTCGCAGCCGACCGATTTTCCGATCCAGTTTTTTTGCATCAGCTTTGTCTTTTCCGGCCAGTCGAGGGTATCCAGCCCCGCCAAAAGTTCTTCCGCATAATCGGTGATCTTAAAGAACCATTGTGTGAGGTCTTTTTTGACGACGGGCGTCCCGCAGCGCTCACAGCATCCTTCCTGTACCTGTTCGTTGGCGAGCACGGTGTTGCAGCTCGGGCACCAGTTGACGGGCGCTTCCTTGCGGTAGGCAAGGCCCTTTTCGTAGAGTTTTAAAAACATCCACTGCGTCCATTTATAGTAATCTTCTTCGCAGGTCTTGATCTCTGCCGACCAGTCGAACATCGCGCCCATCGCCTTGAGTTGTTTTTCCATCGTGGCGATGTTTTGTTCGGTGGAATCTTTGGGGTGGATGCCCGTTTTGATCGCATAATTTTCGGCAGGGAGCCCGAAGGCGTCAAAACCCATCGGCTGAAACACGTTGTATCCCTGCATTCTTTTGAAGCGTGCGAACGTATCGGACGGGCCGTAGTTATACCAATGCCCGACGTGCAGTTTTGCGCCGGAAGGATAAGAAAACATTTCAAGGACATAATACTTGCGGTCGGTGTCCTTTTTATTGAAGTTGTTCTCCTTTGTCTTTTCCCAGCGCTGCTGCCATTTGCTTTCGACTGACTTCATATCCATAAAAAATCCCTCCGCGCCTCGGGGCGCATCATTTTAGTCGTGTTTTGCCTGTTCGCGTCCGTCCCGCGCCTCGTTCTCCGCCGCTCCCCGCATTTTCTTTTTTGCGACGGAGCGCGCGATCCAGTATGCGGCGGGCCCGAGCAGGGGGATGAGCAGAATGACGAGGTTCCAGGCGATGATCGATCTGGTCACGCCTCTGTCCCTGAGCAGGATATAGACGGTCGCGATCGCGAGGAAATAGTGCGCCGCCAAAACGGCGATCAGAACTTTTGCTATGATAGGCATAGTACTCTTAAAACCTGCAACAGTATTCACTTGATTATAGTATTTTTTACGCTTCAAGTCAAGTTTTGCGCGGTTTTTTAACAAAATTTTTTATCAACCTGCCATATGCGCGCTTTCTGCGTAAATATTCGTGCCGATACGGCATACACTATCGGTATGAAATGCCTGATATCCGAACGCGAAGAAAACGCACGGTGGATCGCCTATATTCATGCAGCCATGCTCCCGTACATCGCCGCCGGCGGAGCGACGGGCGTCCTGTCTCTCGGCGGGGGCAGGGCAGGGCTTCTGCTGACGGCGGAGGATCGCTGCGGCGACGTGGTGCGCAGGCAGGCAGCGGAAAAGATCGCGGACGTGCTCGCCGTCGGCTATAAATATGTGCTCTTTTGCGGCAGGCTGCATACCGCGGGTCTGAATAAAGAGGAACGCGAGATCTTGCTTGCCGCGCTCATCGCCGCCGACCTTGCGCAGGATAAACGATATATCATCGCCGCGCTTCGTAACGAAAACATCTATACGGTAGACGGTTTTTATACGTTTCGGCTGAAAAAACTGCGCCGCAAATGGGAAGACGTGATCGGGTGCCTTCCCGCTCTTTTCACGGAAGAAAAATTGGCGGCGTTTTTGCACTACCTTGCCTGCGGGAACGGGAGGGGGAAAGTGTTGCTGCGGGGCGAAGAACTGTATGACGGCGGGTACAGAAAGCTGCGCCGCGCGACGCTGATCGAAGAGGGGGCATCCGAGCTGAACAGCATACGCGAGATCATTTTGAGCGGCGCGGGCGAGGTGGAGTGCGCCGGCATGCCGACGCCGAAGCAGGCGCTTTTCCTGAAAAAATATTATGCGGGCAAGGTGTGTTTTGCCTGATCTGCCATGCGCGAAAATCGGAGAGAAAGATGCGAAAATCGGTTGACAAACGTAAATAAATACAGTACAATAGGAGCAATTACAGAGCGCGGGAAGGAAAAGACAAGTAGCCCTTCTGCGGCGGCAAAGAGAGCGGGGCCTTTGGCTGTGAGCCCCGTGCGCGCAGGAGAAAGCGAAACCGCTTTTTTGCGCGAGCAGGCACCGCTCCGAAGGTGCGTCAACGAGCGGCCCGCGATGCGGGCAATTAAGGTGGAACCGCGCAGATCGCTGCGTCCTTAAACGTTTTTTCCGTTTGAGGACGTTTTTTTATCGTCGATATTACAGACAAAAGGGCGGGCATGTCCCGCGGGAGGAAGCAATCATGATCGTAACTTTGAAGGGCGGAGACGCGAAAGAATACTCGTCTCCCGTAAGCTGCAGGCAGATCGCGGCGGATATCAGCGAAGGGCTCGCGCGGGCGGCTGTCTGCGCCAAGGTGAACGGGCAACTCGTCGACCTCGCCCATGTCGTGGACGGGGACGCGGCGGTGGAGATCGTCACCCTGAAAGACAAGGAAGGGCTTGACGTCTATCGGCATACGACGTCGCACGTG
>CALVHS010000050.1 GCA_944328665.1 uncultured Clostridia bacterium | reverse complement strand
CGTGACCGTCTTTTCTTCATTTCTCGGAATATAGAACACCGAATAATTTTCCAAACTTTCTTCCAATTTTCAGTTTGCCTTCGGCATTTGGCTTATCGCCGCTTTGCTTACGGCGCCGACGAGTACGCCTTTGTCCCGGCACAAAAAGCCCCGACGGTCCGCACGTATTCCCGTATAAGCCTTGCATAGTGAGCCGCACGTTTCATAGGTTTTGCCCCGAGCATAAATTGCACGACCTGCGGCACACGTTCGTTACACGTTGCGCGGAGTGCGGCATAAACGTGAATGTTTGCCAAAGCCTTGCAGAGCCCACGACTTCGCTTGCGAAGTATAGTGGGCTATACTTCTATTAGAAGTTATAATGAAAACTATTTAGTATTTGTCGTCTGATTACTTAAATTTTTTATCCGCTTTATGTCAAGTAGCCAAAGTGTGATTGCGACGGCTGTCGTCAGTATGATTCCGACAATCAATATCCAGTTCAGTTTTAACACGAATGATGACAACATCACATTGACGAAACCGTGGAAGAGCATACACAGCGGCAGACATTCAGACCGCTCATAAATTATGCCGAGCCAAAAACAGAGGAATATACCCAGCGTTGCTTGTATCCAAAAAGGCATCGACTGGTTGGGGTGACCTTCTATAAACCAAAGCGGCAGGTGCCACAGCGCCCATATTACGCCACACACGAGCGCGGCAAGAGGGAAGGTTATTTTCTTTGACAATGCCGGGTGCAAAATGCCGCGCCAGCCTAATTCTTCCTCGCCGCCGTAAACAAAGGTGGAGCCGAGCAGTGAGATGAAAAAGTTAAACGCCGTCATTTGCGGGTTCCATTCCATTGAAGAAAGCCCTACTGTGAGCGTAACGAGGGCGACAAATAAAAGGAAAAACCATGTTCCGTGTTTTTTGTATGAGAACAAAAATTTTTTCAGTGAACGCAGATATGGTCTGCCGTCAATGCAAAATAAAGCGGCAATGGCCGGACCGAAGTTACCTATAATATATATAATTGTCGGCAATATGTCGCCATATACAAAATCAGTATATGCTACAAGTGTGGCTACGCCCCACCAACAAGCATAAGTTATGGCAAATGTAATAATAAGATATTTCACAACCGCTTTTATCTTCATATAACCATTATAGCATAATAAGGGAACGAAGTCACTTGTATGGGGTTATAAAAAAAGAAATAATCCGAACGCTCCGCCGACTAAAATCGGTTTCAGGTTCGGATTATACTCGTTTGGCGCAGAGAGAGGGATTTGAACCCTCGGTACCCTTGCGAGGTACACACGATTTCCAGTCGTGCTCCTTAGGCCGCTCAGACATCTCTGCATAACCGTGCGCCCGCAGAGCAGGCGCACAAAATACTTTTATAGTTTACATGTTTCACGGCGATTTGTCAACGGTTTTCGGGCAGGTTTTCAATTTTCTTCAGGCTGTATTTGGAAAAATTTCCGCAAATACTGAAAGAATACCCGTCGAGCGTAAATTGTATCAGCTTGACGTCTGCCTCTTTCCCCAAAAAATAGATCTTATTCCCGTAAAACTCCACGCGGCGCCACATGGCGGCAAGCGATCCCGCCATGTATTTGATATAGCTTTCCCGCGCCGTCCAATGGACATAAAAATCGGCGACGGAGAGGATCTCAAACTTTTCGCGGGCGCTGAATTTATGCAGGACGGCGGGGCGGGGCTTTCCCGTCAGCGATTCGACGTCCAGCCCGATCTCCTTTTTGGCTACGGCGAGCGCCAACAGCCCCTTGCTGTGCGAGGCGTTGAAAAAAACTTTCTCGTTTTTTATATACGGTTTGCCGTTAATCGTTTTACAAATTTCCGCGTTTGGTATATTATAATATTTAGCGAGGATAAATTTTGTAAACTCTTCCGAATGTATGGGGACATATGTGTAATAGAGATCGACCATATTTTTTCGCCTTGTGTTTTTTCTTACTTCTATTATACCATAAAAAGTGAGTAAGGCAAGGATTTTTTAAAAAAAAGGAGGGAAATTATGAAAAGAGAAGAGGCCGCCAAAGAAAATTTTTTGCGCGGGCTGAATTGCTGTCAGTCCGTTTTTTGTGCTTTTGACGACGTGACGGGACTGGACGAAAAGACCGCCATGAAGCTTTCCGCGCCGCTCGGGGGCGGCGTGGGCAGGATGCGCGAAGTCTGCGGCGCCGTTTCCGCCATGATGATGGTGCTCGGCGCAGCCTTTTACGATGCGGATCATCCCACCCTCGAAGAAAAGACCGCGCTCTATTCTCTCGAGCAGGAACTGGCGGGGCGGTTCCGCAGCCGCCACGGCACCATTGTCTGCCGCGAGTTGCTTGCGGGCATCCTTTCGGACGATTCGCCGCAGGCGGAGGCGCGAACGGAAGAGTATTACAAAAAACGTCCCTGCCTCGGGCTGTGCGGAGAGGCGGCTGCCCTGCTGGAAGAATTTTTGCGGGAAAAGGGAAAGCTGCCGCGCGGGGAAGAGGATAAGGCCTGACTTGCGGCAAAGAATTTTCGCGCAACCGTTGACATTCCGCGCGGTTGCGGATATAATTTAAGAAAAGCAAAAAAATACGAGGTGCTTTTATGGCAAAGACAAGAATTTTTGCGGACGCAAACCTGAAGATCGGGACGATCGATCCCAACATTTACGGCTCGTTTTTGGAACACCTCGGCAGGGCGGTCTATGAGGGCATTTATGAGCCCGGGCATCCCGCCGCCGACGGAGACGGGTTCCGCGAGGACGTCATCGCGCTCATCCGCGAGCTGGGCGTGCCGATCGTGCGTTATCCGGGCGGCAATTTTGTTTCCGGTTACGATTGGAAAGACGGTATCGGCCCGAAGGCGGAGCGTAAAGCGCGCCTCGACCTCGCGTGGAAGAGCATCGAACCGAACGAGTTCGGCACGGACGAGTTCATGAAATGGTGCAAAAAGACGGGCATCGCGCCCATGCTTGCCGTCAACATGGGGACGGGCACGCCCAAGGATGCGCTCGAACTGTTCGAGTATGTCAACCACCCGTCCGGCACTTATTATTCCGATCTCCGCCGCAAAAACGCCTCCAAAGAACCGTACGGCGTTCAATATTGGTGTATCGGGAACGAGATGGACGGGCCGTGGCAGATCTGCGGGCTGACCGCCGACGAATACGGCAAAAAGGCGGTCAACACGATGCGCATGCTTCGCTGGGCGGACGCCAAAAAGGCGGACGAGGCGGGCGCAGTCAAGCTGATCGTGTGCGGCAGCAGCAGCGTCGAAAGCCCGACTTACCCCGAATGGGATCGCGTCGTGCTCGAACATACATACGAAGAGGCGGATCTTATCTCAATGCACCGCTATTACGAATATAAACCCTCGTCCGAAAACCCGTTGGAAGACTTTTTAGGGAGCGCGGACGACATGGGGCGGTTCATCGATACGATCCGTTCGACCATCTGCTATGTCAAGGCGAAAAACCGTTCTAAGCATAATGTCTATATCAGTTTCGACGAGTGGAACATCTGGTCGCAGCACGCCAAGCGCACCGCGCCCGATTGGATCAAGGCCCCGCACCTGATCGAGGATGTGTATACCTTCCGCGATCTGCTTGTGTTCGGCGGCATGCTGAACACCCTTTTGAACAACGCTGACATCGTCAAGACGGCATGCCTTGCGCAGCTGGTCAACGTCATCGCGCCCATCTTGACCAAGAAGGGAGGAGAAGCGATCCGCCAGACGACCTTTTATCCTTTCCGCTATGCGTCGCATTACGGAAGGGGAGAGACGGTGCGCTCCATCTCCACGGCGGGCACGTTCGAAAGCGCATACGGCAGCGCGCGCCTCATCAACGAGGCGGTCACATACAACGCCGAAAAGAGAGAGGTGTGCGTATTCCTCTGCAACTATGCGCAGGAGGCGGAAGAGATCGAACTGGAACTGCGCTCCTTCGGCGATCTCCGCTGTGCGGAATTTGTCTGCATGGCGGATAACGACCTCGACGCGGCGAACACGTTCGCCGAGCCGGAAGCGGTGGTGCCGTCTGTTTGTGAGCCCGTCTCCGTGAAAGAAGGGAGCAAGGCGTTGTTCAGCGTGCGGCCGATGAGTTGGAATTTTTTGCGGTTCGTTTATTGACGGCGGGAAGGGCGGGGAGCAGATCCCTGCCGGCAGAGCAAAATGTGAGAAAACGCGCCCCGCAATGAGCGGGGCGCGCGGATAAGAACGTTTTTAAATTTGCTCGATGTTGATGACGTTGGAATTGCCCGATTTGCCGTTGGGGTTGCCGCCCGTGATGACGATGCGGTCGCCCTTTTTGACGAGGCCGGATTCGATCGCCGCCCGCTTGGCGTGGTAGAAGAGCACGTCCATCGAGGTGAATTCTTCGGACAGCATGGGGATGACCCCCCAGGAAAGGGCAAGTTTTCGGTAGGACATCGGTTCGATGGTCATGCCGATGATATCGATGTTGGGGCGGAAGCGGGAGACGAGCCGCGCCGTGCCGCCCGAGCGGGAGCAGACGACGATCGCCTTGGCGCCGATATCTTCGGCGAGCACGCAGGCGGAATGGGAAAGCGCGTCTGCGGGGCTTTGGATATTGAGCTGCTTTTCGCCGTACCGCGTGGTGAGATTTTTTTCCGTCTCGACGCAGATCTTTGCCATCGCTTCCACCGCAAGCACGGGGTATTTGCCGCCCGCCGTTTCGCCCGAAAGCATGACGGCGCTCGTGCCGTCGTAGACGGCGTTGGCGACGTCCGAGATCTCCGCGCGCGTGGGGCGGGGCTGGTTGATCATCGATTCGAGCATCTCCGTGGCGGTGATGCAGCGCTTGCTCGCGAGGCGGCATTTTTCGATGAGCATCTTTTGGATCTGCGGCAGTTCTTCGTAAGGGACTTCCACGCCGAGGTCGCCGCGCGCGACCATGATGCCGTTGGCAACTTGCAGGATCTCGTCGATGTTATTGACGCCGCTGCGGCTTTCGATCTTGGCGATCAGGTCTATGTCGGGGTTGCCGTTTTCTTCGAGCAGTTTGCGGATATCGATGATGTCCTGCGCCTTGGAAGTAAAGGAACAGGCGATAAAGTCGATGCCCTGCTCGATGCCGAAGAGGATATCGTTTTTGTCCTGTTCGCTCAGGTATTGCAGGCTGAGCGTCTTGCCGGGGAAGAACATGCTCTTCTTATCGGAGAGGTCTCCGCCGACTTCCACCCTGGTTTTGACTTCCGTCTTGTCCACTTCCGTGACTTTAAAGACGAGCAGCCCGTTGTTCAAAAGGATGGTGTCGCCCGGTTCGAGGTCGTTGACGATGCCTTTGTACGAGACGGAAACGCGCTTGCGATCTCCTTCGATCTCTTCGGTCGTGAAGGCGAATTCATCTCCTTCGTTGAGGGTGATCTTGTGGTCTTTGAAGGAGCGGATGCGCAGTTCCGGCCCCTTTGTGTCCAACATGATGGGCAGGGGGATGTTCAGCTTTTCGCGCACCCGTTTGATAAGTTCGATATTTTTGGTGTGTTCGGCATGATCGCCGTGAGAGAAGTTGAGGCGCGCGACGTTCATCCCCGCAAGCGCCATCTTGGTCAGGATCTCTTCGTTGCGGCAGGCAGGCCCCATCGTGCATACGATCTTTGTCTTTTTCATAAAAAAACGCTCCCTTCAAGAATTTTCACACTTATATTGTATAGCATTTTTCTGCAAAAGACAAGCGTTTGTAAAAAAAATAGTTTGCCGAGGCGCGTGGCAAAAAGTTGACTTTGCGCGCGCTTTTGGGGTATAATAAAAGTCCGAGTTGACTTTGCGGCCGCGCGGCGCAAGCCGTGAGGAAAGTCCGAGCACCGCAGGGCAGGACGCCGGATAACGTCCGGTGGAGGCGACTCCAAGGAAAGTGCAACAGAAACAGACCGCAGCGCAAGCTGCAAGGATGGAAAGGGGAGGCAAGAGCTCACCGGCGCCGCGGCAACGCGGCGCGCCGTGCAAACCCCGTCCGGTGCAAGATTGGGCATACGCCATATGGGTCGCCCGCCCGGCGCATGCCGTGAATATCGCTTGAGCGCGTCGGCGACGATGCGTCGAGATAGATGGCCGCACACGACAGAACTCGGCTTACGGTCAAACTCGGAAATTTTGTAAGCAAAATGCCCGTCCGCGGTCGCATCCGCGGACGGGCACGCTTTTTCCGCCCGCAGGATCGCGGGCGGTTTTCTCATTTACAGCCGCACCCCGAAAGGATGTTGCACAATCCGCCGTTTTTGATAACGCAGTACGCGGCGGCGATGATCAGCGGCGTATAGCAGCCGTTCAAGATCCCGTCCGCCTTTCCGTTTCCGCAGAAGCAGAGAATGAGCAGTATGATGAGAAGCCACAGGCATGTATTGTTGCCGAAAGTCCCGAAACAGTTCATTAAAAATTCCTCCTATATTCTGCTGCGGGCGGATATGTAGTCGGATGACCGCCGCGCAGCCGCCGCGGCACGCTGGCGCCCCGGTGTCTTTACTCATATATACGGAAAGGGGAGAGAAAATGTTCCTTCCTTTCATAAAAGCGCGGACGGCGGCGTACAATAAGGGTAAAAAACCGCTTCTGATCCTTTGCGCGGGGCGCGCGCCAAGTTTATCCTTTCATTTGCTTGCTAAACGCGGCGGTTTTTGCTATAATGATGCTTGCCCGATGGAGAGCCGTCGGGCGTTTACAGGGATATGCGCGGGCGGATACGCTCGGCGGTCTGACCCGGTCACGCGCATAAATATATTTTTTTCACGGATACTCGCGAGAGATCCGATGGAGGCATCATGGAAAAGAAAAAGTTTTTTACGGCGCGCAATATCGCGTTTTTGGCGGTGTTGCTGGCATTGGTCATCGTCTTGCAGGTTTGGGCGAGCGCGATCCCCGTCGGGGCGACGAGGATCAGCCTTACGCTCGTTCCCATCGTGCTCGGCGCGGTGCTGCTCGGCCCCGCCGCGGGCGCGCTTCTGGGTGCGGCGTTCGGCGCCGTCGTCATCTTTGCGGCGCTGGCGGGCGGCGATTACTTTACGTTTATCCTGCTGAGCGATCATCCCCTTCTGACGGTCGCGCTTTGCCTCGTCAAAGGGGCGGCGGCGGGTTTCGTCGCGGGGATAGTCTTCCGTCTGTTCCGCAAAAAAAGCGAATATGCTGCCGTCATCCTTTCGGCGCTCGCGGCGCCCGTCGTCAACACGGGCCTCTTCATCCTCGGGGCGCTTTTGATGAGCGATACGCTGAACGCCAATTTTGTCGCGGACGGGACGACCGTCCTGTATTTTCTCGTCATCGGCTGCGCGGGCATCAATTTTCTCGTTGAATTTGCCGTCAACGCCGTCGCTTCCCCCGCGATCTACACGGTAGAGCGGGTGGTGGAGCGGACGATCCTCGTGGGGCGCAGGGGCGCCGCAGGGCATGCGGAAAAAAAGGCGGAGGGACAGGCCCGCGAAGAGCGGGAAGGGCAGCCGTCCGGTACAAAAATTTAGGGCGCGGGGACGAGGAAAAATGGTCATTTGCATCGACGTCGGCAATACAAACATCAAGTACGGGATCTTTCGGGGGGACGAACTCGTCACCAGTTTCCGCGTGGCGACCGAACTCAACCGCACCAGCGATCAGTACGGCACGGCGATCATCGATATGCTCGCCGTCAAGGGGATCTCGCCCGCCGATATCCACGGGGCGATCATTTCCTCCGTCGTGCCTTCCCTCAATTATACCATTTCTCATATGTGCGCCTATTACCTCGGCGCCGAGCCGCTCATTGTCGGCGCGGGGTTAAAGACGGGGCACAATCTGCGCGTGGACGACGCGCGCGAAGTGGGGGCGGACAGGATCGTCAACGATGTTGCCGCCATCAAAAAGTACGGCGCGCCCCTCATCGTCGTCGATTTCGGCACGGCGACCACATTCAACGTCGTCAACGAAAAGAAGGAATTTATCGGCGGGGCGGTCGCGCCCGGGATCCGCGGGTCGATGGACTCGCTCGTGTCCGGCACGGCGAAGCTGCCGCGGGTAGAGATCGAAAAACCGGACAGCGTCATCGGAAAAAATACGACGACCAATATGCAGGCGGGGCTCGTGTTCGGCTTCGCGGGATTGGTCGGCTATATCGTCAAAAAGATCAAAAAGGAGATGAAGGCGCCCGACATGCAGGTCATCGCCACGGGCGGCTTCAGCGAGATCATCGCGGGAGAAGTTTCCTGCATCGACCATGTAGACAAGCTCCTTACATTGCAGGGGCTGAAAATTTTATACGATCTGAATCAAACGGAGGGCAAAAAATGAAGAGCGTCGGCGTTGCGATACTCGGCTTAGGCGTCGTGGGCGGCGGGACTTACAAGATCCTGCGCGACCACAGGGAATATTTTCAGAGGACGCAGGGGGTAGACATCACCGTCGAGAGCGTTTTGGAGATCAACAAGGAAAAGGCGCTCGCGCTCGGCATCGAAGAGGGCAAGATCTCCGACAACATCGCGGAGGTCATATCCAACCCGAACGTGGACATCGTCGTCGAAGTCATCGGCGGGGTAGAGCCTGCCAAGAGTTTCGTTCTGGCGGCGCTGCACAGCGGAAAAACGGTGGTGACTTCCAACAAAGAGCTGTTCTGTAAATACTGGCACGAATTGGAAAAGGCGGCAAAACGCACCAACGCCGGGCTGTATTTTGAAGCGAGCTGCGTGAGCGGCGTGCCGATCATCCGTACTTTGATCGACGGCATGCAGGCGAACGTCATCGAAAATCTGACCGGCATCATCAACGGGACGACGAATTATATCCTCACCCGCATGTCCCGCGAAGGTTCAGGGTACGAGGAGGTGCTCAAAGAAGCGCAGCGGCTCGGCTATGCCGAAGCCGACCCCGCCGCGGACGTGGAAGGGTACGATGCGGCGTATAAGCTGTCCATCCTGTCCAGCCTTGCCTTTCATACAAAGGTGCCGCTCGACAAAGTGTACCGCGAGGGGATCACGGACATCCGGCCGCAGGATATCGCCTATGGGCAGGAACTCGGCTATGTCTTAAAACTGCTCGCCATCGGCAAAAACGGGCAAAACGGTATCGAGGTGCGCGTCCATCCCGCTTTTATACGCAAAGAACATCCGCTCGCCGCGGTGAGCGACAGCTTCAACGCCGTCTTTCTCAAGGGAGACAGCGTGGGGGATATCATGTTATACGGGCGCGGGGCGGGCGCCCTGCCCACGGGCAGCGCCATCGTCTCCGACGTCATCTATGCCGCGACCCACAACGACATCAAGTATACGACGTTCAAAAACAGCGCGCAGGCGGAGGCGGGGGTGAAATTCGTCAACGATTTCAGGAGCCGCTATTATATCCGCTTTACCGCGAAGGATAAAGCGGGCGCGCTCGCAAAAGTGGCGGGCGTACTCGCAAAATACGGCATCAGCATCGTCGACCTGATCCAAAAGGGGGAAGATTGCGAGGACATCCCCGTCATCCTCATCACGCACGAGACAAACGAATACGCCGTGCGCCGCGCTTTGGATAAGGTCGCCGCACTCGACGACGTCGTCTCCGTGGACAGCGTGATCCGCGTCGAAGTATAGACGGAACATCCATACGGCCTTTCCGCCCGGCGGAAGGGCCGTTTTTTCCGAGGGGAAAGGATATGCAGGGCATTATTTTGGTCAATGCTTATATTCGCGCGGAGGGAGCGTTCCGCCAGGCGGAGCGCATCAGGGAAGAACTTTCCGCCCGCGGGCTTTCCGTCCGCATTGAAAAGAACGGGCGTTTTTTATGCCGTGTACAGAAAAACGCTGTCACGCTCTCCGAAAAAATTGATTTTTGCGTCTATCTCGATAAAGACAAGTATCTGTCCCGCATGCTGGAAAAATGCGGCGTTCGTCTCTTCGATACCGCCGCGGCCGTGGAGTTGTGCGACGACAAGATGCTCACCGCCGTCGCCCTCGCGGGTCACGGGATCAATTTGCCGGATACGCTTCCCGCGCCCCTCTGCTATTATGCGGACGCCGCGGTCGGAAAAGAGTATATCGGGGAAGTGGGCGGGACGCTCGGGTATCCGCTCGTCGTCAAGAAGAGTTTCGGCAGTTGGGGCATGGACGTGGAATTGATCCAAAACGAAAAAGAACTCGCCGCGGTCGCCGAAAAGTTCCGCATGAGCCCCCATCTCTATCAAAAATACGTCGCGGCGCACAGAGGAGAGGACTACCGCGTGCTTGTGGTGGGAGGAAAGACGGTCGCCGTCATGAAGAGGGAAAACGGCAGCGATTTCCGTTCCAATATCGAATGCGGCGGGCGGGGCAGCGCCGCGGACTTGCCGCAAAGTTTTATCTTGCAGGCGGAGCGCTGCGCCGAGATCCTCGGCCTCGACTATTGCGGGGTGGACATTTTGGACGACGGCGGCGTGCCGGTCGTGTGCGAGGTCAATTCCAACGCCTTTTTTAACGAGGCGGAACGGGTGACGGGCGTCAACGTGGCGGGTGCTTACGCCGAGCATATCGCGCATACCATGGCAATGCAAAAAAATTGAATAAAAGAGCGGAAAGCAGCCTTGTTTTGCGTATAATTTGAATAAAAATCGAATTTATATCTGAAAACAGGTTGCTTTTTTTTGCGCGACGTGATATTATGAACGCACTGCAAGAGGGATGTCCCTCTTTTTTCGGATCGTATCCGAAAAAAGTACCTAACTGCAAATTTAAAGGCGAGAGGTAAATTTTATGAAAAAATTTATCACGGCAACGGTGTCCGTGCTTTTGGCTGCGGTGTTGGCTATTTCCTTTATGGGCTGCACGGCTGCGAATCAGATCAAGATCATCGAGATCGATCTTTCCAACGAGCAGTACGGCGTGGCGATCAGAAAAGGCAATGCCGAGTTGAAGGAAGAGATAGACGGGATCTTGGAGCAGCTTTGCGGCGACGGGTATGAAGTGAACGGAGAGACGGTCACTTTCGACGGCTTGTACGAGGCGGAGATGGCCGCGCAGGAAGCGGGCGAAGTGATCAGCATCGGAGAGGTCAAGACGTCGAGCACGGATCGTTCCAAAGAACTCGTCGTGGCGACCAACGCTGCGTTTGCGCCCTTCGAATATGCCATCGGGCTGGATGAATTCGGCGGCATCGACATGCAGATCGCCAAATTTCTGGCGGACGCCATGGAAAAAGAGCTTGTGATCGTACATATGGAGTTTGAAGTGGTGCTGGAGGCGGTCAACAGCGGCGATGCGGATATCGCGCTGGCAGGTCTGACGATCAGCCCCGAAAGGGCGGAACAGGTCGATTTTTCCGTGCCGTATTACGATACGACGCAGCGCATCGCCGTCGTCGCGGACGATACGGCTTTTGATGGCTGCGAAACGGAAGAGGACGTGGTCGCCGTCTTGCAGGGGCTGCCGGCGGGGACGCCCGCAGGCGCAGCGAGAAATCAGACGGGCTATTATTATCTTTACGGAGATGAAAGTTTTGAATTCGAGGGATACGATAACCTTGAGATGAAACAGTATCAGACCGTTGCGGCTGCCGTGCAGGATCTTGCCAACGGCACGGTAAAGCTGGTCTGCGCCGATAAAGATACGCTGCAGGCGGCAGTCAATGCCGTCAACGGCTGAAAAATAGAGCGGAGAACGGCGCCCGATGAGCGATCTTGGCGGAAAAATAGAGACCTTTTTCAAGTATCTGATCGATTATAAAAATTACGAGACAGTCCTCCTCGGTCTCAGGAACACATTGACCATCGCCGTTTGCGGCTTGTTGATCGGCATCGTGATCGGGTCGGCGATCGCGACCCTGAAGGTGGCGGGCAGCCGCAGCCGCGTCGTGCATGCCGTCGCCTATATCGGGGATGCGTATACGGGTTTGTTCCGCGGGACGCCGATCATCGTCCAGTTGATCGTTTTCCATTTTATCGTGTTTCGCGGTTCGGGGATCGATTCCCTTTTGGAGGCGGTCATCGTTTTCGGGCTCAACAGCGGGGCGTATGTTGCCGAGATCATGCGCGGCGGCATCCTGTCCGTCGATATCGGGCAGACGGAAGCGGGCAGATCGCTCGGGCTCTCGTATACCACGACCATGATCAAGGTGGTCATCCCGCAGGCGATCAAAAACGTCGTGCCGACGCTGGGCAACGAACTGATCGCGCTTACCAAGGATACGTCCGTGGCGGGTTACGTTGCCACGATGGATCTGAACGCCGCCATCGGCATCATTTCTGGCGCGACGTATGATTACATCGTCCCGTATCTGTTTTTGGCGCTCGTCTATTTGATCTTGGTCGTTTTGATCACCGTTTTGATCCGCTTTGCGGAGAGGAGGCTGCGGAAAAGTGAAAGACGCTGAAACGGCTTCCGTCCGCAAGAGCAAAAAAAGGCAGGCAAAGCCCAAATTCATCAAGACGGAAAAGACGCCCGTGGAGCCGTTCGATCCCGAAGCGCTCATCGAGGTGCAGCATCTGACGAAAAAATTCGGCGAGCAGGTCGTGCTCGACGATATTTCCGAAAAGATCGTGCAGGGAGAAAAGGTGGCGGTCATCGGCCCGTCCGGCAGCGGCAAAAGTACCTTTTTGCGCTGCTTGAACATGCTGGAAGACCCCACGGACGGCTATGTGTTTTTTGAAGGGAACAATCTTTGCGATTACCGCATAGACATCAATGTGCAGCGGCGCAGGATGGGGATGGTCTTTCAGCAGTTCAATCTGTTCAACAACATGAACGTCCTCAAAAACATCACGCTGGCGCCGGTGCATATCGGCATGCGCGCGCTGCGCAGGGCGCAGCGTAAAAACTTTTTGATCAAGGCGGGCAACCTCTTTCGCCCCGCGGCAAAAAAGAAGCCGCTGCTCTCCGTCCGGACGAGCAAAAAGGAGATCAAAGCGGACGCCGAGGCCGACGCGATGCGGCTTTTGGAGCGCATCGGCCTTGCCGACAAGGCGGGCGCATATCCTTCCACCCTTTCCGGGGGGCAGCGCCAGCGCATCGCCATCGTCAGGGCGCTGGCGATGAATCCGAAGGTGATGCTCTTCGACGAGCCGACCAGCGCGCTCGACCCGGAAATGGTCGGTGAAGTGCTCGCGCTGATCAGAGAACTCGCCGAGGAGGGCATGACGATGGTCATTGTCACGCACGAGATGGGGTTCGCGCGTGAGGTCGCTACCCGCGTCATGTTTATGGACGGGGGCAAGATCGTCGAGCAGGGGGCTCCCGCGGAGATCTTCGGCTCGCCGAAAAACGAGCGGCTGCAAGATTTTTTATCGAAAGTTTTATGATCGCGAAGGCGCCGCGGCAAAAAGCCGCGGCGCCTTCGCGTACGCCCGCATTATTTTTGTAAACGGGGACGATTGTGCT
Organism: uncultured Clostridia bacterium; assembly: GCA_944328665.1. Classification (GTDB taxonomy): domain Bacteria; phylum Bacillota; class Clostridia; order Christensenellales; family Borkfalkiaceae; genus Borkfalkia. The sequence goes on along the minus strand of CALVHS010000050.1, from coordinate 22,172 downwards.
TTATATTTGCGGCGAAGTATGTTATAATGAACAAAAGCATGCGCGGGATGCGCGGAGAAGGAGTATCATATGAGCGAAAGGATCGAAAAGTACATACGAGAGATGTCTTTGGAAGAGAAGGCGCGCCAGCTTACGCAGGTGAACGCGGTCATCGTGCGCGCGGAGACGAAGGCGGAGATCACGGGTGCGGACGAGGGGATGGACTTGTCCGAAGCGGACGTGGCGGGCGTCGGCTCCGTACTTAATTTTGCCGGCGCGGAAGACGCGGTCGCCATTCAGGACGAATACCTTTCCAAGTCGGGAAAGAAGATCCCGCTCATCTTCATGCAGGACGTGGTGCACGGGTTCCGCACGATCTTTCCCGTGCCGCTGGCGATCGGCTGCTCTTTCGATCCGTCTGTCGCGGAAGAGTGTGCCGAGGTCTCTGCGGCCGAAGCGAAATACAGCGGCGTTCAAGTCACTTTTGCGCCCATGGTCGATCTCGTGCGCGACGCGCGTTGGGGCAGGGTGATGGAGACGACGGGGGAAGATCCGTTCCTGAACGGACTGATGGGCGCCGCCTTCGTGCGCGGCTATCATAAAGGGGGGATCCTCTGCTGCGTCAAACACTTTGCGGCATACGGAGCCGCCGAGGCGGGCAGAGAATACAACACTACGGATATAAGCGAGCGCAGCCTCAAAGAATACTATCTGCCCGCTTACCGCGCCTGCATCGATGCGGGTGCGGATATGGTGATGAGTTCGTTCAACCTGCTCAACGGCGTCCCCGTCAACGGGCATAAAGATCTGCTCGTGGATGTTCTCCGCAAAGAATGGGGGTTTGACGGCGTGCTGATCAGCGATTATGCCGCCGTCAAGGAGATGATCCGCCACGGCTATTTGGAGACGATGAAAGAGTGTGCGGAGACGGTGATCGGCAACGAACTGGACATGGAAATGATGTCTTCCGCGTATATCCACCATCTCCCCGACCTCGTAAGGGAAGGAAAGGTGCCGGAAAAACGGGTGGACGAATCTCTGCGCCGCGTGCTTGAACTCAAAGAAAAAGCGGGGCTGTTCGACAGACCGTACGGGAACGCGGACGCGGAAAAGGCGAAGGCGGTCTTCCTTTCGCCCGCACACAGGGAGGCGGCGAAAAAGGCGGCGCTCAAAAGCTGTGTGCTCCTCAAAAACGACGGCGTCCTGCCCCTGCAAAGGGAAGGAGATCTCGCGCTCGTCGGACCGTATGCGGCGGAAGGGAATATTTTCGGCGGCTGGGCATGCCACGGCCGCGCCGAGGAGACGGTCAGCGTATATGAAGGCGTCAAGGCGGTGCTGGGCAGGGACGTTCCCTGCGCGGCAGGCTGCGGCGGAAAGCTGCTCGAGCGGGACGTGAGCGGAATTCCCGCGGCGCTTGCGGAGATCGCGGGATGCGACGTCGCCGTCGTCTGCATCGGCGAGCCGTCCGATTGCTCCGGCGAAGCCGCGAGTCGCGCCGACCTTGCCATCCCCGCTCCGCAGGAAAGCCTCGTGAAGGCGGTCAAGGGGACGGGCTGCAAGGTGGTCGCCGTCGTGTTCGGCGGCAGGCCGCAGGTGCTTACCGGGATCGAGCCGTATTGCGACGCCATCCTGTATGCCTGGCAGCCGGGCACGGAGGGTGGCAGCGCCGTGGCGGAACTGCTCTTCGGCATGGAGGAGCCGACGGGCAGGCTGACGATGAGTTTTCCTCGCATGACGGGGCAGTGCCCGATCTATTATAACGCCTTCAGCACGGGCAGGCCGCGCGTGCCCGACACCCTCGAGAACTGCATCTACATCAGCGCCTACCGCGATACCCTCAACGCGCCCCTCTATCCGTTCGGGTATGGCCTGGGTTATACGGACTGGTCGCTTTCCGGCGTGCGCCTCTCTTCGCAGACGATCGGGAGGGGAGGAAAGACGGCGGTGACGGCGACTTTGAAAAATACGGGCGAGCGCGCGGGCGAGACGCTCGTGCAGCTCTATATCCGCGACCGTTTTGCTACCGCCGTGCGCCCCGTCAAAGAACTGAAAGATTTTCGCAAAGTCCGTCTCGGCGCGGGGGAGGAGACGGAGATCTCCTTCGAAGTGCGCGAGGAGATGCTCCGCTTTTACACCGCTTCGGGGGAATACGCCTCGGAAGCGGGGACGTTCGATATTTATGTGGGATTGAGCAGCGCCGATGTGCAGGGCTGCGTGTTGACACTTGTATAAATGTATGAGCGCCCCCGCGGGAGATACCGCCCGCGGGGGCGCTCGATCTGTTGACAAGCATACGGGCGGTATTGTATAATAAAATTGCCGCATACGTATGCGGCAAATCGAAAAAAAGGAGGTAGATATGCAAGAAGCAGAGGCGAACCCGCATGCGATCATCCGCGCGGAAAACGTGCGCAAGACGTTCACCCTCTCCCGCAAGCAGCGGATGCTCGAAAAGAGCGCGACGGGCAAAAAAGTCGCCCTCGACGGGCTTTCCTTCACGGGGTATCAAGGGGAGATCTACGGGCTTTTGGGCCCCAACGGCGCGGGCAAGACGACGATGCTGCGCATTCTGTCCACCCTCATCCGCCCCGATGAGGGAGACGCCTTCGTGGCGGGACACAGCGTCCTGCGGGAATCGGAGCAGGTGCGCGCATGTATCGGGTTTTTGACGAGCGAATTAAAGTTGGAGGATTTTTTTACCCCCGCCTATCTGTTCGGCTTTTTCGGAAAGCTGCACGGCATGAGCGAAGAGGCGCTCCACAAACGCCGCGAGGAACTTTTTTCCCGCTTCGGCATCGACGCGTTTGCCGAAGTCAAGGTGGGCGATCTTTCCACCGGCATGAAGCAGAAAGTCTCCATCGCCGTCTCCATCATCCACGATCCGTCGGTCATCATCTTTGACGAGCCGACCAACGGGCTGGACGTGCTCACCGCCAAGGTGGTCACGGATTTTCTTGAAGAGATGCGCGCGCAGGGAAAGAGCATCATCCTCTCCACCCATATATTTTCCCTCGTGGAAAAGCTGTGCGATCGCGTAGGCATCATCATCGACGGCCGGATGGCGGCGGAAGGTACGCTCGCAGAAGTTTCGTGCGGCAGACCCCTCGAAGACGCCTTTTTTGACATTTACAAGAGGACGGTGACCGGCGTATGAACAACATTTTGACGGTCGTCAATAAGGAATTTTCCCGCTTTTTTAAGGACAAGCGGCTGGTATTGAGCACGCTCATCTTGCCGGGACTGCTCATCTTTGTCCTGTATACCTTGCTCGGCAGCGTGTTTTACGACGAGACAACGGTCTATACCGTCAAGGTCGTACATCCGTCGGTCTTCTTTTCCGCCCTGTTCGAACCGCAGGAAGGGGAGACGTCGCAGTTTTCCCTGCAGGAAGAGGAGGAAGGGGAGATCGAGGCGGTCAAAGAGGAGATCCGCGCGGGCACGACAGACCTTCTCGTCGTGCTGCCGGAAAATTTTGACGCCCTGCTCGCGGGGGGAGCCTTTTCTCCCGTAGGGGAGGCGCCGAACGTGGAAATATGGTATAATTCCGCGTCCATCGATTCCTCGTCCGCATTCGGCACCGTTTCCGCCGAATTGGATGCGCTGGAGGACTTTTTCAGCAACCGATTCGATATCAATATTTCAGCCGGCGGAGACGTGTCGACCGCACAGGAGGCGGAAGCGTCTTACTATGCGATGCTGCTGCCCTTCCTCATTTTGACCTTTCTGTTCAGCGGCTGTATGGGGCTGGCGCCCGAATCCATTGCGGGGGAAAAGGAGCGCGGCACCATCGCGACCCTGCTCGTCACGCCCATCCGCCGCAGCGAACTGGTCATCGGCAAGATCGCATCGCTTTCCGTGCTGTCCGCACTTTCGGCGATCAGCTCGTTTATCGGCACCGTCCTCTCCTTTCCCAAACTTGCGGGGGGAGACATCGGCAGCGCTATTTCCGCTTATTCCGCGGGGGAGATCGTTGCGCTGCTCGCGATCATGCTTTCGGCGGTGCTGCTCATCGTTTCGCTCATCTCGATCACCTCTTCTTATGCCAAAAGCGTCAAAGAGGCGACCTCTCTCGCCGTGCCGCTGATGATCGTCGTCATGCTGATCGGCCTGTCCACCATGATGTTCACGGTCAGTTCGTCCGCACATGCGGTGTTTCTGATCCCCGTTTATAACTGCGTACAGGCGATGGCGGAGATCTTTTCTCTCCGTTTTTCGTGGATCAACCTCGTCATCACCTTGGCGAGCAATTTCGTCTATATCGTTCTTTTGGTATGGATCCTCACGCGCATGTTCAAGAGCGAGCGGGTCATCTTCAACAGATAGAAATATCGATAAGATCGTAAAAAGCGCCTCCCGGCCCTGTCAAACGGCGGGGGACGCTTTTTCTGATCTGTAAAATATCCGGATGTTTTTATGCGGTTTTGGATATCGCGTTTTTTGCGTTCTTAATCTTTAAACATTCTGTTGAGCCGTTTGGTGATCGAGCGGATGTTTTCGCGTACGGCGCTCCTGGCGCTGCCGCCGACGACCTTTCTCGCTTCCACGGATCTGTTGACCTTGACCCGTTCGAGGATATCCTCGCCGAAAAGGGAGGAAAAGCTCTGATACACATATAGGTCGAGCTTGTCCAGCGTCTTGTGATTTTCGATGCAATGCCGCACGATCTGCCCCGTGACCGCGTGCGCGTCGCGGAACGCCATGCCCTTCTGTACGAGATAGTCGGCGATGTCTGTCGCCGTCGAAAAGCCGCCCGCCGCCGCAAAGCGCATCTTACGGGTATCGAAAGAGATGTTCTGCAAAAGTTCGTTGAAGATGCCCAGGCAATTCAATACCGTCTCTTCCGCGTTGAACAGGGCTTCCTTGTCCTCTTGCAGGTCTTTGTTGTAGGAGGTGGGGATGCCCTTGATGACGGTGAGGATCGCCGTCAGGCTGCCGTACACCCTGCCGGTCTTGCCGCGGATCAGTTCGGGGATGTCGGGGTTCTTTTTTTGCGGCATGATGGAAGAGCCGGTCGAGTAGGCGTCGGAAATGTCGATAAAGCCGAATTCGTCCGTAGAATAGAGGATGATGTCCTCGCAAAAACGGGAGAGGTGCGCCATCACCGTAGAGCAGCAGAAGATGTATTCCGCCACAAAGTCACGGTCGGAGACGGCGTCGATCGAGTTTTGCGAGATCTCCGAAAAGGAGAGCAGGGAAGCGGTCATCTTCCTGTCGATGGGGAAGTCCGTGCCCGCCATCGCGCAGCTGCCGAGGGGCATGACGTCCGTGCGCTTATAGCAGTCTGTAAAGCGCTCGAGGTCGCGCAGGAACATCTCGCTGTAAGCGTTGACGTACTGCGCCACGGAGACGGGCTGCGCCCTGCGCAGATGCGTGTACCCCGGCATGATGTATTGGATATTGTTTTCCGCGATCTGCAAAAGGGTGGAGATGAGCGCTTTGAGTTTGTTGCAGACGCCGACGATGCTGTCCTTGACGTAGAGGCGCAGATCCGTCGCCACCTGATCGTTGCGCGAGCGCGCCGTGTGCATCCGCTTGCCTTTGACGCCGATGCGCTTGACCAATTCGTTTTCGATAAAGGTATGGATGTCTTCTGCGCCTTCGATGGAAAGGTTGCCCTTTTCGATATCGGCGAGGATGTTGACGAGCGAATCGCAGATGGTGTCCGCTTCTTCCTTGGGAATGATCTGCGTCTCTCCGAGCATCTTGACGTGCGCGATGCTGGCGAGGATGTCGTGCCAGTACAGCTTATAATCGAAAGAGAGCGACTGGTTAAAGTCGTCCGCGCTCTTTGCGCTCGGTTCGGTGAATCTTCCTTCCCAAAGTTTCATGTTCCTGTTCTCCGTTGAATTTTCTGTGCATTTTAATTGACTTATTTTGCCGAAAACCTTACAATAAGTAGAAGGGGAGAATATCCTCTCCTCCGCACGGTGTTATTGTAATACATTTTGTGAAAAAATTCAAGTATTTTCTGTACCGAGAACGATTTTGATTATTTTAGGGATCGACCCCGGGCTCGCCACGCTCGGCTACGGGGTTTTGGAAAAGGACAAAAACGGAAACGTGCGCGCCGTCGATCACGGCGTGGTGCTCACCCCGAAAGAGGAGCGCCTTCCCGTCCGCCTCGCCATTTTGGAAGAGGGGGTGGGCAGGGTGCTCGATACGTTTTCACCCGACGAGGTGGCGGTGGAAGAGCTGTTTTTCAGCAAAAACATCACCACGGGCATCGCTGTGGCGCATGCGCGCGGAGTGGCGCTGCTCACCTGCATCAAAAAATGCGGCAGGCTGTTCGAGTATACCCCTATGCAGATCAAGCAGGCGCTGACCGGATACGGCGGCGCGGATAAAAAGCAGATACAGCTGGTCACGGCAAGCCTGTTGCGCCTCAAAGGCATTCCCCGCCCCGACGACGCGGCGGACGCCTTGGCGGTGGCGCTCTGCCACGCGCACACTTCCCGCCTTTCGGGGCTGTACAGCATTTGATTTTTATGGAGAGGTCGGTATGATCGGATATATATCGGGAAAGGTCTTACATTCTTCGGACGGCGTCGTGCTGTTGGAAAACGGCGGCGTCGGCTATGAGGTGCTCTGCTCGGGCGCGCTGTATGCAAAGCTGCTCTCCGCGGGCAGGGGGGAAGCGTATACCTATCTTCAGGTGCGCGAGGACGGCGTCTCCCTCTTCGGGTTCGTCTCTCCCGAAGAAAAGTCGATGTTTTTGAAACTCGTCTCCGTGTCGGGCGTGGGGCCGAAAATGGGCATCGCCATCCTTTCTTCCATGAGCGTGGGGGATATCGCGGTCGCCATCGCCGGCTCGGACGTGAAGCAGCTGACCGCGGTCAAGGGCCTCGGCAAAAAGACGGCGGAGCGCATCATCTTGGAATTGCGGGAAAAGGTCTCCGCCTCGGAAATGACGGAAAAGGGCGGGGCAAAGCCCCCCGTTCCCGCGGAAAAGATCTCGGACAAGGAAGAGGACGCCGTCGTCGGGCTCATGTCCCTCGGCTATACCCGCGCGGAGAGCGTGCGCGCCGTACGGCGCGCGGAAGAGGCGGGCGCCGAAAGCATGGAAGAGATCATCATGGCTGCCCTCAAAAACATGTAAAGGGTCACGGGGCTCGGCAGGCGCCGCGCGGAGGTGAGATATGAGTTTTGAAGACGATCTGGAAAACGGGTTCGGGGACGAGCGCCTCGTCATGAGCACGAAAGGTGAATACGACGTCGAAGAGAATGCCCTGCGCCCCAAGACGATGGACGGGTACGTCGGGCAGACGAAAGTGAAAGAAAATCTCGGCGTGTACATCTCTTCCGCCAAGATGCGCAAAGAGCCGCTCGATCACGTCCTTTTATACGGGCCGCCCGGCCTCGGCAAGACGACGCTCGCCCATATCATCGCCAACGAACTGGGGGTGCAGATCAAGCTGACGAGCGGGCCCGCCATTGAGCGGAGCGGCGATCTTGCGGCGATCTTGACCAATCTGAACGAGGGAGACGTGCTCTTTATCGACGAGATCCACCGCCTCAACCATTCCGTGGAAGAGATCTTGTATTCCGCGATGGAAGATTACGCCCTCGATATCATCGTGGGCAAAGGCCCGTCGGCGAAAAATTTGCGTTTTCCCCTGAAAAAATTCACGCTCGTGGGCGCGACGACCAAGGCGGGGATGCTCGGTTCCCCCCTGCGCGACCGATTCGGCGTTCTTTGCAGGTTGGAAATGTATACCGCGGACGAACTGACGGAGATCGTCACCCGCTCGGCAAAGACGCTGGGGATCGCCATCGAAGGGAACGCCGCCAAGGAGATCGCCCGCCGCTCGCGCGGCACGCCCCGCATCGCCAATCGCCTGTTGAAGCGTGTGCGCGACTTTTCCGCCGTGCACGGCAACGGCAGGGTGACGTACGAGGACGCGCGCTTCGCCCTCAAAAAGATGGACATCGACGAGTTGGGGTTGGACGATACGGACAGGGGGCTGCTGCGCGCCCTGATCGAAAAGTTCGGCGGCGGCCCCGCGGGGCTGGAAACGCTCGCAGCGACCATCAACGAGGATGCGAACACCATCGAGGACGTGTATGAGCCGTACTTGATGCAGCTCGGCTTTATCGCGCGCACGCCGCGCGGCAGGGTGTGCTTGAAGGGCGCATACGAGCATATGGGTGTCAAGATGAGCGAAAGGCAGAAGGCGCAGATCTCGATGTTCGACGACGAATGAACGGGAAAAGCCGCCGCGTTCCCGCCGGGCGGACGGGTGGATCGGACGCGCCGATCCGGAAGCAGCGCTTTGCAAAGGCGGGGAAGGAGCATCAACGGAGAACGGATCCCGGATGACAAATACAGAGATTTTACGCATCGCGGCGGAGCAGTCCGCGGAGGAATCCTGCTGCGCCCCGGAAGATTTTTTCAGGACGGAAAACGTCGTGGCGCTGTCGCGCGAAGGCGGAAAGCGCAGGGCATATATCCCTGCGCCGCATGTATTCGATCTGACGTCTTACGGAAGGAACGTCGTCGCCTGTGTGCGGAGAGACCTGCAAGAGGCGGCTTCTTCCTATCTGAAAGAGTATGGCGTGCCGCATTGTTTTGAAACGCCCGCCCTGCACGAGCTGGACAAAAAGCTCGCACCTTTCGGGTTAAAGACGAAGTTCCAGGCGGAGTATTTCCTGCCCGACATCACAAAAACGCGCGTGTTCGGCTGTGCTTACGCCGTCCGCGTCTTACAGCCGCCCGATTTTGCGGGGTTGTATCTTCCCGAATGGAGGAATGCGCTCTGCGGGCAGGAGGAAGGGCGCGACAGGCTCTGTGTGGGGGCGTACGAAGGGGAGGCTTTGATCGCCCTCGCGGGGGCGAGCGCCGATTGCGAGGCGATGTGGCAGATCGGTGTGGATGTGTTGCCTGCATATCGGGGCAGGGGGCTCGCGAAGGCGGTCACTTCCCGCTTGCGGGCGGAAGTGTTTGCGCGCGGCAAAGTACCTTTTTACTGCGCCGCGTGGCCGAACATCCCCTCTGTGCGCAACGCGCTCGCCTGTGGTTTTTTGCCCGCATGGGTGCAGCTTACCGCCAAGCCGTTCGGAGAGGTGCCGGCGGAAAAGGAAGAATAGTATGTTGAAAAAGGCCGACTATTTTTACGAGCTTCCGGAAGAGCTCATCGCGCAGACGCCCGCCGAGCCGCGCGATTCTTCTCGCCTTCTCGTCTATGACAGAAAGACGGGCAGGACAGAGCACCGCATCTTCCGCGATGTCAAAGATTATCTGCGTCCCGGCGACGTTTTGGTCGTCAACAACACCAAAGTGCTGCCCGCGCGCATGTTTGCCTATACGAAAAACGGCGGCAAGGTAGAAGTGCTCCTTTTGAAACGGCGAGACCTCACCGAATGGGAAGTATTGGTAAAGCCGGGCAAGAAGGCAAAGATCGGCGCCGAACTTTTCGTGTCCGATGAACTTTCCCTCATCGTCAGGGACAGGACGGAGACGGGCGAGCGCATCGTCGATTTTCATTTCGACGGGGTATTCGAGGATATCCTCTCCCGCGTCGGCTCCATGCCGCTGCCGCCGTACATCCACGAAAAACTTGAGGACAAAGACCGCTATCAGACAGTGTACTGCAAGACGGAGGGATCCGCCGCCGCGCCCACCGCCGGGCTGCATTTTACAAAAGAACTGCTCGACGAGATCAAAGGGATGGGGGTCGCGGTCGCGGAAGTGCTGCTCCATGTGGGGCTGGGCACATTCCGCCCCGTCAAGGAAGAGGATCTGACGCGCCACGTCATGCATTCCGAATATTATCGCGTGAGCGAAGAGGCGGCGGAGATCGTCAATGCGGCAAAGAGAGAGGGGCGGCGTGTCATCGCCGTCGGCACAACGTCCGTGCGGACGTTGGAGACGGTCGCGGACGAAGGCGGCTTTTTGCGCCCTTGCAGCGGAGACACCTCCATTTTTATCTATCCGCCGTATCGGTTCAAATGCGTGGACGCGCTCATTACCAACTTCCATTTGCCCGAAAGCACCCTCATCATGCTCGTTTCCGCGCTGATGGGCAGGGAGGAATGCCTGCGCGTGTATCGTGAGGCGGTGGGGGAAAGGTATCGGTTTTTCAGCTTCGGCGACGCGATGATGATCGTATAAGCGGCACATCTCTTTGTCGCGGTTACGGGTCTGCTCGGCCATTTACGTCCGGGTACCCCCCCCCTCGCGGCTTCCGTCCGCTCCTCGACCGCTTTTCCGATCCTCATCCCTGCCGTACCGCGGCGAAATTTTTTAGAAAGGACAAATATTTTGGCTGATCAATTTTCCTTCGAAGTCATCAAAACCGATCCCGAAGCGGGCGCGCGTGCGGGGATCTTTCATACCCCGCACGGGGATATCGAGACGCCTGTCTATATGTCCGTCGGCACGCAGGCGACCGTCAAGGGCGTCCTGCCGCGCGACCTCAAGGAGGCGGGCGCGCAGATCATCCTTGCCAATACCTATCATCTGTACATGCGCCCTGGGCACGAGCTCGTAAAAAAGGCGGGCGGACTGCATACATTTATGAACTGGAACGGGCCTATCCTCACCGACAGCGGCGGCTTTCAGGTCTTTTCTCTCGCCAAACTGAACAACATCAGGGACGAGGGGGTGTGGTTTCATTCGCATATCGACGGCAGCAAACACTTTTTTACGCCCGAAAAGGTGATGGAGATCGAAAACGCGTTGGGTGCCGATATCATCATGCAGTTTGACGAGTGCAGCGAATACGGCGCGGATCATGCGTATGCGAAGGGCGCGCTGGAGAGGACGGTCAAATGGTTGGAACGCTGCGCCGCTTCGCATAAAAACGAGGCGCAGGCGCTCTTTCCCATCGTGCAGGGCAATTTTTACAAAGATCTGCGCCTCGCGAGCGTGGAGGCTGCCAAACCGTACGCGAAATACGGCTTAGCCATCGGCGGGCTTTCCGTGGGCGAACCGAAAGCGCTCATGTACGAGATGCTCGACGTCATGCAGCCCGTACTGCCCGCGGGCGTTCCGCGCTATTTGATGGGCGTGGGCAGCCCCGACTGCCTCATCGAAGGCGTCTTGCGGGGCATCGACATGTTCGACTGCGTCCTGGCGACGCGCGTCGCGCGCAACGGCACGGCGCTCACATCGAGGGGTAAGGTGGTCGTGCGCAACGCTGTCTACAGAGAGGACTTCACCCCGCTCGATCCGGAATGCGATTGCTATTGTTGCAGACATTACACAAAGGCGTATCTGCGCCACCTCGTCAACGCGGGAGAAATGCTCTCTTCCATGCTCCTTTCCCTGCACAACATCACCTTTTTGAACGGTCTGATGCGGGGGCTGCGGCGCGCCATCCTCGAAGGTGGGCTGCGGGAATTTTGCCGGGAGTTTTACGCTAAGTACGGCGAAACGGGTCGAAACGATTAAATTTTGGAGAAATTTTTGTTTTGCATTTGCAAAACGCTTGCAAAATTTTCCTGAAACGGGTAATATTATAGGGAAGTTTATTGAAAAACTTTTGAAAACGCAGTAAGGAGAATCATCCGCAAATGGTAAGCTATCTTTTGGCGAGCAACGCTTCGAGCATCGTATTCATCTGTGTGATCGCGGCCCTTTTGATCGCCTTTTTCGTCTGGTCTTTTATCAGCAACAAGAAAAAGCAGAAAAACTTCAACGACACGATCAATGCCGTAAAGCCCGGCAGTAAGGTCAAAACGATCGGCGGCGTCTGCGGCGAGGTGGTCGAAGTCAACGAAGAGGAGAACACTTTTGTCCTCAAGACGGGGACGAGCGACGGCGCCGGCGTCAGCTATTTGAAGTTTGACAAGCAGGCGATCTATCAGACGGACGCCAAGCCCGAGCCCGAAGCGAAAGAGGAAAAGCCCGCCGAAGAAAAGGCGGAAGAAAAGCCCGAAGAGGAAACGGAAAACAAATAAACAAGCGGCATATTTTGCGCGGCCTCCGCATACGATAGAGCAAATCGTGCGGAGGTCTTTTTATGCGTTCGGAAGGCAGTATCGCCCAGATCGGCAGGGGCGTGTGCGTATCGGTCATCTTTACCCTGGCGGCGGTGCTTCTGTTCGCCCTCGCCGTACGAGTGTTTTCCCTCTCTTCTTCCGTCATTTCGCCCGTCAACCGCGCCGTTAAATTTGCCGCGATCTTTTTCGGCTGCTTTTTCTGTGTCCGCCCTGGCAAGGCGTTTTTTAAGGGCGTTTTCTGCGGGCTCGCCGTCACGGCGGTCACCTACGTTCTCTTTTCCCTCTTGGCGGGCGGGTTTTCCTTCGGATGGATGCATCTTTTGGATCTGCTGTTCGGCGGAGCGGCGGGCGGCATCAGCGCGCTGATCGCGGCGGCAAAAAATAAAGGATGAGCGGGGCGAAAAGCGGGGAGTGCGGCAAAAAAACGCTTGCAATTTTTCTTTCGTTATATTATAATAAATATACCAAAGTAATTTGCAAGGAGAGGTACGTTCATGAATAAGATCAAGACGATCGCCCGTCCGGCGGAGAGGAAAGTCGTCGGCTGCGGCGAATGCAGAAGCACCTGTCAGTCCGCCTGCAAGACGAGCTGCACTGTCGGCAATCAGTCCTGCGAGAGGATCCAAAGGGAAGAGGATCCCGAAAAAAACAAATAAGCAAAGCAAAGGGCAGTTTTACTGCTCTTTAATTTTGTGGGCGAAACACGCCCGCCTTCGGGGCGGGTGCGTTTTTGCGTAAAGATCGGTAAGGTTTTTTACATGGTTCACGTTTTCAACTATAAAGAGCATTATTACATCTTCGATACGGGCAGTTCTTCTCTGCACGAGTGTGACGAAAAGGGCGCCCTTTTGCTGCGCGAAAAATTGGGCGAAAAGGTCGACACTTCTTCTGTTTCCGCCGAAGAGCGCCGTCAGTACGAAGAAGATTTTGCCGAACTGGAAAAACAAGGGCTGCTCTTTCGGGAAGAAGTGCGCGCCGCACCGCCCAAATCGGACGAGATCAAGGCGCTTTGCCTGCATATCTGCCATGACTGCAACCTGCGCTGCCGCTATTGCTTTGCGGACGAGGGCGCCTATCACGCCGAGCGGGAAAGCATGCCGCTGAACGTCGCCAAGAAGGCGATCGACTTTCTCATCGAAAATTCGGGAGAAAGAAAGGTGTTGGAGACGGATTTTTTCGGCGGCGAGCCGCTCATGAATTTCGGCGTCGTCAAAGAGACGGTGCATTACGCCAAGGAGCAGGCTGCAAAGCGGGGCAAAAAATTCCTCTTCACCCTCACGACCAACGGGCTTTTGCTCAAAGACGATGTCGCGGATTTTCTCAACGAGGAGATGGAGAACGTCGTTTTGAGCCTGGACGGCAGAAAGGAAGTGCACGACGCCGTGCGCAGGACGGCCAACGGCAAGGGCAGTTTCGATCTGGTCATCGAAAATCTCAAGCGTTTCGTGAAGATCAGGGGGGACAAGCACTATTATGTGCGCGGGACTTTTACGGCAAAGAATCTCGATTTTGCCGAGGATGTCCTCTTTTTGGCAGACAACGGTTTTACGAGCATTTCGATGGAGCCCGTCGTCACGGACCTTTCCGACCTTGCCGTCACGAAAGAAGATCTTTCCCGCATCTGCGAGGAGTACGACGTCCTCTGCGACAAATACCTCGAGCGTGTCGCCGCGGGCAGGGGGTTCAACTTTTTCCATTTTAACGTCGATCTGGAGGGCGGGCCCTGCCTGTCCAAGCGGGTGAGCGCCTGCGGCGCGGGCAACGAATATTTTTCCGTCGTGCCGAACGGCGACATCTATCCCTGCCACCAGTTTGCCGGGGATAAGGACTTTTTGATGGGCAACGTGTTCGACGGAAAATTGGACGCAGGCATCCGCGCCAAATTCAAAAATTCCTGCCTCTTTACCCGTAAAAAGTGTGAAAACTGTTTCGCCAAGTTTATTTGCAGCGGCGGGTGCAGCGCCAACAATTATCATTTCAACGGGGATATCGACGAACCGTACGAGATCACTTGCGAAATGATGAAAAAGCGCATCGAGGACGGCATGCATATCCTGGCGGTCACCAAGGAGAGGGCGCACGGCGGGCAAAAGGGCGGACAAATATGATAATAAAGTAAAAACCCGAAAAAAGCGACAATTTACACTTGACTAAATCGGCATTCTTTACTATAATTATTGAGTATATTTCTTATTTTCGGCTAAAATACGCTGCGCCTTGTCTGCCGCCGCAAAGCGGGGGCGGGGGCGGCGGATCAGATTCAGTTGCAGGAGGAGGCAATGGGCAAAAAGAAATCGGCGGCACTGATCGCGCTCATCACGATCGTGCTCGTGGGGCTGCTCTTTATTTGTATCACCCCCACATTCCCCGTTAAGAGCCCGAATTCATTCCGGTCGCTGCTCAGCATCGTCGATCTGGGCAGGGATCTGGACGGAGGCTATTATACGGTCTATTATCCGGAAGGCGTCATTTCCAAGTCGGAATACGAGACGCTTAAAGCGGATTATGATTACGTTGCGGAAAATACGTCCGAAGGGGAAACGCCTTCGGTGGAAGATCCGGCGGAAAATTATGTCGCCTATAAGAGCATCTATCTTTCCGAAGAGATCGCGGCAGAGTCCGGCGGCGTGACGGAGGAGTTTGCGCAGTCCTTTGCCCGCGCGCTCCGCGGCGTGCAGCTGCGTTTCGAGCAGAGAGGTTTGAGCGATTATTCCCTGCGCGTGCAGGACGATTATACGATCCGCGTGGAGATCCCCAAGCTCGATCATGACGACGCCGACGCAGAGGCATTGGCGCAAAACATGTTCGAACTGTTCTCCTATTCGGGCGAATTGCGCTTCACGGATGCGCATGCGGCAAACGAAGCCGGCACTGCGGAAATGGACGGCTCCGACGGAAATATCCGCAGCGCCACCACGGAAGATGCGGGCGATCAAGGTTATGCGGTGGTCATCAATTTCACCTCCGCGGGCCGCGCCGCCTTCCGCGATCTCACTTCTGCGCTGACTTCTTCGGACAGTGCGACTTCCGCGACCGTCTATCTCTATGCGGGGGACAACCAGCTTTTGGGCGCGACCGTCACGGGGACGCTCGATCAAAGCTCCGTCTACTTGACGGGCGGATACACGCAGGCGGCAGCCGAGACGATGGCGACCCTCATCAACAGCTGCGCATCCGCGGACGACGTGTTCGAACTTTCCTTCGAGGAGCCGGAATATTATTCGATGGACGCGTTGATGGGCAACAGCGCCGCGCTCGTCGCGGCAGCCGCGATCGGCGTGCTCGTCGTGGCGATGATCGTCTTTTCCCTCGTCAAATTCAAAGGGTTCGGTTTGGCGCACGCCTACGGTTTTGTGACATATGCGATCGCCGTGATCGCCTGCATCTCTCTGATCCCTGCCGTACAGGTCACGATGGGCGGCATCGTTGCCATCCTGGTTGCTTCGGCGATCATGGTGTCTTGCAACTATTATGCGTTCAACAATATCAAAAAGGAGTTCGCTTCGGGCAAGACGCTGACGGCGTCCGTCAAGGCGGGCTATAAAAAGAGTTTGGGATTCACCATCGACGTGCACGCCATCCTTGTCTTAGCGTCGCTGGCGTTGTGGCTGATCGTCACGGGCCCCGCAAAGTTTGCTTCGCTCGTGTTTCTGCTTTGCATCGCGGCATCCGCCGTCTGCACGCTGCTCGTGACCCGTTTCTACTTCTATATGTTCTCGGCGCAGCCGAAAAATAAGATCGCCTTTGCGGGCTTCAAGAGGGAGGAAACGGAAGATGAATAAACTTTCAGCAAAACGCACCTTTCTTCTCTGTTTGGTGATCGGACTCATCTTGATCGTTGCGGGCGGGCTCCTGTTCGGGCTGGCGGGTTTCAACCCCGATTCCTCCGCGAGGGATTACACCTCCATCGAGGTCGCCGATAACGGCTATATGGAGAACGATCCGAATTTCCGTGACGCGTTGGAGACGGTTTGCACGGAAGAGATCGAAGGGCAGGGGTACGACATCGGCGACGTGTTGTACGCGGCAGAGGCATCCGGCGGCGCGGGCAGGTTGGAATTTGTCCTGACGGGTGAGATGTCCGAAGAGGACGCGGCTTCCCTTGCCGAGGCGCTGGATACGGCGCTCGCTTCCGGAAATTACGCGCAGGCGGGCAGTTCGTATAAAGATGTCGGCGATATTTCCGTGGCTTGGCATGACGCCGTTTATGAGCCGCATACCGAATACATTTGGCGTACGTCGGTCGGGATCGCCGTTGCCCTCGTCTTGCTCTTTGCCTATGTCGCCATCCGCTTTAAAGTGGGAATGGGCGTCGCGGCGCTCGTTGCCGCCGCGCACGACGTGCTTTTGACCCTCGCCCTGATCGCGCTCCTGCGCATCCCAGCCGGCCCGACGGTCATCTGCATCGCGGTGTTGGCGCTGCTGCTTTCCGTATTCTTCGAATGCAAGCTGTACGGCAAGGTGCGTCAGGATCTCGCCATGGAAGAGCGCAAGGGGATGCCCGCGGAGGAGGCCGTCATGCTCTCCGCGCGCGAAAGCAGGAAGGGGATCTTCATCGGCGCCGTCCTTGCGGCAGCCGCGCTCGTCGTCATTGCCGTCGCGGGGCTGATCGTCGGATTCGATCTGTTCTCCTTTATGCTCGGTTCCCTTTTGGCGGTGATCGTCTGCACCTACTCTTCGCTCGTGCTTTCTCCCGCGCTGTATGCGCTGATCAAGACGAGGTCGGACGCGCGCCGCGCCGAGCGGTCGAAGTATAACTACGCATCCGAAAAGGCGAAAAAGAACGTGAATCAGGAAGGCTGAACCGGCTCGCACGGCCGCGAGGCATATGTTGTAATCAAAGGCGGGCGTTTTGACCCGCCTTTCTTTTTCCCGCCGCGATATATGGCGGGGCGGGGGTCTGTATGAAGAAAATCGTAGAGGAATGTATTTTTTCGGAAGAGGAAAGGGAGCGCGTGGGCGCGCTTGCCGCTGCCTGCGGCATCGGCAGGCTGACGGCGGGCATCCTCTATTCCCGCGGGATCGATACAAAGGAAAAGGCGGAACGCTTTCTTGCGCCTTCCAAAAAGAATTTTTTGTCGCCCTTTCTGATGCAGGGGATGCGCGCGCTGGTGCAGGCGCTGGAAGAAGTCAGACGGGCAGGGGGCACCGTCCTCGTGTTCGGGGATTATGACGCGGACGGCATCTGCGCCTCCGCCATCCTGCTGTCCGCCTTGCGGCAATACGGCGTCCGCTGCCTTTCTTACATCCCGGAGCGCGCGGAAGGCTACGGCATGAGCGAAGAAGCGCTCAAAAAACTCATCGACGAACATGCTCCCTCCCTCATCGTCACGGTGGACTGCGGCATCAGCAACAGGGCGGAAGTGGCGTATATCCGTTCGCGCGGCGTCAAGGTCATCGTCACCGACCATCACGAGCTGCCCGATGAACTGCCCGACTGTACGATCGTCAACCCCAAACTCAAGGACGAATACCCGTATGACAACCTCTGCGGCGCCGGGGTCGCCTTCAAGATCGCCTGCGCCCTGCTCGGAGAAAAGGCGTATCCTCTCGTGGATCTTGCCGCCGTCGCCACGGTCGCGGACAGCGTGCCGTTGGTCGGGGAAAACCGTGATATCGTCTATGAAGGGCTTCGGCTCATCAACAGCCGCCCCCGTCCCGCGCTCCGCCATCTGTTGGCGACAAAAAAGGACGAGATCAATGCTGCGGCGCTCGCATTTACCGTCGCGCCGCGCATCAATGCGGCGGGCAGGATGGGGGACGCGTGCTGTGCGCTGCGTCTGTTTACGAGCGAGGACGGGGGAGAGATCTACGACCTTGCGGCAAGGCTCAACGCTTTTAATCTCGAGCGGCAGCAAGTCTGTGACGAGGTCTACCGGAGCGCCAAGGAAAAGATCGGCAGGGAGGGCTGCGCGTATGACAGCGCCATCCTCTTGTACGATGAAAGTTGGAGCACGGGGCTGGTCGGCATCGTCGCGGCGAAGATCGCCGAAGAATTCAACCGCCCTGCCATCCTCTTTGTCAAGAGCGGGGATCTGTTGAAGGGGTCCGCGCGCACCATCGACAACATCAACATTTATGAAGCGCTCAAAAGCTGTTCCGGCTTGTTGGAAGCGTTCGGCGGCCATTCGCAGGCGGCGGGCGTCAAAGTGCGGGAAGAGGATTTTGCCGCTTTCAAGCGTGCGCTCTGCGCGTATCTCGACGAAAATTACCGCCGAGAAGATTTTATCCCCACCGTCGGCGTCGTCTGCGAGGCGGATTTCGCCTTCGACGTTTCCCTCGCCAAGGAGCTGGAACGATTAGAGCCGTGCGGCGTCGGCAACCGCAAACCTCTTTTTTCCCTCTCCGTCGGCAGCGTGTCCGCCCGTCCCCTCAAAGCGGGTTCTCCCCATCTTTCCCTGCAGTCGGACGCGCTCGAGCTCGTCTGGTTCGGAGGCGCCCGCTCCCTCCCTCTTTTGGAGGCGGACGTGGAGAAAAGGCTTGTCTTTGAATGCGGCGTTTCCCGCTTCCGCGGAGAAGAATCGGTGCGCGGTATCGTGCGCGATATGGTCTGCGGGCAGGCGCAGGGCGCCGCCTCCGCGCTGTATATGTTCCGCAACGATCTGCGGCGGCTGGCGGCGCCTGCTGCCGACGTCTCGCCCGAAAAACGGACGGAAGCCGAACTGATCGCCGAGATCGGGCGCATGCGCGCTTCCTGTCCGTACGGGCTGCTCCTCATCGCGAGCGAGGGCGTGCCTGCCGCCTTTGCGGACAGCGTGCGCGGGCTGGACGTCGATCTGTTTACGCTCTCTTCTTCGAATGTGGGCAACGCGGTGCTCCTCTCTCCCGCGGCGGACGCCGATCTCTCCTATTATAAAGAAGTGATCTATCTCGATACGCCCGCCGATTTTCATATTTTCGCGCTCGAGGGGAAAAAAGTTCTTGTCAACGGAGAACTTTGCGGGTATAATAAGATCGCGGCGTTAGACACGTCGCGCGGCGCCCTCGGGGAGATCTACCTCAAGCTGCGCGCTTGCCGTGCGGGCGAAAACAGCGTCGCGCTGGCGCAGTCGCTTGCGGAGTATCCCGCAGAGCAGGTCATCTTTGCCGCCGAGGTCTTTGCCGAACTCGGTCTGATCCGTTTTGAGGGAGGCGCGCCTTCTTTTCCGCGCGGAAAGCGTTCGGAACTGGGGCGGTCTGCGATCTATCGTGCCGTGTGCGCATTGAAGGAAAGATAACATGAATACTGTCTTGCAAATGATTTACGACAACTATACGGGGGCGGACAGGGAATTGCTCATCCGCGCCTACCACTTTGCCGAGCTGGCGCATACGGGGCAAAAGCGCGCTTCGGGTGAGGCTTACTTTATCCATCCTTGCGCCGTCGCCGAGATCCTCATCGAACTGGGGCTGGACAGCGCAACGGTCGCCGCTGCCTTTTTGCATGACGTCATCGAGGATACTCCCGTCACCGAGGGGGATATCAGCCGTGAATTCGGCGAAGAGATCCTCCGCCTCGTTTCAGGCGTCACCAAGCTGGACAAGATCGTCTTTAAATCGAGGGAAGAGGAGGAGGCTGAAAACTTCCGCAAGATCTTTGTGGCGATGGCGAAGGATATCCGCGTCATCATCATCAAACTCGCCGATCGCCTGCACAACATGCGATCCCTCAATTTCCTCTCCAAAGAGAGACAGCGCAAGATGGCGCAGGAGACGCTCGATATTTATACCCCTCTCGCGGGGAGGCTGGGTATTTCGCAGATCAAATGCGAACTGGAGGATCTATGCCTCAAATATCTCGAACCGGAGTCGTATGAATTTCTGGTCGAAAACATCCACCAAAAATTGGAAGAGCGGCATAAGTTTGTCGATTCCGTGGTCAAGGAGATCAAGGCGATCCTCGACGAGAGCCATATAGAAGGGGAAGTGTTCGGCAGGCCCAAGCATTTTTATTCTATCTATAAAAAGATGAAGACGCAAAACAAGACACTCGATCAGATCTACGATCTGACGGCGGTGCGCGTCATCGTCGGCACGGTGGACGAGTGTTACGAGGTGTTCGGCAAGATCCACAAAAAATGGAAGCCGATCCCGGGCCGCATCAAAGATTATATCGCCACGCCGAAAGCGAACATGTATCAGTCCCTCCACACGACGGTCGTGACGAACTTCGGGCAGCCTTTCGAGATCCAGATCCGCACTTTCGAGATGCATCGCATTGCCGAATTCGGTATCGCGGCGCATTGGAAGTATAAAGAGAAAAAGTCGGAGGAATCCGCCTTTACCGACAGGCTTTCCTGGATCCGAGAGGTCTTGGATTGGGAAGGGGGGCTGAAAGATTCCAAAGAATTCATGGAATCGCTCAAGACGGAACTGTACAGCAACGAACTGCTCGTCTTTACCCCGAAGGGGAAGGTCATATCCCTGCCCAAGGACGCGACGCCCATCGACTTTGCTTACGCCATCCACAGCGAGGTGGGCAACCGCTGTACGGGCGCGCGCGTCAATTCCAAAATCGTCCCGCTCGATTCGACCCTGCAGACGGGCGACGTGGTGGAAATTCTCACTTCCACGAACTCCAAAGGCCCGTCGTGGGATTGGCTGAAGATCGTCAAATCCTCCAGCGCCCGCGCGAAGATCAAACAGTTCTTCAAGCGGGAGATGAAGGAGGAGAACGTCAAACTCGGCAAGAGCATGCTCGAAGCGGAGGCGAAGCACCGCGGCTATGCCCTCTCCGACATTCTCACCGAGGAGAGCTTTGCGAAGGTCGCGGAAAAATTCTCCTTCTCCTCGCAGGACGAGATGTTCGCGTCCGTCGGTTACGGCGCCATCACCGTCAACCAAGTGCTGTTCCGCCTCATCGACTTTTATCGGAAAGAGGTACCCAAGCCGGTCATCTACCGCGGGGAAACGCCGAGCGATTCGAGCGGCGTCATCGTCAAGGGCATGAGCGGGCTTTTGACGCGCTTTGCGGGGTGCTGCAATCCCGTGCCCGGCGACGAAATCGTCGGCTTCGTGTCGCGGGGCAGGGGGGTGGTTATCCACCGCGCCGACTGCCCCAACGTTAAAACGCTGGAGGCGGAAAAGGGCCGCATTCTGCCCGCCGAATGGGCGGCGGGGGGGAGCGGCAGGTTCGTCGCGGGCATCGTCATCAAGGCGAAGGATCAGGGCGTGGCGCTCTCGGTGCTCACCTCCGTCGTGTCCGATATGCGGCTGATGATCACGGGCGTTAATTCCCGCTTCGACAAGAATAAAGACGCCGTCATCGAGGCGAACATCCGCTTAAACGGCAAGGAAGACATCGATTTATTGATCAAAAAGATCCGCGCCGACGAGCGCATCACCGAGGTGTTCCGCACGGCGACGAAATGAGTTCGCGAAAAGGTTCTCGCATTTCTCGCCGAGCTGTCGGCTGCGAAATGCCGAGAGCTTGAGGGGAAACCCGAGCGGTTTTCCCCTCAGCGACGCGCCTTTTCAGGGCACACCGTAAATATGCGCGTCGCTTTCACCCTTTCCGTGAGCCGAGGTAT
This sequence comes from uncultured Clostridia bacterium, assembly GCA_944328665.1. Lineage (GTDB taxonomy): Bacteria > Bacillota > Clostridia > Christensenellales > Borkfalkiaceae > Borkfalkia. The sequence continues at coordinate 744 of CALVHS010000050.1, read as the reverse complement.
CGGCAAATTGAGTGAAAAAGACAAAAGCATGGTTTTGCCTTTTTCGATAAATTATCAAAACAGCGATTTTGGAACGCGCTTATTATAAATTGTTTGCGGGGAAATTGTCATTTCGAGCGGAGCGCGGCGGGAGCCGGACGGAGTGAAAAGCGAAGCCGCGCGCAGTCGAGAAATCTCTCGAAAAATGCAGTCATTGCTGTTTTTTGTGCGGGCGATGAATGTAAGGGCATATTTGTTACAGAGATTTCTCCACGCGTTGCGCTTGGTTTTCGGCAAAGCCGAAAGCGGTGCGCTCGTTTTCGCTATTGCAAGCAAGTGAAAGCCTCGCGCGCCTACTGCCGCAGAGAGAAAACCGAACACAGAGCCGCAGGAAATACGGCGAATTTTGGGTTTTCTCTCAAATCAAGCGAATCGCAGCATCTCTTTTGCGAGATTCGCGCGAAGGATAAAATAATTACTCGCGCAAGCAGAGTCGCGCCTCTGCGCCAGCGCACCCAAATTGCAAACACTTTTGCTTTTGCAGGAAGGGTGAATGCGGCGCGCATATTATGGTGTGCCCTTAAAAAGCGCGCCGCAGAGGAAAACTCCGAACGTCGCGCCGCTTATTAAGCGGCGCGCGTTGGGGTTGTCCTCAAATCACGGAAAAAAGTTTTATCAGCTTAAAACTTTTTTTGTGAACCTTTTTAGTACTCCAGATTCCCCACCGTGCGCGGATACGGCAACACGTCGCGGATGTTCGAGATG
>CALVHS010000049.1 GCA_944328665.1 uncultured Clostridia bacterium | reverse complement strand
GGTGCGAACTGAGGGCGGAGGCAACGGAAAGCGGCGTTTTTGTGACGGGAAATTTCTGTCCGCGCGGCAAAAAGTATGCCGAAGCGGAGATGACCTGCCCGCGCCGCATCGTCACGAGCACCGTGCGGCTGACCGACGGCAGGATGCTGCCCGTCAAAACGGCGGAGGAGGTAAAGAGGGAAGAGATCTTTGCCGTCATGCGCAAGATCAGACAACTGCATCCCGCGCCGCCCATACGCGCGGGAGATATCCTCGTGGAGAACATCTCCGAAGAGATCGCCCTGGTCGCCGCGGGGAATGCCGTGTAAAACTCCCTCCGACTGTTTTTTTATGGTTTAGTACTGTTTTCCGCAATACGTATGCAATGATTCCGAGGGGCAGAAGAAACTCGTCGCTGAAAACAGCGATAGGATTTTTTCAGTCGGGCATGTTTTCCTGCCCGACTGTTCTTAATATGGTGAATGTTTATCCTCTGCCGATGTGTTGTTCCGCCGAATACGGTTCGAGCGGCTCTGAAAATATTTTGTTTGAAGAAGGCGCGGGCGGCGGCTTTGCCGCAGCGAAAAAAAGGGAACGTTTCCTTGCGGGCGGGGCAAAAAAAGTGGCGCATTTTTTTCGGACAACCGTTGACGAACGCGGGGCACTATGTTACAATAATAGAAGAAAGAATAAAAAAAGGGAGTCGCAGTATGATTCGTTTTGATCTGGACAAAAACAAAAGCGGCATCGAAGTCAGCAAACACCTGTACGGTCTGTTCTTTGAGGATATCAACCAGGCAGGGGACGGCGGGCTCAACGCCGAAATGGTCATCAACAATTCTTTCGAGTTCGAGTATTTCAACTACGACAATTTCAACGCCTCTTCTCCCGTAGAGCTGCGCAAGCAGAAGGCGGCATATTGGGATATTTCCGGCGCCGGTCCGCACTATATCGCGGAGGAGGGGGGCATCGCGCCTACCAATCCTTCCTATCTCGTGCTCTGCGCGGGCGGCATCTACCGCCTCGAAAATCCGGGCTTTGCCGTGGGCAGTTGGAATTATTACGGCATGGCGCTCGAAAAGGGCGAGACGTACAATTTCAGCATGTTCGTCAAAAAGCTGGGCTTTGAAGGGAAGGCGGAAGTCTATGTGCGCGGCGCGCGCTCCGTCCTTACCACCGTGGCGGAGATCCCCCTTTCGGGCAGCGACGGTTCGTGGGAAAAGGTGAGCTGCTCTTTCAGGGCGCTCGCCGCCGAAATGGGAAGGCTCGTCATCATCTTCAAGGGCAACGGGCATATCGGCGTCGATTACGTTTCTCTTCTCCCCAATACCGTTTGGGGGGATCCGGACAAATACAGGAACGGCAAGCTGTCTCCGCGCATCGTCAAGGCGCTCAAGGACTGCCATCCTTCCTTCTTCCGTTTCCCCGGCGGCTGCGTCGTGGAAGGGGACGACGTGTTCGAAAATCAATACCGCTGGCGCAATACCGTGGGGCCGTTGGAGACGAGAAAGCAGATCGCCAACACCTGGGGATATATGCAGTCGTACGGCGTCGGCTTCTATGAGTATTTTTGTCTGTGCGAAGATCTGGGCATGGCGCCGCTGCCCGTGCTGCACGCGGGGCTGTTGTGCCAGATCCGCGTGGGCACCCAGCGCGGTGAGGGCTACCGCCGCATCATGCCGGGCACGGGCATGTTCAAGCGCGAGGTCATCGACAACGTCGCCCACCTGTTGTATTTTACCAAAGGCAGCGTGGATTCGGAGGACGAGGTGGAGGCGCATTGGGCAAAGATCCGTGCGGGCATGGGGCATCCCGCGCCTTTCGAACTCGAGTTTGTCGGCATCGGCAACGAAAACTGGGGGGACGTCTACTTTGAAAACTTCTCCGCCTGCCTGTTGGGGCTGGAACAGTACGCCTATGCGGGCACGCAGGTCGACTTGCTGAAAAAGTTCGGCATCACCGTGGTCACGACGGCGGGCGTCGACATCCGTCCGCAGGATTCGAGCGACAACTGGAAGGTCATCAACAAAAAATTCCGCAACATGATCGTGGACGAGCACGTCTATAATTCCTATCAATGGTTCATCGATAACACCAAGCGCTACGACAGTTACGACCGCAGCGGCGCCAAAGTGTTCATGGGCGAATACGCGATGCACACGATGAGCGATGGCAGGGGCAGGCTCAACGGCGAAAACAACCTGCGCTCCGCCCTCGCGGAGGCAGCCTTCCTCACCGGCTGCGAGCGCAACAGCGACGTCGTCAAGATGACCTGCTATGCGCCTCTCTTTGCGTCTACAGCCAATTACCGCTGGACGCCCAACCTCATCTGGCTCAACCCCCGCGACATGATGTTCACGCCCAACTATTTTGTGCAGCAAATGTTTGCGGCGAACACGGGCAAGACCCTCCTCGACGGGGTCAGCGAAGTCAGCGACGACAATGCGGGCGGGCTTTTGGTGGGCGCGCACGCGACGGCGGTCGCGGTAAAAGAAGTGCGCGTCAAAAGCCTTGCGGACGGCGCCGAACTGTACCGCCACAACTTTGCGGACGGCATGGGGGACTGGAAGCTGTATCCCCGCTGCATCGGCGGCAGGATCGAAAAGGGCGAGTTGATCATCGACGAGGCGGACGCCTTTAACGGGTATTATATCGACGGCGATTTCTCCGAGTGCGAAGTGGAGATCGATTTCCGCCGCCTCTTCGGCAAGCAGAGTTTTATCGCGGGCGTCGGCGTCAAGGAAGTCGCCGATCGGGGCACGATGGACTGCAACGGCTTTTCCATGAGCTGCCAATACGGCAAAAATCATAAAGGATATGACGTTTCATTCGACAAGCGTGTGGATTTCATGCGCACGGTGTGCGAGTTGATGGGCAAAGACCGCTTCATCGGGTATAGCCCCGAAGGCAACACGATGAAGATCGTGTACACGAAGAAAAAGATGCAGGCGTACCTTTGGAAGGACGGCGAGTGGCATTTCCTCTTCGACAAAAACGTTTGGAAGGTGAACGAGCGCGTGTTCCAGTCGGCGACGTATGACGAGGAGGGCAGGATCTATCTGAAAGTCGTCAACGTCAGCGGCGGAGAGCAGGACATCGTAGCGGAGATCTCTAACTTCGGCGAAAAGAGAAAGGCGCACGTCGTCACCCTTTCCGACGAGGATGAAAACGTCATCAACGAGATCGGTACCAATTACGGCGCCAAGCACAACATCCTCCCCCGCGAAAAGAATATCAAGATCGCGGGCAACAAGCTCGAATATACGCTGGATAAGAACAGCGTCACCGTCTTTGTCATCGAGTGATATTTCCGCTCCCCGCACGCGTGCGGGGAGCGGCCGCATGACAGCCGCCGCGCATGGCGTCGGAAAGAAAAAGCGTCGGACGTGCGCGCCGGCCGGCAGAATGATAGAGGGATAGGAGGTGTGAAAGGCAGGGTATGGAATATCGTATCAACCGCCGCACGGGAGACAAGATCGGCGTCATCGGCTTCGGTACGGCATCCATCTGCGAAGCGACCGCCGCGGAGGCGGCTGCCGCGCTCGAATACGCCTATGAACAGGGCGTCAATTATTACGACCTCGCCACCGCGGGAGAACGCACGTTTTCCTATTTCGGCAGCGCCTTTGCGGGCGTGCGGCATAAGGTCATCTATCAGGTGCATTTCGGCGCGGAATATTCCCGCGGGGAATACGGCTGGACGACGGATGCGGACGCGATCAAGCGGAGCGTGGAACGCCAGCTGCGTGCATTGAGGACGGATCATATTGACTATGCCTTCATCCATTGCCTCGACGAGCCCGCCGATTGGGAAAAGTACAGAAAGGGCGGTGCGCTCGCCTATCTTCTGCGGATGAAGGAGGAGGGCGTCGCCAAACATATCGGCCTCTCATCTCACGTTCCCGCCCTCGCGCAAAAGGTACTGGATACGGGGCTCGTCGACATGCTGATGTTCAGCATCAACCCCGGCTACGACTATCAGCAGGGGGAATATGCCAACGGCAGCGGCGACGAGCGCATGGAGCTGTACCGCCGCTGCGAGCGTGAAGGGGTCGGCATCTCGGTCATGAAGGTGTTTTCGGGCGGGCAGCTCCTCGCCGCGGAGACGTCCCCCTTCGGTAAGGCGCTCACGGAATACCGGTGCATCCGGTATGCGCTGGATAAACCCGGCGTCCTCACCGTGCTGCCCGGCGTGCGGAACAAAGCGGATCTCGAACGGTTGCTCGGCTATTTTGACGCCTCCGAAGAGGAAAAAGATTACGCCGTCATCGGTACCTTTGCGCCCGCGGACGCGGCAGGAAAGTGTGTTTACTGCAACCATTGCCAACCCTGTCCCGCGGGGATCGACGTGGGAACGGTCAATAAATATTACGACCTCGCGCGCGCGGGCGATCGGCTCGCCGCCGACCACTATATGACCCTTACCAAAAAGGCATCCGACTGTATCGCATGCGGGCACTGCAACAGGCGCTGCCCGTTCAAAACGGATCAGGTCGGCCGCATGCGCGAGATCGCCGCCTATTTTGGTAAATAAATCAATGAACGTATCGTAAAAAGGAGACAAAACTATGTTAGAAAGCGTATTGACGCAGCGGGGCGCTTCGCGTAAGATCGTCCTCAGCGTAAAGGGCGCCGTCTCGCTCGGCATCGTCGCGCTCGCCGTGCTGCTGCCGCAGCTCGTCCATCTTGCGGCGGGGCAGGCGGGCGGCGTGCAATGGCTGCCCATGTATCTTCCCGTCCTGTTGGGCGGGTGCCTGCTCGGCGCGTGGTGGGGGCTGGGCGTGGGGATCGCCGCTCCGCTCGTCAGTTTTGCCGTCACTTCCGCCTTCGGGGAAGCGATGCCTGCCGCGGCGCGCCTTCCCTTCATGATGGCGGAGCTCGCCGTATTTGCGGCGGTGTCCGGGCTCTTTTCCGAAAAGATCGCCGAAAACGGTTGGATGGCGTTTCCCGCCGTCCTGTTGGCGCAGGTCGCGGGCAGGGCGTCTTTCCTGCTTTTGGCCGCGCTCTTTCAGGGCGTCGCGCCCTTCACTCCCGCGATGATCTGGTCGCAGATCCAAACGGGGCTGCTCGGTATGCTCTTGCAGGCGGTGGCTGTGCCCTTCATGGTGATGGGGCTGCGCGCCCTGCTCCGCAGAGATGACTGACGCCGCACGCGCCCGTGACGCTCTGCCGGGGCATACCCTTGCGCTCTGCCGCGGGGAGGAATGTATCGTGAGCGATCTGCGCGGGATCGCGCCTATGCTGTCCTTGATCGGGGAGGGGAAGGACTTGCGCGGCTGGTCGGCGGCGGACGTCGTCGTCGGCAAGGCGGCGGCGCTCCTCTTTGTCTATGCGGGCATCGCCGAAGTATATGCAGGGGTGCTTTCGGACAAGGGCGCGGCGGTCTTGGAGGAGCGCGGCATCCCGTATTCCTGCGGCGGGCGCGCCCCGTATATCGTCAACAGGCAGGGGGACGGCGTCTGCCCGATGGAGCGGGCGGTGGAGAAGATCTTCGATCCCGCCGAAGCGCTTTCCGCGCTGCAAACAAGGCTCGCCGAACTTCGCGGCGGGCAAGGCCGTTAAGAGCGACCATATGACGGGTGCAGGCTTGTTCGATACCGTCGGCGTTGCTCGGTCAAGCCGAAAACATAAGACCGTTTCTTGTAAGGGGGCCGATCGTGCTCCCTTGCTTTTTGCATAAAAAACCGGCGGACGGTCTGCGGTTTTTCGATCAAAAAAACAGGGCGCCTGCCGTTTGGCAGGCGCCCGTTTTACGTTTGGAAAGGTTGATAGGTCACTCTTTGTTGGCGAGTTTTTTGTACCCTTCCAGGCGTTCTTTGCTCTCTTCTTCGCTCTCTTCGAAGAGTTTTTCCGCGATGGCGGGCTGCGTCTTCTTGAGAGAGGAATAGCGGGTCTCGCCGAGGATGAATTCCTGATAGCTTGCGGTGGGATCCTTGCTGTCCAGCGTGAAGGGATTTTTGCCCTCTTCCTTCAGCGCGGGGTTGTACCTGTACAGCTGCCAGTAACCGCAGTCGACCGCGCGCTTCTCTTCGTCCTGGCTCTTGCTCATGTTGATGCCGTGGTTGATGCAGGGCGCATAGGCGATGATGAGGGAAGGCCCGTGGTATTTTTCCGCCTCGAGCAGGGCGTTAAGGAACTGCTGCTTGTTGGAGCCCATCGCCACCTGTGCGACGTACACATAGCCGTAGCTCATCGCCATCATGCCGAGATCCTTTTTCTTGACCCGTTTGCCGGAGGAAGCGAACTTGGCGACCGAACCGGTAGGGGTCGCTTTGGACGCCTGTCCGCCCGTGTTGGAATATACTTCGGTATCGAGCACGAGCACGTTGACGTCCTCGCCGGAGGCGAGTACGTGGTCGAGCCCGCCGTAACCGATATCGTATGCCCAGCCGTCGCCGCCGAAGATCCAGATGGATTTTTTGACGAGGCAGTCCTTCGCCTTATATATCTCTTTGCAGAGCGCATCCGCTTCGCAGCCGCAGTCTTTGCAGCCTTCCAGCGCTTTGAGCAGCTTTTCGGAGGCGGCTTTGCTCGCTTCCGCGTCGTTCATGCCGGCGAGCCATTCTTCGCAGGCAGCCTTGCCTTCCGCATAGTCTTTCCAGCCGGCTTCGGCAAGCTCTTTGATCTCCGCCGCCAGCTTGTTGCGCCTTGCGCTGTACGCGAGGTTCATGCCGTAGCCGAATTCCGCATTGTCTTCAAAAAGACTGTTTGCCCATGCGGGGCCGTGGCCTTCTTTGTTCACCGTATACGGGCAGGTAGGGGAGGAACCGCCGTAGATAGAGGAGCAGCCCGTGGCGTTGGCGATGACCATGCGGTCGCCGAACATCTGCGTGACTACTTTGACGTACGGCGTCTCGCCGCAGCCCGCGCACGCGCCGGAGAACTCGAAGAGGGGCTGGTTGAACTGGCTGCCCTTGACCGTCGTCCTCTTGATGGAGGAAGTGTCCGCCTGTTTGACTTCCTGCGCGTATTCCCAGTTCTTGGAATCCGCGTCGGCGATCTCTTCCAGCGGCACCATGACGAGCGCTTTGTTGCCCTTCATGCCGGGGCAGACGTTCGCGCAAACGCCGCAGCCCATGCAATCGAGCGGGGAGACCTGCATGCGGAATTGCGTGCCCTTGAGCCCCGTCGTGGGTTTGGTGACAAAGGTGTCGGGCTTTTCCGTCGCGTCGTCGATGACTACGGGGCGGATGCAGGCATGCGGGCAGACGAAGGAGCACTGGTTGCACTGGATGCAGTTTTCTGCCACCCATTTAGGCACCTTGACGGCGACGCCGCGCTTTTCGAACTTGGTCGTGCCGACGGGGACGTGTCCGTCCGCGTTGAAGGCGGAGGTGGGCAGCTTGTCGCCCTCGAGCACGAGGATGGGATGCACGACGTTTTTGAAGTATTCGTTGTCCGCCACGGCGACCATCGGGGCGCCGTCCGTCGCTTCCGCCCAGCTTGCGGGGTAGGCGACTTCGACGAGCCCGCTCTTGGCGGAATCGATCGCCGCATAGTTCATGTTGACGACCGCGTCGCCCTTGCGGGAGAACTTTTTGTAGACGGCCTTCTTCATGTAGTCGGACGCCTGGTCGTAAGGCATGATGGAATCGTTGATGTAGAAGAAGGCGGACTGCATGATGGTGCTCGTCTTGCCGTTCAGGCCGATATCCATTGCGATCATGATGGCGTCGATGTTATAGAATTTGAGATGTTTTTTCGCGATCTGCCGTTTGACGTTCGCGGGCAGGTTCTTTTCCAGCTCTTCGAGGGTGTTCCAAGGGGAATTCAGCAGGAATTTGCCGCCTTCCTTCGCGTCCGTGAGCATGTCGTAGCGGGTGATGTAGGAAGGGTTGTGGCAGGCGACGAAGTCCGCGCTGTCGATGAGATAAGAAGATTGGATGGGCGTCTTGCCGAAGCGGAGGTGAGACACGGTGATGCCGCCCGATTTTTTGGAATCGTAGAAGAAGTACGCCTGCGCATACATGTCGGTGTGGTCGCCGATGATCTTGATGGAATCTTTGTTGGCGCCGACCGTGCCGTCCGAGCCGAGCCCGTAGAATTTACAGGAGATCGCGCCTTCCGGTGCCGCGTCGTACTTTTCGGAGAAGTCGAGGGAGGTGTTCGTCAGGTCGTCGTAAATGCCCACGGTGAAGTGGTTCTTCGGCTCTTCCTTTTCGAGGTTCTTATAGACCGCGTAGCACATGGAAGGGTTGAACTCCTTCGAGCCGAGCCCGTACCTGCCGCCGACGACCTTGATGCCGGAAACGCCCTTTTCGAAGAGCGCGGAGCAGACGTCGAGGTAGAGAGGCTCGCCGAGGGAGCCGGGCTCCTTCGTCCTGTCGAGCACGGCGATCTTTTTGCAGGTCGCGGGGATGGCGGCGATGAACTTGTCCGCGACGAAGGGGCGGTACAGGCGGACTTTGATGAGGCCGACTTTATGCCCTTCTTTGTTCATTTTATTGATGGTCTCTTCCATCGCGTCCGCGCCGCTGCCCATGATGACGGCGACGTTTTCCGCGTCGGGCGCGCCGCAGTAATCGAAGAGGTGGTAATTCCTGCCCGTGAGCTTGTTGACCTTTTCCATCATCTCTTCCACGATGGCGGGGGCGGCGAGGTAATATTTGTTCGCCGTTTCGCGGTTCTGGAAGTAGGTGTCCCCGTTCTGCGCGGTGCCTTTCTGGATGGGGTGTTCAGGGTTGAGCGCGCGGCTCTTGAAGTCGTCGATGTCCTTCATGTCGACGAGCGCCTTCATTTCGTCATAGTCGATGACGTCGATCTTGGAGACTTCGTGCGAGGTGCGGAAGCCGTCGAAGAAGTGCAGGAAAGGTACTTTGGCTTTCAGCGTGGAAAGGTGCGCGACGAGCGCGAGATCCATGACTTCCTGCACGGAGCCGGAAGCGAGCATCGCAAAGCCTGTCTGGCGGCATGCCATGACGTCCTGATGGTCGCCGAAGATGTTCAGCGAGTGCGCCGCGATCGCGCGCGCGGAGACGTGAAAGACGGTGGGCAGCAGTTCGCCCGAGATCTTGTACATGTTGGGGATCATCAGGAGCAGGCCCTGGCTCGCCGTATAGGTGGTGGTCAGCGCGCCCGCGGAAAGGGAGCCGTGTACGGCGCCCGCGGCGCCGCCTTCCGACTGCATTTCGGCAAGGCGCAGCTTCTGCCCGAACATGTTGACTCTGCCCGCGGTCGCCCATTCGTCCGCGACTTCTGCCATGGGGGAAGAAGGCGTGATGGGGTAGATCGCCGCGACTTCAGAGAAGGCATAGGCGACGTGGCTGGCGGCTGTATTGCCGTCGATCGTCATCTTCTTCATACGAAAACATAACCTCCGGATTCTATAGATTTTCTTGTATCTTGCGATCGTGCCCTTCCTTTGCAAGCCGATCGGGCACGTTCACGATTATTATAATTGTTTTGCGGAAAATAGTCAATATAAAAAGCGTAAAATTGCTAAATAATTATAATAGAGAAGTGAAAACGGCAGAATCTGCCTGCAAAATCGTTGTGAATTTTTCTTGCTTTTGCTATAATATTGAACCATGGAAGCGGTCAGACTGGAAAACGTGAAATTTGCATACCGCGAGGGCGAGGGATCGTATGCCGTCAACGGCGTCACCCTCTCCGTGGAAGAAGGGGAATTTGTCGCCGTGTTGGGCAGGAACGGCAGCGGAAAATCTACCCTTGCCAAGATGATCAACGCGCTTCTCATCCCCACGGAGGGCAGGGCGATCGTCTTCGGGCTGGACACCGCCGACGAAAAGAACACGTTCGAGATCAGGAAGAGCGCGGGCATGGTCTTTCAGAACCCGGACAATCAGACGGTCGCCTCCATCGTCGAGGACGACGTCGCTTTCGGCCCCGAAAATATCGGCCTGCCGCGGGAGGAGATCGGGCGGCGGATCGGGTTCGCCCTGGACGCGGTAGGCATGAGCGCTTTCCGCAGCGCCACCCCTTCACGCCTGTCGGGCGGGCAAAAGCAGCGCATCGCCATCGCGGGCGTGCTTGCCGTCCTGCCAAAGATCATGATCCTCGACGAATCGACCGCCATGCTCGACCCGAAAGGGCGGCGGGAGGTGATGGACGTCGTCAAAAAGCTGAACAAGGAGCGGGGGATGACGGTCATCTTCATCACCCATTTTATGGACGAAGCGCTCGAGGCGGACAGGGCGGTCGTCATGCACCGGGGCGAGACGGTCATGGACGGCACGCCGCGGGAGATCTTTTCCCGCTCGGACGAACTGGAGATGTACGGGCTGGCGCTGCCCCGCGCCGCCTATATCTCCAAAAAACTCGCCGAAGGCGGCATGCCTGTCGGCGGCGCCTTCCGCGCGGAGGATCTTGCGGAGGAGATATGCGCATCGTTGCAAAAGGCCTGACATATACCTACAATCCCAGATCTCCCTTCGCGGTGCAGGCGCTCAAAGGTGTGGACATCACCATCGAAGAGGGAGAGTTTTTCGGCATCATCGGGCATACGGGCAGCGGCAAATCGACCTTTTTGCAGCACCTGAACGCCCTCGTCCGCCTCACGGGCGGATACCTCAAGGTGGGGGAATACGACCTCTCTTCCAAAAAATGCGACGTCCTGGGGCTGCGCGCCAAGGTCGGCATGGTCTTTCAGTATCCGGAATACCAACTCTTTGCGGAGACGGTGGAAAAGGACGTCATGTTCGGGCTGAAAAATTTTTGCAGGGACATGGGGGAGGAGGAGATGCGTTCCGCGGTGCGCGAGGCGCTCGAGACGGTCGGGTTGGACTACGAGGAGGTGCGCGACCGCTCTCCCTTCGAACTTTCGGGCGGGCAGAAGCGCCGCGCCGCCATCGCGGGGGTCATCGTCACAAAGCCGGAAGTGCTTATCCTCGACGAGCCCGCGGCGGGGCTCGACCCGCTCGGCAAAAAGGAGATCATGCAGCTCTTGCACGGCATCCACGGCGGATGGTGCAAGACGGTCGTCATCGTCTCGCACGACATGGACGAGATCGCCGAAAACTGCACGCGCGCCGCCGTCTTTTCGGAAGGGAAGGTGGTCATGGAAGATACGCCCGCCGCGATCTTTGCCCGCTCGGACGAGCTGCTTTTGCTGGGGTTGGATATCCCCGTGACGGCAAAGTGCGCGCGCATCCTCAAAGAGCGGGGGATCGCGCTCGATACCGATTTTACTTCGGACGACCTCATCCGCAAGGTGTTGGCGGCGTATGCCGCGCGCAAGGAGGGGAGAGGATGCTGAACGACGTCATCTTCGGGCAATATTATCCCGTCCGCTCTTTTGTACACAACATGGATCCGCGGGCGAAGATCCTCTTCGTCATCGCCTACATCGTCGCCATCTTCCTTGCGGACAATTTTTATGCCTTGGCGGCGGTCACGCTCTTTTTGATCGTCGCCGTGCTCGCCTCTCGCGTGCCCTTCGGCAGGGTGCTGCGCTCGGTGAAGATGATCCTCTTCCTCATCATCTTTACGGCGATCCTGAACTTGTTTTTTTATGCGGGGAACGAGCTGCATGTCATCTGGCAATGGAAATTCATCACCCTGTCCTGGGAAGCGGTCATCAATACCGTCTTTTTAGCGTTCCGCCTCTTTTTGCTCGTCATGGGCACCTCCGTGCTGACGCTGACTACGGCGCCCGTGCCCCTCACCGACGGCATCGAAAGCCTGCTGACCCCCCTAAAATGGATAAAATTCCCCGTGCACGAACTGGCGCTCATCATGAGCATCGCCCTGCGCTTTATCCCCACGCTGATGGACGAGACGAACCGCATCGTCGCGGCGCAGAAGGCGCGCGGCGCCAATTTTGAGACGGGCGGCCTCATCAAGCGCGCCAAAGCGGTGGTGCCCGTACTCATCCCGCTGCTCGTCTCCGCTTTCCGCAGGGCGGAAGACCTCGGCGACGCCATGGACGCGCGCTGTTACAGCGGCGCCAAGGGGCGCACAAAATATAAAAAGCTCGTCTTTACCTGGCGTGACCTGGTCGGAGCCCTTCTCCTTGCGGCGCTGATCGCGGGGGTGGTGCTGCTCAACGTGTATCTGGGCGGAAAATTTGCCATCCTCGATGCGTTTTTGTAAAAAAATCGGACATACGTTCCATTGTTTTTGGTGCAAACATGAACAACATCGCGCTTTTGACCGCCTATGACGGCACCCACTTTTCGGGGTGGCAGGTGCAAAACAACGGCAGGACGGTGCAGGGGGAACTCGAACGCGCCCTCGTGGAGGCGTTCGGCGTCTGCACCCGCGTCACGGGCAGCGGCAGGACGGATGCCGGCGTGCATGCGGCGGGGCAGATCTGTAATTTTGCTCTTCCGGGCGGGATAAAGATCGCGCCGGAGCGGATCGCGGACGCCGTCAATACCAAACTTCCGCCGGACGTGCGCATCCTGGAAAGCGCCGCCGCGCCCGATTCGTTCGACGCCTGCCGCTCGGCAAAGAAAAAGACTTACCGCTATTCCGTCTACTTTTCGCGGCGGGAAAATCCGCTTCTCGAGCGGTATGCGGAGCGCTTCGGCGAGCGCCCCGATTTTGCGCGCATGGGCGAATGCGCGCGCCTTTTGGAAGGCGAACACGACTTTGCGGCGTTCTCTTCGACGGGTTCGTCGGTCAAGACGACGGTGCGCACGGTGTATTCCGTCGAAGCGGCGCCATGGGCAAACGGATATGCGGAAGGGGTGCCCGGCGCGCATATCGAAGTGTGCGGCAGCGGCTTTTTATACAACATGGTGCGCATCATGGCGGGCGCGATCCTCGAATGCGGAACGGGGAAACTTTCCCTTGCCGTCGTGGAGGAGGCGCTGCGCACCGGGAACAGGGAACTTTTGGGCAAGACCATGCCTGCCAAAGGGCTGACTCTCCTCTCCGTCGATTACGGCTTTCCCCTCTTCGGGGAGGGCGCGGCGGAAATTTCTATCCGAAGATAAGGAGCTTATATGGAATTTTTTATCATCCTCTATGCGCTGTTGAGCGTCAGCGCGCTCAATCCCGCCGTGATGCAGTATTACGGGCTGGCAAATGCGGGGACGGTCACATACGTCCTGCTCGGCGTTTCGGGCGGCTTGTTCCTGCTCATCTACGCGCTGCGGGCGGCGGGGCTTTCCGCCATGGCAAAAAATGCCGGCAAAAAAGATCTCGCCTGGTGCGCCTTTATTCCCTTTGCAAGCACCTATTTGATGGGGGAACTGGCGGGCGAGGCGCGCCTCGGCAGCCTGCGCATCAAAAAGATCGGCGTCGTCGTGCTGATCGCCGAACTTTTGTACACCGCCGCCATGGCGCTCACCTGCGTCCCGCAGCTGATCGCCTTCGGCGATTATGACCGCTATATCACCACGGTGGAAGGGGATTACGGCGTCTCCCTCGGCTTTTCTGCGGAATTTTCCAACACTCTGTACAAAATGTACATGGTGGGCAACGTCCTTTCCATCGTCTTTCAGCTCATTTATATCTTGGCGGCGGTGCTGTTGTTCGTCTGTTTTTTCCGCCGTTATGCGCCCGTGTCCTATATTTGGCTGACCGTGCTGTGCGTGCTTTTGCCTGCCGACGCCTTCTTGATCTTTGCCTTCCGCAACAGGAAGCGCGTCGATTACGGCGCTTATATGCGCGCCCGCGCCGAGGAGATCCGCCGCCGGCAGCAACAATATTATAACCCGTACGATCCGTACAACAACCCGTACAATAACCCGTATAATGCGCGGTATCATGATCCGCACAGCGATAACGGACAGGGCGGCGCGTATCGGAACGGGGGGCAGAACGGCGCGCCCCCGCGCGAGCCGGAAGATCCCTTCGGCGGCTTCGGCAGCGGCGGCACGGATGACCCGTTTGACGACGGCAAGGGCAACGGAGGAGGCAACTGATGCGTATGGACAAAGTCAAAAACGTAGCGGTGCTCATCGATGCGGAAAACGTGCCCGCGTACAGCGCCAAGCAGATCTTTGACGAGGCGTCCAATTACGGCAACGTGATGGTCAAGCGCATCTTTGCCGATTGGTCGAAAGGTTCGGTCAAGGGGTGGAAGGACGAGGTCAACCGCTTTTCGATGACCGCCGTCCAGCAGTTCGAAGTACAGCCCCGCAAAAACACCATCGACATCGCGCTCATCATCCAGGCGCTCATCGTCCTCTTCGAAAAGGATGTGGACGTGTTCTGCATCGCCGCGGGGGACAGCGATTATACCCGCCTCGTGCGCGAACTGCGCGAGCGCAACAAGGTGGTCATCGGCATGGGAGGCAGGAACGTCAATCCCGGGTTCGTCAACGCGTTCAACGAGTATATCTATCTCTTTACGGGAGAGGAGAAGAAGAAAAAGGACAAGGCGGGCAAAGCCAAAGCGCCCGTGCCCGCTCCCAAGGAAGAAAAGCCGGAGATCATCGATCCCACCAAAAAGAAGGATCTTTCCGATATCGTCGACCGCCTGATCGACGACAACAACGGTAAGGCGTACTATGCGCAGATCTCGATGGAGATGAAGCAGAAATATGCCGACTTCATCCCCAAAAACTACGGATGCAACTCCTTCAAAAACCTCATGGAGAAATTGCTGCCCGTCCTGCAGCGATATGCCGTCTGCACCGAGCAGGACGGCACCACCATGTATCTGACCCGCGCGCCGCGCGACGGCAAAAACAACAACAGGCGGAGATAAGCATGTCCGAAGCCGATCTCTACAAATTTTTTTCGCAATACGACGGGGAGGCGGATCTTTCCGATTTTACCCCGCAGGAACTGGAAGAACATCTGCGCGGCAAAAGGGCGGAAACGGAGAAGGAGAAGTATTTTTCCTATTACGACGACGTCAAATCGAAATCGCTGAAAAGACAAGACTGGTAAAAAGAGAGAGCGACGCCTGCGGGCGTCCCTCTTGCGGTCATGCGCTTTTTATACGATCAGACAGCCGATCTGATAGACGGCGAACGTGACGACCCAGGCGACGGCAAGTTGAAAAAATACGGTAAACCCCGTCCACGCCCAGCTCTTCGATTCCTTGTGGATGGTCGCGATGGTCGCGGCGCAGGGGATGTACAGCAGGCAGAAGATCATCAGGCAGAGCGCATTGAGTGAGCCGAAGCCGATCCCGCCGAGGGCGGCGGCGAAAGCGTTCATCCCTTCGGGCGAACTCGCGTTGGCGATGCCGAAGAGGACGGCGCAGCTGGATACGACCACTTCCTTTGCGGAGATGCCCGCGATCAGCGCGACGACGATCTGCCACATCCCCAATCCGACGGGCAGGAACACGGGCACGAGGAATTTGCCGATATAGGCGGCAAAGCTGTATTCCATGTCGTCGACGAAGCCGTGGGGCCCGAAGTAAAGGAGCGCCCAGATGAGTACGGTCGCCACGAAGATGGTCGTGCCCGCCTTGACGAGATAGTCCTTGATCTTTTCCCAGACGTAGATGGCGACGGTGCGCGCGGAGGGCAGTTTGTATTCGGGCAGTTCGATGATGAGGTAATTTTCGCTCTTTTTTTTGCGGTCGACGAGGTGGATGACGGCGGACACGGCGATCGCCACCAGGATGCCGATGAGGTACATCGAATAGGCGACCAGCATGGCATAGCGGGCAAAGAACATCTCCGCAAAGAGGATATAGATGGTCAGCCGCGCGTTGCAGCTCATAAAGGGGGTGACGAGCATCACCTTGAAGCGGTCGCGCTTGTTTTCGAGCGTGCGCGAAGCCATGATCGCGGGCACGGTGCAGCCGAAGCCGAGCAGCATGGGGATGAACGCCTTGCCGGAAAGCCCGAGGCGGCTCATGATCCCTTCCATGACATAGGCGACGCGCGCCATGTAGCCGCTGTCTTCGAGGAAGGCGAGCGCCAAAAAGAGGATGAGGATGTTAGGCAGAAAGGTGACGATGGTGCCGACGCCCGCGATGATCCCGTCCACGACCAGAGAAACGACGATCTCGTGCGCGCCCGCCGAAGTCAGCCCCCGCTGCGCCGCGTCCGTCAGCCAGCCGATGCCCAATTCGAACAGGCCTTTGATCCGATCCCCCACAAAAAAAGTGAGGAAAAAGATGAACGCCATGACGACGAGAAAAATGGGGATGCTCCAGACGCGGTGGGTGAGGATGCCGTCCAGTTTGTCCGTGAGCTTGTCCTGCCGCTCCTTGTGGACGAGCACTTCGCCGATGATCTCGTCGATAAAGTCGTATTTTTGATTGATGATCTCCGATTCGTAACTCTTGTCGAGCACGTCCGGAAGATCGACGGGGCAGCGTTCGCAGATCTCTTTGTCCGCTTCCAAAAGTTTGAGCGCGTGCCAGCGTTTGTTGGCGAGGTCGGGGTATTTTTCGTTGAGGGCGGCGATCACCGCGTCGATCTTGTCCTCCAGTTCGTCCGAATATACCATCGCGTATTCGGCGTGATGATCGTGCCTGTGATGGGATACGGTCGCATGTTCGTGTTCCAATCCCTGCGGCGCACTGTTCCCCCGATGGTGGACGGCGGCGTGCAGCAAAATGTCCAGCCCGCTCCTCTTTCTTGCGGAGACGGGGATGACGGGGATGCCGAGCATTTCGGGCAGGCGGTGCAGGTCGATCTCCATCCCCCGCTTTTGTACGATGTCCATCATGTTGAGGGCGAGCACGACCGGTTTTTGCAGTTCCAAAAGCTGCAGCGTCAGGTACAGGCTGCGCTCGAGGGCGGAGGCGTCCGCCACGTTGATGACAACGTCCACTTCGTCGCTGAGGATGAACCGCCGCGCGACCGTCTCTTCCATCGTGTAAGAGGTCAGGCTGTATGTGCCGGGCAGATCGACCAGGCGGATGGTCTCTCCGTGCGATCGGATGGCGCCCTCCACCTTTTCCACGGTGACGCCCGGCCAGTTGGCGACTTTTAGGTTGGCGCCCGTATAGGCGTTGAACAGGGTGGTCTTGCCGCAGTTCGGATTGCCGATAAAGCCGATGGTCAGTTCTTCGTTAGCGTTCATCCCGTTCCGTCACCTCGATGTTCTTCGTCACATTGTATCCCAGCGCGAACCGCGTCCCGCGCAGTTTGATGATGAGGATGCCTTTGCCCTTGCGGTTGAGCACGGTGACGGGCGTCTTGTCCGTCATGCCGAGCGCTTCGAGGTGCCGCTGCATCTCAAAGGGCAGCGCGATCTTTTCGAGCGTATATTCGCGTCCCGTCTTGGCTTCGCTCCGCTCGCTGCGTTTCTCC
>CALVHS010000048.1 GCA_944328665.1 uncultured Clostridia bacterium | reverse complement strand
ATGGAAGCATTATGTTCGCATACGACGGTAACGTTCATCTTTTTTTACCTCAATCAAAATAATAGGGTTTGCCCGTCTCCTCGCTCTTATAAATGCCCTCGAGGATGCGGGTGACGACCGCCGCCTGGTCCGCCGTGACATACAGTTTGCCGCCGTGCAGGATGGCATTGGTAAAGGTAGTGCTTTCGAGATCTTCGGGGTTGCCGCCGCCCGCGCCTTCAAAGAAGGCGACCGAGCCGCCGTTCAGGTCGGGCTTGATCATCACCTGCTTGCCCGCCATGACCGTATTGACGCGCAGCCCGTCCAGCATGTCCGCGCCCGCCTTGTCGCCGCAGATGGTGGTGATCGCTTCCTTCGGATCCGCCATATTGAGCGCCCAACTCGATTTGAGATAGATAACGGCGCCGTTCTTCATGACGACGAAGCCGAACGCGCTGTCCTCGGCGGTGAATTTTTCCACGTCCCAGTCTCCCCAGGCGTTGCCCGTCTCGCGCTGGGCGTTGAGCTTATGGAAAGTCTTGCCCACGCAATACGCAGGCTCGTAATTGTTCATCATAAAGAGGGTCAAGTCGAGCGCGTGCGTGCCGATATCGATGAGCGGGCCGCCCCCCTGCTTTTCCTTATCGATGAATACTCCCCACGTCGGCACGGCGCGGCGGCGGATGGCGATCGCTTCGGCATAATACACATCGCCGAAGGTGCCTTCATCGGCGAGGCGCTTCATGTACAGCGCGTCGGGACGGAAGCGGTTCTGATAGCCGATGGTCAAGATCTTGCCCGATCTGTCGCGCGCTTCCAGCATCTTTTTCGCCTCGGCGTAATTCATCGCCATCGGCTTTTCGCAGAGGACGTGCTTGCCCGCATCGAGCGCGTCCACCGTGATATGGCAGTGCGCGTTGTTGGGCGTGAGCACGAGCACCGCGTCGATGCTCTTGTCCTTCAGCAATTCCCTGTAATCGGTATAGACGGCGCAATCGGGCGTGCCGTACTCCTCGCGCGCCTTAAGGGCGCGCTCCTCGATGATGTCGCAAAACGCCACCATTTCGGAAGCGGGGTTGCGCTTTTCCGCGGGCATGTGCTTGTTGTTGGCGATGCCGCCGCAGCCGATGATGCCCAGCCTGACTTTTTTATCCATCTTTGCAGTCTCCTTTTTTTTGTCTTATTTTTCAGGGTATCCCCTTATTGTATCAGTTTTTTCATGTTGGCAAGGCTTCTTTTGAGATACTCCGCCTCGCCGCAGGGAAACTGTTCCACTTCGAGCACCGCCCAAGGGACACCCTGCGCCTTCGCCTCGGCAAACACGCCCGCCATATCGACGGCGCCCTCCCCCACGACGGGCTGCGGGACGTGCGCGGGATCCTGCGCCGCCGCTTCCTTGACGTGTACAAAAGCGAGCGCGCCTTTGAGTTTCCGCATTTCGGCGACGGCGTCCTTGCCCGCGACCGTCGCCCAAAACACGTCTAACTCCGCCTTGATACCGGCGTCTTTGACGATCTTGGCGATGTAGTCGTTGCCGTTTTCATACTCGTGCGCGTGGTTGTGATAGCCGAACACCGCCCCGCGCGCCTCCAACAGAGCCTTCGCCTTGCCGATCGCGGCGAGCAGTGCCGCATATTTTTCGGGCGTTTCAAACTCCTCCGTGCTCGCCCAAGGCGTAAACACATAGCGGATGCCGAGCGCGTCAATGAAAGGAAGATCGCCCTCCACCGCCTCGGGACGGATATGTGCGGAAATGCCCGCAAGGCCGTATTTTGCGAGCAGCGCCTTCATCTCTTCGGGCGTCTTGCCGTAAAACCCGGCAAACTCCACTCCGTCATATCCCGCTTCCGCGACCATGGAGAGCACCTTTTCCGCACCCTCGCGCGCCGCCGTCTCGCGTAAACTGTACAATTGCACGCCGAACTTCATTTTCTTTGCCTCCCTCGTCTGCGATGTATTTGCAAAATTTTCGCCTTACGCCCACCACATATTCGTGTTGCTTTCCCGGATGATGCTCTCTTTGACCAGCCTGACCGCCTTTTCCAATCCCTCTTTCGGGGACATCAGCCCGTCCTCGTGCTCGATGGAGACGGAATCGTCATATCCCATGATCTTCAAGAGGGAGAATATTTGTTTCCACATCCCCACGTCGTGCCCGTACCCGAGGGTGCGGAACACCCAGGAACGTTCCCCCGCCTCGGTGAAAGACTTGGTATCCAGCACGCCGTTCTTGCGCACGACGGCGTCCATGATCTGCGTATCCTTGGCATGGAAATAGTAGATCGCCTTCTTTTCGCCCAATTCCCGAATGACGTCGAGGATATCCATCCCCTGCCAGAACAGATGAGAAGGGTCGATGTTCGCCCCGATCAGCCCGCCCACGGCATCGCGCAGGCGCAGACAGGTGGCGGGGTTATACACACAAAAGCCGGGATGCATTTCGAGAGCGATCTTGCGCACGCCGTTGTCCGCCGCAAATTTGACCGCCTTTTCCCAATACGGGATGAGCACTTCGTTCCACTGCCACTCGAGCATCTTGGGATATTCGGGCGGCCAGGCACAAGTGACCCAGCTCGGCTGCTTGGCGTCGGGGTCGGAGCCGGGGCAGCCGGAAAAGGTGACGAGGCGGTCGATGCCGATCTGCCCCGCGAGCACGCACGCCGCTTCAAAGTCCGCCTCGAATTTCGCCGCCGTCTCCTTGTCGGGATGCACGCAATTGCCGTGCACCGCCAACGCGGAAATGCCCATGCCGTGTTTTTTGAACGTTTCCATGAGTTTTTCCCGCGCAGCCTTATCCTTGCTCAAAACGAGCGCGTCGGCATGCGCCTTGCCGGGATATCCGCCCACGCCCAACTCAAACTCGTCCACGCCGAGCGAGGAAAGATATGCCAAACTCTCGTCCAGGCTGTAATCGCCGAGGATGCCGCTCACCACGCTGATCTTCATGTTCCTTCTTCTCCTTGATAAAATTTATATACCGCCCGCGGCACTGCCGCAGGAGATCAGATCCGCTCTTTGACGACGATGTTTTCTTTTGCCGAACGCGCCGCCGCTTCCATGAGGCGGAACACGCGCAGCACCTCTTCCTTTTTGATGCGCCGCTCCTCCTTGCCCGCGCAGGACGCGGCAAAGTTTTTATAAAATGCGAACGGCTCGGCATGCACGGCGGGCAGGGGCTTTTCCTTCACCGTGGCGCCGACGCGCGGCGCCATCGTGCGGGTGAATCCGTTGCCCGCACGGATGCCCGCGATGTTGTCGTCATGCTTTACGAGCGCGCAGGTCATCCCGCCCGAAAGATCCCAATCGCGCACCGTCGCCGTGCCCTCCGTGCCGTATACCTGCCAGCGGGGCAAACTTCTGAAACAGTCGGTGGCGATGACGATGAGGTATTCCACACCGTTTTCAAACGTTACGCTCAGGCGGCAGCCGTCCTCCACCTCTTCTCCGTAGATATAGCTGTACTCGCAGTACAAAGAAACGACGGTGCTTTTGACCATCTGCAGCATCTGGTCGATGAGGTGCACGCCCCAGTCGAGCATCATGCCGCCCCCCTGCGCCGCGCGCTTGCGCCAGTCGCCCGGAATGCCGTTGCCGCCCATCACGCGCGATTCGACGCGGTAGACGTCGCCGATGTGTTCTGGATGATCGAAGATGTTTTTTACGGTGAGAAAATCCTCGTCCCAACGGCGGTTCTGATGCACTTCGAAGACGACGCCCGCCCTTTCCGCATACCCGTACATCTCTTCCGCCTGCCTTTCGGAAAGAGCGATCGGCTTTTCGCTGACGATATGCTTGCCCGCATCCGCGGCAGCCTTTACGTAGGGCGCGTGAACGTCGTTGGGGGTGGCGATGAGCACCGCCTCCACCGACTTATCCGCCCAGATCTGTTCCGCGTCCGCAAAGGCGTATATGCCCGCCTCCTGCGCCGCACGCACACGGGCGGGGTCGATATCGTAAATACCCGCCAATTCGAGCGGGTATGCGGGCGCGCTCTCCGCATAACTTTTCATAAGCTGCGCGTGATAAGAACCCATGCCGCCGTACCCGATGATCGCGATTTTCATAACAGTTTTCTCCTATAGGTTGACATCCTTCTCTTTCAATGATATAATAACACTAAAAATTGCGGATTTCCACGCAGTTTTTTAGAAAAATCTACCGAATATTGACATCATGAAAACGTTCCCCTATTATGAACTGAATCACGACAAGGCGGACAGCGTCGAATTTTTCCGCGGAGACGATTCGGACACCAAACCGCACTTCCACCGATGCATCGAACTGCTCTACATCACGGGCGGCAGCGTACACTGCAAGGTCAACGAGGAAGCCTTTCCCTGCAAAAAGGACGAGATCATGTTCGTCCGCAAATGCGGCATCCATTCCCTTGCGCCCGCACCACGCTACACCAACTTCGTCATCATCATCGGCCCGCAATACTCTTCCGATTTTGCGGGCATCTTCCAGAACAAGACGCTGCCGGCGCACCTCGCCGACAGGACGTTCAACCGCACCCTGCTGCCCCATTTTCATGCCTTGGACAAGCAGAAAAACGCGCCCGCCCTCGTCAAAAAGGGATACATCGACATCATCATCGGCAGCCTGCTCGATCACTACGAGCGGGTGCCGGCTACCCCCACGCCCAACATCGGCACCATCGTTTCCGCCCTCAACTACATCGACATGCACTACCGCGAACCCCTTTCGCTGGAAAGCCTGTCCTCCGCCTTCGGCTATAACAAATACTACTTTTCCCGCCTGTTCAACACGTATATCGGAGAATCGCTCAACGGCTATATCAACGCGGTGCGGGTACGCAACCTCGTCGCCGAGGCAAAGCGGGCGGAAAATCCCAACCTTTCCGAATTGGTGTTCGCGCACGGCTTCGATTCCATGACCACCTTTTACCGCAATTTTTCCAAATATTACGACCGGCCGCCCACGGAAGTATTCCGGCAAAAATAGAGAGAGGCGCGTCCCCGCAGCCGCGGGGACGCGCCTCCTCCGTACAGGTCAATCCTGCACGCCTTCGTTGAGTTTTTCCAAAAGCTCGTCGAGATCCTTGCCGTGCACACTGACCGCCTCGCCGATGGTCTCGCCGTGCGCCATCGCACAGCCGAGGCAGTGCATGCCGTAAGACATCAGGATCTGCGCGGAATCGGGATTGATCCGGATGCAATCCATGATGAGCGTATCCGCCGTGATCTTCGCCATGGTCGTTCTCCTTTTCATTTTTTTCTATTATACCACCTTTCTCCGAAAAAGGCAATGACTTTTCCCCCTCTTCCCGTCAAGAATCCGAGCCTGCCGCGGCGCCGTTACCGCCTGTTTGTGCATAAGCGTGTGGAAAGGTGTGGATAAATCGCACTTATCCACAGCCGTTTTCCCCCGATCTGCCTGATTTTGACAGCCGAGAGTGGCAAGTCAGAAAAAGTTATCCACAATTTTTGCACGGATGTCCACATTTTCCCCACAATTTGACAGGATGCGCGTATTTTTTCGCGGACAACGGGGAAAGTCGAAAAAAATTATCAACAACTATGTAAACATCTGTTTATAAGTGAAAGGCAGGCGCCTCAAAAAGCGCCTGCCTCTGCCGATTTTTCTTCCGTTTTGTGACGGCGGCTCTTTTGAGCCGCGGGGCGCACCGGACGTCAGCCTTCCCCGCAAACAAACTTCCGCGCCGCCGCTTCGTCCGCGATGAGGGTGCAGTCGGGGTGCAGCTGCAATACGGACGCGGGAACGCTCTCCGTCACGTCCCCCTTTACCATTTTATACACCGCCTCCGCCTTGTTCGCCCCGCTCGCCAAGATCAGCACCTTCTTCGCCTGCATGATCTGTTTGATCCCCATCGTGAACGCCTTGCGCGGCACTTCCGCTATGTCCGCGAACAGCCGCGCGTTGTCTTTTACCGTGCTCTCCGCAAGGGTAACGACGTGCGTGCCGCTGCCGAACGGCGTGCCCGG
>CALVHS010000047.1 GCA_944328665.1 uncultured Clostridia bacterium | reverse complement strand
TTCAGGAAATTCAGATATATCCAGAGGGTGAAAGTGAATGTCCGTTAAAATCAATAAAGTTTAATTTTCCGGTTTATAAAGACGGGAAAGAAGTGAGGGAGGTTTTTTTGAAATCAGAACATAACGTCGAGACGCTCGTTTGTCTCGAAAGAAAATAACATAAAATCCGCCGAAACACGGCACACATTTCAAACGAGGATTTCCGAAACCTTAAGGAGGAAAAGAACTTTTGCAGGTTTTACATGAGAAAACTATGAATGATCGTATTGTATGGATCAACGATTTATTGGCGGCGGCGAAAGAACACCCGTCTGCGGATATGATCGCATTACTTGAAAGCTGTGGAAAAAAATGCGCCCTGCGGCAGAACATTTTTCCTTTTTTCGAACGGCTGCGTGATGAGGCGTCCGACTGCAAAACGCGCGCGGACTATGTCGCTTTTTTGAAAAAGCGCATGCCCCTCGATATTGAGGAAGCCGAGGACGGCATTATTTTACGGCTCGGTAAAGACAAATGCAGCTGTCCTATGGCAGAAGAGGTGGCGCCCGATGCGGGGGCGCTTTGTCACTGCACTTGCGGACACGAAAAAGCCACATGGAGCATCTTATTCGGAAAACCTGTCGATGTGCAGATCGTAAAAAGTTTCTTGCGCGGCGGCGATGATTGCGTTATAAAGATCATGGTATAAGATTTTTTATAGCTTCACCCTTTGAAAGCGGGCTTTTTTGAGATTTTTGTAGTCATCCGCCGCGCCGGTTTTGTGATGCCGGAGGGCTTTTCAATATTTTTTATTGAGAAGAGAAGATTCTGTCCGTTCGATCTCCGCTTTGGCGTCGGGAAGGTGGCAGACTAAATAGGAATAGATCGCATCGATGATGGTCAGCTGAGAGATACGCGAATTGAGCCCGAGGATGGTGTAGGCGGTCTCGTCTGCGGCAGTATGCAGGAGGTAGTCGCTCATCTTATCTACGGGCGATTTGCCCTGATTGGTGATGGTCACGGTCTTTGCGCCGTTTTCTTTGGCGAGTTTTAAGGCGTCCACGATGTCTTTTGAACTGCCCGAATGGGAGATGCCGATGGCGACGGTGCCCGGCCCCATATGCGAGGCGGCGATCGCCTGCAGGTGCGTGTCGCTGTAGGCGTAGGCGTTCATGCCCAAACGCAAAAATTTGTGCGCCGCATCCGCCGCGACGGCGGCGGAATTGCCCAGCCCGAAGAGATAGATCAATTTTGCCTGCGAGATCAGCTTGCATACTTCGGACAGCGTTTCCCCTTGCAAGGCGTCCGCCGTCTTTTCCAAGGAGCAATAGACGAGGTCGCACAGCTTTTTATAGATATCCAGGGCGGAATCGTCCGCGGTGATGCCGTCGCCGAGCGTGGGTACGTTCGCCTCTTTGGCGAGGGAGATCTTTAGTTGTTGATAGCCGCTGTAGCCGAGCCTGCGGGAAAAACGCACGATCGTTGCCTCGCTCGATTTGCAGCGGGCGGCAAGTTCACTGATGGAGAGCGGGATAAGTCCCGCGGGATCGTCGATGATATAGTCGGCGATCCTTTTTTCCGCCTTGCTGAGGCTGTCGTAAGCGATGCGTATGTTGAGAGCTGATTTGTTCATGACCGTTCCCCCTGAAGAAATGTCTGCTATTTTCATTTTCAGTATAACATAATAAAATTTTTTTGTCAAACATGAAATTTTTTTTAAAAGTACTTGAAATTTATTTTCATATATGATATAATAAAACCATAAATTTAAGTGTAAAATAAAAATTATTTTTACAATAAATTTGGACGGAGAAGTGTATGAACGATTTTTTGTTTACACAAATATTGACGGAGCTGGAAGAGGCGGTAGGTCGCGAAAACTGTTCCGTCCGAGAGATCGACAGGCTGACGCACAGCGTAGACTATTTTTGGCTGTCGCGGATGTGGGCGGACAGGGGCAGGCACATGCCGGAGGCAGATTTTGTCGTATCCCCGAAGGACGCGCAGGAGACGAGCAAAGTAGTCAAGATCGCAAATTATTATAAGCTCCCCGTCACGACGTGGGGTGGAGGTGGAGGCACGCAGGGCGGGGCGATCCCTGTCTGCGGCGGCATCCTGCTCGATACCAAGCGCATGGATAAAATTTACGAGATCAACGAAGAGGGGATGTACATAGAGTGCGGCGCGGGCACGATCTATAAACACCTCGAATGGGCGGCGAACGAGCGCGGATATGCGACGATGCATTACCCGTCCTCTTTGAATTGTTCTACGGTGGGCGGTTTTTTGGCGCACCGCGGGATCGGGGTGGTTTCCACGAAGTACGGCAAGATCGACGACATGGTCTTGCGGATGGAAGTGGTGCTGCCCAACGGGGATATCATCCACACCTCTCCCGCGCCCAAGCATGCGGCGGGGCCGGATCTAAACCAGATCTTTATCGGCAGCGAAGGGACGTACGGGATCATCACGAAGGCGCAGATGCGCATATATGAACAGCCGGAAGCGCGCCGCTTCCGCGGTTTCCTGTTCAAGGATATGCACGGCGCGTTTATGGCCGGGCGAGAGATTCTGCAAAAATTCAAACCGTCTGTCATGCGCCTATACGACGATGCGGAGACAGCGAGCCTCATCAAAAAGATTGTGGGGGTAGAAAAGCCCGGCGCATTCATGAACGTGGCGTACGAGGGCGTGAAAGAACTGGTAGATGTCGAAGAGCGCATCCTGCTCGACACATTCAAAAAGTACGGAGCGGAAGATCTGGGCAGCGAATACGGGGAAAAATGGTGGAAGGAAAAGATTACTTTTTTCTATCCCGGGCACATGATGGACTTGCCGCAGATGTTCGGCACGATGGACACGATCGCGCCGTACGATAAGATCGAAAAGATCTATCTGGCGATGAAAAAGGCGGTGGAAAGCAACTTTCCGCAGGCGAAGTTCATCGCGCACTTTTCGCATTGGTACGAATGGGGTTGCATGATCTACGACCGGTTTATCATCGAAGGAAAGGACGTGCCGCAAGATCCCGAGGAGGCGATGCGCCTGCACAACGCGGTGTGGACGCTGGGGGTACGAACGGCGATCGAAAACGGCGGGGTGGTCAACGACCATCACGGCGTGGGGATCAAACTCGGCAGATTGATGAAAGAACAATACGGCCCCGCGATGCAGGTTTTTGAAGGGTTAAAAAAGAGCCTGGATCCGAACGGCATCATGAACCCGTTCAAGCTGGGGA
This sequence comes from uncultured Clostridia bacterium, assembly GCA_944328665.1. Lineage (GTDB taxonomy): Bacteria > Bacillota > Clostridia > Christensenellales > Borkfalkiaceae > Borkfalkia. The sequence continues at coordinate 17,862 of CALVHS010000047.1, read as the reverse complement.
TGTAAAAAACAGCCGGTAAGGAGTTTGTTATATGAATATGTCTGTCAGAGCGAAAGAAACCATCGACGCCTGCCGCTTTTGCTGGATGTGCAGGCACATCTGCCCGATCGGGCGCGCCACGGGTCAGGAAAGAAATACCGCGCGCGCGCGGGCATTGGCGCTCTCCATGGTGGAGCGCGGGGCGGAAAAATTGAACAGCGTAGCCGAAAATCTGTACGAATGTGCCCTTTGCAACGCCTGTACGCACGATTGTCTGACGGGGTGGGAGCCGCCTGCGTTTACCTTGGAAGCGCGCCGCGAAGCGGCGTTGACGGGCGCCATGCCCGCAGCGATCGGCGACCTCGTGCGGCGCTGCATGGAATGGGGGAACCCGTTTGCGCCCGCCCTGCCGGAAGAGACGGCAAAGGCATTGCGTGAGGAGGAAAGACCCTCGGACACGCTGCTGTATTTGGGGGAAAGCGCACGCTACAAGAGCGTCGCATCCGTCCGACAGGCTTTGGCCGTCATGAAAAAGTCGGGCGCGGGATTTACCGTGCTTGCAGAGGAGCCGTCGAGCGGCTATGCGCTGCATTTTTTGACAGGGGATACCGAAGAGACGGTCGCGCAATATAAAAAATGCGCGCAGGTATTGGGGCAATTCAAAAAGATCGTCGTGGCGGACGGAAACGACCTGCTCGTCATGCGCCGGTATTATCGGGAGGCGGGCGTCGAGACGGCAGCCGAGACGGTCAGCCTTTGGAGATTTTTGTCAGAACAGGCGGGCGGACGGCTCCGCAGAGGGATGCAGGGGGCGTTCACCTTACAGGAGAGCTGCGCGCTGGCGCGCGACCTTGAAGAGGACGACGCGCATGCGCTCGCTGCCGCGCTGGGAGAGCCTGCGGAGATGTTGTTGCACGGCAAGGAATGCGTGTTTGCGGGCAGTCTGCTGATGAATGAATATATCCCCGAAACGATGGCATGCGTGGCGGCGCGCCGGTTGGAAGATGCGGCGCGTGCGGGTGCGGAACGCGTGCTCGTCTGCGATCCTTCCGAATATGAACTGATGCGCGCGAACAATGCGCACGGAATAGAAATCGTCGGCCTTGCAGAGGCTGTTTTGGAGGCGTTGTCATGAAAGGGAAGAAAAGTTATGCGGAAAAGTACGGCTGTGAACGGGTCGTCACGGCGCGCAACAGCGCATTGGCGTTTGCGGAGATCGACATGCTCAAGCTTGCGCCCGGGAAGAGCTTTTCATACGCGGAGCCGGGCAAGGAGTTCGCGCTGATGGTGCTGGCAGGAAGCTGCACGGTCGAAGGGCAGGGGTTTCGCTTTGAAAGGGTGGGCAAGCGCAGGACGCCCTTCGACGGCGTTGCGGAGGGCGTATATATCGGGAAAGATACTCCGTTTACCGTCACGGCGGTCGGCGGTGACGTGCGGATCTGTGTAGCGAAGGCGCCTGCGGAAAAGGCGATACGGCCTTATCGCATCGACGCGGAAAGCGTGCGCACCAAGACGCTCGGCAAAGGCCCGTTCGAACGGTTTGCCGCCTTCAATCTGGATGAAAGCAGGGAGGCGCAGCGGCTGTACATCGGCGAATTCTGGGCGGAAGACGGCAACTGGGCGAGTTTTCCGCCGCACAAGCACGACGTAGACGACATGCCCGCCGAAGGGGCGCTGGACGAGATCTATTATTTCGAATTCGACAAACCCGAGGGCTTCGGCGTGCAGATGGTGTATACGAAGGAGGGGGATATCGACGAGGCATACAAAGTGCGCACGGGCGATTTTGTAGAGATCCCGAAGGGATATCACCCGTGTTCCGTCGCGCCGGGGTACAAGTGTTACTGCCTGTGGATCATGGCGGGGAACAACCGCGGGCTTTTCAGCACGACGCAGGAAGAGCACAAGTGGATCAACGAGAGTTATACGCCGAAGAGCGGAAAATGATATGAGGTATGTACTGGGTATAGATTTCGGCGGCGGCGCGAGCAAGGCGACGCTGCTGGACGAAAGGGGGCGCGTCGCTGCGGTGGCTGCGGCGGAATATCCCACACATTACGGCGACGGCGGCATGGCGGAACAGGATCCGCGCGATTGGTATGAAGCCGCCTGCAAAAACATCCGTTCCGTCCTCACGCAGAGCGGGATACAGCCTTGCGAGATCGCCTGCGTCGGGTTGGATGCGGCGACGCACACTGCTGTGCTTTTGGACGAAGAGTTCCGCGTGTTGCGGAGGGCGATCTATTGGACGGACACGCGCAGCGCCGAAGAAGCGCGCTCTCTGCGGGCGGATCGCGGCGCGGAGATCTTGGCGGCGTGCCGGCACGAACCGGACACCGTCTGGACACTGCCGCAGCTCATGTATTTGCGCAAAAAAGAACCTGACGTCTATGCAAAGATCGGGCATATCCTCTTTGCGAAAGACTATGTGCGCCATTGTTTTACGGGCGATCTTCTCACCGATCGCATCGAGGCGGAGGGAAGCATGCTCTTCGACGTGCGTACGGGCGACTGGTCGGACGAGCTTCTTTCTGTCGCGGGCCTGACGAGGGACAAGATGCCGCGCATCGCGCGGCCTTCCGACTTTGCGGGCACCGTCACGGAAGAGGCGGCGCGCCGGACGGGGCTGCGGGCGGGCACGCCCGTCATCGTCGGCACGACGGATACCGCGCTGGAAGTATTCGCCTGCGGTGCCGTCAGGGCGGGACAGGCGACCGTCAAATTGGCGACGGCGGGCCGCATCTGTATTGTATCGGAACGTCCGTTTCTCGACAGAAACATCATCAATTATTCCTTTTTGAAAGAGGGCCTGTTTTATCCGGGCAGCGCCACAAAATCGGCGGCGGCGTCGTATCGTTGGTTCCGCGATGCGTTCGGCGGAAGCTATGCGGAGTTGGACGAATTGGCGGCAAAGGTGCCCGCAGGCTGCGACGGGCTACTCTTTCATCCCTACCTGAACGGCGAATTGACGCCTTATGCCGACCCCGCGCTGCGCGGCAGCTTTGTGGGGATCGGCGGGCAGCACCGAAAGGGGCATTTCGCCCGCGCCGTGTTGGAGGGGGTGGCGCTGTCCCTCTATGATTGCCTTCTGTATCTGGAAGAGCGGGGGCTCACCGTTGCAAGCGCCTTCGCGATCGGGGGCGGCGTCAAAAGCCCGCTCTGGCGGTCGATCCTGGCGGATGTTTTGGGGATCCGCCTGTTCACGACCGAAAACAACGATTCTTCCTTCGGCTGCGCCATGCTCGCGGGGATCGCGGCGGGATTTTTTGCCTGTGAAGAGGACGCCGTATCCCGCTGCTGCAAGGTGACGGGGGAGATCGTGCCCGACCTGCAGCGGCATGCGCTGTATCAGGAAAGGTTTGCCGCATACCGCGCCGCGGGGAGAGCGCTTGCCCGATCATGAAAGTGGCCGTCTGCGTGAAACTCAACCGCGGGGAGCTCTCGCCGTTTGATGCGAGCGCGCTCGCCTGCGCCCTTTCCCTTCCGGATGCGGAGATCACTCTCCTTGCCATGGCGCCCGCAAGCGCCGCGGAGCAGCTCGCTTCCCTGACCCGTTTGGGCAATGTGCGGGGGATGCTGCTTTCCGACGGTGCGTTTGCCGGTTCGGATACGATCGCGACGAGCCGCGTGCTCGCCGCCGCGCTCCGCATCCTTGCGCCCGCGCTCGTACTGTGCGGCAGGCAGAGCACGGACGGGGACACGGCGCAGGTGCCGCCCATGCTCGCCGCCCGCCTCGGTTACGAGTTGATCCCGTATGTCACGGAATTTTCGATAGAGGAAGCGGGAACGCGCCTTGGCAGGCGCGCCGTGCGGCTGCCCGCCGTAATGAGCGTCGAGCGCATCGCGCCATTACCGAAGCCGAGCATCTTTTCCAAGGAAGGAGAAGTCTGCGTGCTCGGTTGCAGGCAGCTCGGGCTTACCCCCGCGCAGACGGGGGGTGCGGGGTCTCCGACGCGCGTCGTGAGCAGTTTTTCCAACAAAAGCGGGCTGCGGCGCTGCCGCTTCGTCGGGGCGGAGGAACTGCCCGCGCTCATCCGTGCGGCGATGGCGGCAAAAAGAGAGATGCCGCGCGCGGCGGAAAGCGGAGAAAAATTGCCGGAAGTATATTTTGTGGGCGATATTAGGCGCACGGCGGAAGCGATCGCCGAACGGGCGATCCAATTGCGCGGCGGCATGGAAGAGCTCCTCGGCGCCGTCAAGCGATACGATATACGGTACTTGCTTTTGGAGGCGACGCTGCGCAATCGCGCGCTTGCGCCCATGCTTGCGGCGCGCTTGGAGGCGGGCCTGACGGCAGACTGTACGCAGCTTGCCGTGCAGGGGGGAGAACTGCGCATGTATCGCCCCGCTTTGGGCGGAGACGTCATCGCCTGCATCGCGTGCGCGGGCGATCCCGTCATGGCGACCGTCCGCGCGGAAAATTCGAGCGGAAGCGCCGTATTTTCCGTCGGCATGGGGGCGCTGCCTTCTCTCGGCAAGATACGGGAGGCGGCAAAGCGATACGGGGCGGAAACGGCGTGCAGCCGCAAAGTCGTCGACTGCGGCGGGCTGCCCTATGAATATCAGGTGGGGCTGACGGGCAGGTCGGTTGCCCCCAACGTTTACGTCGCTTTCGGTATTTCGGGCGCGGTGCAGCATGTCTGCGCCATCGAAAATGCCGGTACGGTCATTGCGGTCAATCCGGATAAAAATGCGCCGATCTTTTCTTATGCGGATCTCGGCGTCTTGGAGGAGATAGAAAATGTTGCGTTATGATTTGAAGATCGGGTTGCTTCCCGTCAGGCGGTATATCAAGGAACCGCCCAAGCGCATCGGCATCTTTCAAAGCGATTATGCCGTGGAGAACAAGAGGGAGATCGTCGCCTATATCAAGGAAAAGTACACGGACGGACAGACGCAGTTTGCCGATATCGACTTTCTCAACGAAGAGGGGATGCTGTATCTCGACGGCGACTGCGAAAAGGTCATCTCTTATTTTAAGGAGCAGAAGATCGACGCCCTTTTTATCATCAACTGCAATTTCGGCAACGAGAACGCGGCGGGCATCGTCGCAAAAAACCTCGGCCTGCCTACCCTGTTGTGGGGGCCGCGCGATACGCATTTCGAAGGCGGCATCCGTTATACGGATACGCAATGCGGACTGTTTGCCATTTCCAAACAGCTCCGGCGGGGCAACGTGCCGTTCAGTTATATCAATAATTGCGATCTCTGTTCCGGGCAATTCGACGAAGGGCTGCGTTCTTTCTTTTCCGTCGCCACGATGCTGCGCAATTTCCGCAATCTGCGCGTCGTGCAGGTCGGCTCGCGCATCCCGCCTTTCCGCAGCATCATGTATAACGAATTGGAACTCAACGAACGCTTCGGTACGGAGGTGGAGTGTGTCAATCTCGGCGACGCGGTGCAGGAACTTTCGCGCATTTACGAAGAAAAGCAGCCGGAATTGGATCGGGATCTCGCGCGGCTGAAAGAGACGTTCGATTGCGGCGCGTTGGATGACGAATATCTGAAAAAGATGCTCGCCGTCGTTTGGTATTATCGCGGCGTCGCCGAGCGGTATGATTGCAACATCATCAGCGGAGAGTGCTGGACGGGCATCACGTCCGCATGGGGCGCTAATCCCTGCCTCGCCATGTGCCTGCTCGCGGCGGAGGGCATCTATGTCACCTGCGAATGGGATATGCATATGACGATCACCAATGTGCTGCTCTTGTCCGCTTCCCGCGGGAAAGGAAAGCCTATCCAGGGCGAATTTACCACCCGCAACCCGCAGAACAAAAACTCGGAACTGCTGTGGCACTGCGGGCCGTTCCCTCTCGAATATAAGGCGGATGACGGAAAAAAACCGTATCTGTACAATACGAAGCCCTCTTTCAGGCTCAAAGACGGCACATATACCCTCGCGCGCTTTCAGTGCGACGGCGGAAAATATTACCTGCTCGGCGGCAAGGCGGAGACATGCGCCGGCCCGGAAACGTTCGGCACCTATATGTGGGTGCAGTTTTGCGACCTCGACGCGGTGGAGCGCAAGCTGATCGAGGGGCCGTATATCCATCATATGACGGAGATCCCGGGGGATTATGTGCGCGAGCTGAAGGAGTTCGCGCGGCTGAGCGGCATCGAATACGACGCGATGGAGGAGTAAAGCATGCTTACGGGTTTGCAAGAGATCTTAACGCTCGCAGAAGAGGGCGGGTATGCCGTCCCTGCGTTCAATGTATACAACATGGAGACGGTGATGGGGGTATCGCAGGCGGCACAGGAATTGCGCTCGCCCGTGATCCTGCAATGTTACAGCCGGCTTTTTGACGGCGACGAAGGGGAATTTCTCTCCCGCATCATTCTCAAAGCGGCGGAAAAGGCGGACGTTCCCGTGTGTTATCACCTCGACCACGGCGCGGGGCTGAAAGAGGTGATCCGTGCCCTGCGATTCGGGGCGACGGGCGTCATGCTTGACGTCTCTCTCCTGCCCTTCGAGAGCAATTTGCGGGAAATGAAGAATGCCGTGGCGGTGTGTGCGCACGCGGGTGTGGCGGTCGAAGGCGAACTGGGGCATATCGGCAGCACGTCCGACGCACAGTTTGCCGCTTATACCGAGCCGGAAGAGGCGGAACGGTTTGTCGCGGGGACGGGCGTCGCGGCGCTCGCCGTCATGGTCGGCACGGCGCACGGCAGATATAAAAAAGCGCCCGTCCTCGATATCGGGCGCATTGCCGAGATCAAAAAGAGGACGGGGATCCCTCTCGTGCTGCACGGCGGGAGCGGCGTTCCCGACGAACAGATCCGCGCGGCGATCGGGGCGGGCATACGAAAGGTCAATTTCGGCACAGATCTTTGTTATTCTTTTCTTGACGGGATCTTTGCCTCCGACCGCAGCCAATACGCGGTCGACCTGTTCATGAAGGAACCGGTGCGGTGCGTCAAGGCGTTTGCCTCCTCCAAGATACGCCTGCTCGGGGCGGAGGGCAGGATATGAGCAGGATCGTCGGCGTGGGCGCCTGCGTGCTCGACGCGATCATCGAATGTCCCTTTTATCCGAAGGAGGACAGCAAATTGAAGGCGACCGCCGTGATCAGGCGGGGCGGCGGGCCCGTCGGCAACGCGCTCGCCGCGGCGGCGGCAATGGGCGCAAAGGCCGCCTATCTTGGTACGCTGCCCCTCGGCGCCGACGGCGATTTTTTGGCGGAGGAGTTGGAACGCTACGGCGTCAGATGCCGCGCCAAGCGCGTGGACGGGGATGCGTTCACCTCATACGTCGTCCTTGCCGGGGATACGGGAACGCGCACTTGTATCTTTGAGAAGGGCACCATGCCGGACGATTCTTCCTATCTGAACACGGAGGAATTGCAGCGGGCGGATATCCTCCATTTGGATGGCAATTTTTTGCAGAGCGCCATCTATGCCGCCGAGTTTGCTCAAAAAAACGGCATCACGGTCAGCTTGGATGCGGGCAGCGCTTACGAGGGGATCGGGGATCTGCTTCCCTTCGTGGATGTTTTGATCCCTTCCGCAGAATTTGCCCTCGGCTGGACAAAAGAGCGCACCCTTGCGGATGCGCTGTGCAGCCTGAACGAGATGTACCGTCCCGCGGCGCTGGTCGTGACGGACGGGGTGCGCGGCGGTTATTATTTTGCGGAAGGGAGAGCGGAAAAGTACCCCGCCTTTCCCGTGGAGATCAAAGACAGCAACGGGGCGGGGGATGTGTTCCACGGTGCTTTTTTGGCGGCGTACGGAGAAAAGCAGTCCGTCGCCGAATGCTGCCGCTTCGCGTCCGCCGTCGCCGCTCTCAAGTGCACGGGCATCGGCGTCAAACAGAGCATTCCCCTGCGCAGAGAGGTGGAGATCTTTTTGTGCCGCGGATGATTCAGCGAAGTTTTTTTCGGTATGCAAGCGGAGAGACGCCCGTGTGTTTTTTAAAAAAACGGCTGAAATAATATACGTCGTTGAATCCGAGCCGAATGGCGATATCGGAAACGGGCGCGTCCGTATCCGCCAGCAGTTCCTGCGCGCGGTGCAGCACGATCTTGCTTTGGTAGTTGTGAGGGGAAATGCCCATCGCTTCGGTAAAGGAATGAATGAAGCGATACTTCGACATGAAGCACAGCGCGGCGAATCGTTCGATCGGCGTATGGATGTCTGCGGCATACATCGCTTCGATGGCGGGACGGAAGACATCCTTTCTGTTTCCGGTGCGCGGCAGATTCCTGTCCGACCGGTTGCGTGACAGCAGGGTCAAAAGACGGATCAGAAGAGAACAGCAGAGCATATCGTATCCCTGTCTGTGGTATTGCAGCTCCGCGATGATCTCGCCGAAGATGCCGGGCGCTTCCTTTGTCTTTTCGGCAAAAAAGCAGAATTGCGTCAGCCCGAGCGAGGCGAGGAGAGCGCGCGCGGCGTCTCCTTTGAAATGCAGCCAATAGTAGATCGCGTTGTCGGCGGCGCCGAAGGTGATGTATTGCGGGGATCCGGGCGCGTACAGCAAAAAACCGCCGTCTGTCAGCGTAAAGGGAGAAGATCCGTCGGAAACGGTGGCGGCGCCGCGCTGTACATAGACGAGAAAATGCCCCTTCGTGCCGCGGGGACGGCAGATCTTGTAATCGGAATCGGTGATATTGTAATTCCCTGCGCCCGAGACATACAGCGCACCGTCTTCGCAGGGATCGTCGAAACGGTACGCGCCGCAATATCTGTTCATGGCGTGATTATACCGTATCGCGGCGCGTCTGTCAACCGCATGAGCAATTTTATGCAAATTTTTAGCAAAAAGGCTGCTCGATCTATATTTAGGTTGCTTCAAATTTTTCGCATGGAAGGAAAAGCGGCAATATAGTACAAATAAGAGAGCAATTTTGTATATTGATTCGCACCCGTTTATGCCGCATAATATAGGCATACGGAAGCAAGGCGGTCTGCCTCGTGTCTTTGCGTGAGGCAGGTAAACGTTCCCATTAAAAAACAGGACGTCCTGTTTTTTAGCTTTTCAAGCTAAAAAATTTTTAACAGAAAATATACATGAGGAGGAGAACGATTTGGCTGAATCGGTGTTGACGCACGAACGGATCAAAAGCGCACGGTATCGCCGGCTCAAACAGAACGCACAAGGGATCGCGATCACGGTATTGCCGATGATCGGATTTGTGCTGTTCAGCGCGATCCCGATCATCTTGTCCTTTTTTGTGAGTTTTACCGACATCAACAGGACGGATACCGTCACGTGGGACAAGTTTGCGCACATGAACTTTGATAATTACGTCACCTTGCTCACCAACGCAAATTTTTGGCGGGTCATGCTTAACAGCGCTTATTTCACGCTCAGCGTGCCGATCACGATGATATTCGGGCTTTTGATCGCCGTGATCCTGAACAAAAAACTGCACGGCAAGCGGTTTTTCCGCACCATATTTTTTGTGCCGTACGTTTGTTCGATCGTGGCGGTCTCCATCGCGTGGAAGATGATGTATGAGGACAATTACGGGATCATCAACACCATTCTTTCGCAGATCGGGCTGGGGAAAGTGGGTTGGATCACGGACGGTAAGTTGTTCATGACCTCTCTCATCATCATGTCGATCTGGTCGCAGGTCGGGTTTTGCGTGATCTTGTATCAGGCGGCGCTGGCGAATGTGGACAGCAGTTATTACGACGCGGCGCGCATCGACGGAGCGGGGAACGTGCGCATCTTTTTCAGCATCGAGTTTCCCTGCATCAGCCCGACGACTTTTTATTTGCTTACCATCAAGCTGATCTCGGCGCTGCAGGTCATGGCGGAAGCGCAGGTCATGGGGGGCAACAAACTGGAAGGGACTTCCGGCGTTACGGCGGTCTATTATCTGTATGAACTCGGTTTCGTCTATAATCAGAGTTTGGGCTTTGGCGGATTCGGCATCGCTTCGGCGTGCTCGTGGTTGCTGACGATCCTCATATTGGCGATCACGGCGATCAACTTTAAGCTGGCGGATAAGTGGGTGCATTATGACAGCTAAACGAGAAATATCAAATGCGCGGGCAAAGAAGATCAAGATCGTCAAAGAAGTATTGCTTTACATCGTGCTTGCGTTGTTGGTCGTCTACATACTCATCCCGTTTTATGTGCTGCTGGTCACATCGGTCAAGACGGAGCAAGAGGCCAACTATGTCGAATTCAGCTGGTGGCCGAAATACGGCTTTGACTTTTCCAATTACGGCGTCGTCCTTGCGGACGAAACGGCGGGCATCACCATCTTTCAAAGTTTCATGAATACGCTTTGGATGAGTTTGCTGCCGACCGCGGTCGGCGTATTTGTCTCCGCTTTGTCGGCGTATGGCTTCGCAAAACTCGACTTCGCTTTTAAAAAGACGATGTTCTCCATCCTGCTGATGACGATGATGATCCCGGGCTGCATCACAATGAGCACCTCGTTCATCATCTTCGATAAGATGGGTTGGGTGGATACGCCTCTTCCGCTCATCGTTCCGGGCATGTTCGGCAGTATCGGCATCCTGTTCTTTTTGCGGCAGTATATGATGGGCATCCCCGACGGGCTTTGCGATGCCGCCAAGATCGAAGGGTGCGGGGTGATGGGCGTCTTTTTCCGCATCGTGCTTCCGCTGAGTTTTCCGGCGGTGCTGGCACAATTTATCCTGACGTTTATCGGACATTATAACGAATATCTCAGCGCCCTCATCTATCTCTTCGACCCGCGGTGGTATACGTTGCAGATCGCGTTGACATTTTACGACTCGTCCACGACGTCGCAGGCGCTGACGGCGACGGCTTGTATCGTCTCCATCGCGCCCCTTTTGGTCATCTATGCGTTTACGCAGAATTACATTTTGAAGGGTATCTCGATGTCGAGCGGATTAAAAGGATAAAACAGGAGGAGTTTCCATGAAAAGAAGATTGTTGGCTCTCTTATTGACGGCAGCATCCGTGCTCGCTTTGGCGGGCTGTACCGATCCTGCCGCGGCGGGTAAGACTACGGTCAAACTTTGGGTGTACGGCGACACTACGACGATCGCGGCGTATAACGCCATGGGCGACGCCTTTAACGCGACCGCAGGGGAAGAAGAAGGCATTTATGTCCGCGTGATCCCCAAGCCGGAAAGCAATTACGAAACGCTGATCGCGAACAGCGTCACCAGTTCGAGAGGGCCGGACGTGTTCGCCGTGAGCGACCGATATTTCAAGACGTATGCAGATTATTATGAACCGCTCGACGGGTATATCGGCGAAGGGGTGACGGACGATCTGTATGCGTCGACGGTAGAGCGTTACCGCTATAACAGGGAAAATAACACGAGCGACGAAAACAGCGTGCAGTATGCCTTGCCTGTCGATCATAACCCGACGACGCTGTATTATAACGAAGACGCCCTGCGGGCGGCGGGCATCGTCGTGATCAGCGTGGACGAGGAGGATCTCGATGCCTTCAATGCGGGCACGCAGGCAGACAGGACGGGCAAGACAAAGGCGGATTACGGGCTGACGGATACCATCCCCGCAAAGGGCTTTTATCGCAGCATGTATCCTTTCGTCAAAAACGAACGGATCAGCAATGGCAGCAATTGGCATGCACCCGTTACGGGCGAGGTGCTCGTGTTTAACAACCGCATCCCCATGAGCTGGGACGAGATCGAGGATATCGGCATGATCATGACCCGTTCCCGCAGCAATATCCCTTCCGTGACGACCGATTACGGCTTCTATACGGAGTGGTGGTTCAATTACGGTTGGAGCGTCGGCGGAAATTGTTTGGCGGACATGACGGGCAACGGAGATTGGACGTTTACGCTCGGGGACGACACGCCGAATTATATCGTCGCGGAAGGACAGACCTATACGGGTATCTATACGGGAACGGTGTATTCGGAAGGCGAGACGATCGGATTTACCGACAGGCTGGACATCGACGAGGGGGACGAGGTCATAGCGGAAAACGACGGCACCTATACGGTCGGCGGCGTCAAGATCGGCATCCGCGGCGACGTGAGCGAAAAGTGTGAAGCAGGCGTTTTGACGGAATTGCCTTCGACCAAAGAAGCCTTTACCCGCTTTGCGATGCTCGCGGGGGAAGGAGGGCTGAATATCTGCCCTTATCCCAGCGCGTTTGCTTCCAGCCAAAGTTCTTCCAATTATTTCTATTCGGGCAAAGTCGCTTTCCTTGTCGAACGCGCCGTCTATCTCAAACAGATCGATTCGAGCGCCCGCTTCGATTGGAATGTCGCGCCGCTGCCCGTATATAAGGAATATACCGATCCGGCCGACCCTTCCTGCGACGAGGTGCTCCGCAAAGGCATACAGTCGGGGCACAGCGACGGCATCGCGCTGGCGATACGCATCGGTTCCGAAGTCAAGGAAGAGTCCTATAAAGTCATCGAATGGTTCTGTACCGCCGAAGGACAGAAAGTCTGGGCGGAAAACGGCTTTGTGCCCAACTGTATTTCCTTGGGGAAGGAGTACGCCGAGAGCGGCGAGGCATTGGCGGACAATATCGGCGTGATGGTGGATTCTCTCGAATATGAGCAGCCGGGCGATTGGTGGTATATGAAAGACAGGGCATGGATCGAGATCTGGTCTAAACCGCTCAACAATGAAGTGCGGTACGGCAGGATGACGTTGGATGAATTTTTCAGCACCTATATTTCGGAGACGAATACATTGTTGAAAGGTTATTGATAAATAAAATCGGAAGGGGGTTCTTATGATCAAAAGAGCGATTGCAGTCACGGTGACTCTTCTGCTGGCAATGTCTTTCGCCGCGTGCGGCGCGGACATTGCGGGTATAGGCGGCAGCTACGTCCGTATCTCTTACGATACGGGCGTGAGCGGCGATATGTATAACACGGATCTGTTCTATCGGAACGATCAGTTCGCGGCGACGCCCGATCCGGGCGTGTTGTATGTCCCCGAGGGCAGAGAAGGGGGCGGTTATTACTATATGTATACGACGGAGGTCGCCACGGTCGATCCCGACGCGGTCGGGATGGATACGCAGCAGTCCGCCTTTTGGGTGATGCGCAGCAAAGACCTCGTCGATTGGGAGCTTTGCGGCAATGTCAACCACGGCTATGCCTTTGCCGTCAACGAGGAAATGTGGATGGAGTCCCGCTTTTGGGCGCCCGAGTGCTATTACGATGAGAAAGAGGAGCTGTATTACCTCTATTTTACGGCGGCAAGCAAGATCGGGGATGCCGAAAACGAGTACAGCAGTTCGGATAATGTGACCGCCCGGACGTATGTGGTCGTGGCAAATTCCGATTCTCCGATGGGGCCTTTCGAATATGTCTGGGGCGTCAATGCGGACGGCAAAGTCGTGACGACGGAAAATCCTCAGATCAATTTCCGGGAAGAATTGGGGCTCGATTACGACTTCGCCATCATCGACGTACACGTCTTTGAGGACGGCGACGACATGTATATGTATTTTTGCGAGAGCCGCAATGTAGCGCGCCCCGGGAACACCCTGTCCGTCGGCGGCGTCTGGGGCGTCAAGATGAAGGACCGCATCACGCCCGATTATACGACGCTGACGAAGCTGACGGTGCCCGGCGTCAAGCAGGTCGTTTGCGAGGGGGAACCCGGCATCGACGGAACATATCGTGAAAACGGTGAATTTTCCACCGCGCAGGGCACGCTGATCGAGGATGAAGGGGAGATCAATGAAGGGCCCTTCATGATCAAGCACGGCGATAAATATTATCTGACTTATTCGCAGGGCGGCTATGTATCGAGGTACTATTCCGTCTGGCAGGCGGTCGGCGATTCGCCGCTCGGGCCTTTTACCAAATTGGATGCGTCCGAAGGCGGGCTCGTCCTCGGGCCGAGTTCGCAGAACGATTATCTCGTCGGTACGGCGCATCATTGCTTTACATATGCGGGCGATGAATTGATGATCGTCTATCACGGACATCTGAATCCGCTCAATTATACGGACAATGACGGCAGGGCGATCTCTGTGGATCGCGTGCAGTTTATAGACAGCGGCAACGGATATGACGTCATGGTCGCCGACGGGCCGACAAAATCTCTGCAATATAAGCCGGAAGCGATCTCCGGTTATAAAAACTATGCGCGGGATGCTGAGATCACCGTCTCCGGCGGGGAGGGCGCCGCTTATCTGAACGACGGGTTCTTCCCTTCTCACGATGCGTTCGGAGGAGAGCGCGAGTATGTAAGCGACGGAAAAGCGGAGATCACTCTCAAATTCGCCTCTCCCGTCAGCGTCTCCTCGGTCATGATCTATAACAGCATGCTGTTTGACGCGGCGTTCGCCTCAGTAGACAGTATCGTCTTCAAATTGGCGGAGGTACCCGCGTGGTTCAACGACGTGAAAGCGGACTATGCGCTCATCGAGGGGCTTGCCTTCCCGGAGGACTATTACGATCCTTTGGACGAATATATGCAGGCGGGCGGTTCGGCGGTCGCGGTATTCGAGCCGATGCTCGTTTCCGAGATCACGATCGCCATTTCGCAGCCGCTCTATGAGGGCGCTTTGGATCAATTGCGTGTTGCCGAGATCGTCGTTCTCGGCAAGAGCGCGTAAAACGGATAAGGAGGACTAATATGAGAAAGAGAATGATCGCGATACTTTCCTTTCTTTTTGCTTTGGCGCTCGCAGGCTGCATCTTTGTCGGCTGCACCACGGAAAAAACGGGAGAGACGGAAGAGTATCATTATTCTTATCACGGCGTATTCGAGGATGAGTACGATGCGGATGTCAGTATCGACGGCATGTTGGACGATGCGATCTGGCAGGGGAAAAATTATTATACGAACACTTCCGCCGTGCAGGATCTGTCCAACGACGTACATATCGCCGCTACCGTCGCCATGACGGCAAAGGGCGCTTATATCGGCGCCTATGCGACGGATAACAACGTGCAATTTTTCAGCCCGTTTAACGAAAGGAATACGCATTTTCATATCTATATCACAAGCCCCTACGCGAATCCGAACGATATCAACAATCTCGGGCTCGTTAAAAATTTCCGCGTCGATTTGGAAACGGTCAAATCTACCAACGGGGCGCGCGTTGCGAGCGGCGCTACGTATGAGGACGGCCGCTTTACCGTCGAATTGTTCGTCAGCTGGAAGGCGTTGAACGTGGATACTTCCGTATTTGAGGACGGCGTTCCCGATGCGGTCAAGATGTATGTCGTATACCGCGTGGCGGAAAACGCTTCCGGCAACGCATACCACGACATTTATTCCGGCTTCGGCGGCACGACCGACCCTTCGATGTATCCTGTCTATGACGAAAACGGTTATACCCTCGTCGACAGGGAGGGCGCCGTGCTGGGCGACGCGGTCAACGGTTATGCAAAGACAAACGCTTGGGATATTTCTAAAGAGGCGGAGGGGGAGATCCCCGTCGACGGCAAAAATTGGCAGATCATCTTTTTCAAGGAGGCATATTCTTCCTCCTTTGCCGTGGAATCGTATATCGAGTATTTTTCGTATGACAACGATCCCGCTCCGAAGCTCGGTTTGCTGGCAATGGTCGACCCCGTCAATTTCCGCGCCATGCTTTTGGACGTCGCGGGCACCAATACCGTGCAGAACGGCAGCAGCTATGCGGTCAACCGTGCGATCATCTACGGATTGACGTATTACCCTTCCGCGACGTGGGATATGGACAATCTCATGAGCGATCCCGAAGTTGATATGACCAAATACGGCAATCGCGTCAAAATGAAGATGGTCAAAGACGGAGCAAACATGTATTACTTCGTCAATGATATGTTTGTCTATTCCGAGGTGTGCCAATATATCGAAGGGGACGCTTTTGCCGGCTTTTACGCCCTTGGCTCCGACGCGGTCTATTCCGGCTATCGGTACAGGGATCTGGAAGGGGACGATGAGGCGCTTGCGGAAGAATTGGCGGGTACGGAAGGAACGGGCGCGGTGCGCATCGATACGAGCTACGGCGTCGGCGGTTCGCTCTATTCCGACTCGATCGCCGTGCGCTACGGCAGTGATTTTACGGTCAGTTTTGAAAATTGGACGGGCTATGAGCTTTCTTCGGTCAAGATCAACGGGGAGGAGATGCTCGGTTCTCTGCAGGTCGAGAATGGCTCTTTCGTGTTGAGCGGCGTCACGGAAGATCAGACGATCGAAGCGGAATTTACCGAATTGTCGTCGGTAAAAGACGTCGCTTTCCGCTTGAAAGGGATCGGCGGGAACGCTGTCAGCGGTACATTGGAGATCGTCAGCAAAAACGATCCTCTGCATTTTTGGACGGTCAACGTCGCCGCGTCGGAGGAAGGTTCTTCCTTTGTCCTGCCGGAAGGGGAGTATACCGCCAATATCGATTCGCCCGGATTGCGCCGCAGCGTATATGATTTTACGGTGGGTGAAAGCGGCAATACGCATGAAGTGCAAATGACTTTGGCGATGATCGGCAACGTCGAAAATGAGGACTTCAGCGTCGCTTCTTCTACAAAGGGATGGGATTATTCCGAAGAGTACCTCAACACAATGAATGCGGATCAGGACGCGAACTGGGAGTTCGTGTACTTTACGGAGCACTATTCGGATACCGTTATGATCCGTATGACGGTAGAAAATACCACTCCGGAAGGCGTGGAGCGTGAACAATATCCTGCGGCGCTGTGGACGGTATATGACGGCTCGCACAGGCTTTCCCTCGGCGTTATCAATAAAAAGATCCGAGTGTTCAATACGACGGGCGCTTGGGATGCGGCTGCGGGCGGCGGCTATGAACAGAGCGGCGACGTTTTGAGCAACGACCTCGGCCAGATCGGCTCTTCTGTCAGCCTCGTGCTCATCCGCTATCAAGGTGTCTATTATATCTATGAAGAAGTAAACGGCATCGGCAGGCTCGTCTACGAGAACGGCTCTCTTACCAATGTTCCCGGTAAGGCCGTTTACGGCATCACCATCAATGCGGCGACGAACGTTTCGCTCGATCTGCGCTTCTCCGATATGTATATTACGAGCGGCGACGCAGCGGTTTCCGAGATCGAGGCATATCTTGAGGCTACGTCTGCGCCGGAATTTGACAGCGAAATGTTCGGCAATGTGACGGTCAACGGAAAGGAGATACTCTCCGATATGGCGGCATTCAGCGTGTCTGAGGACGGTGACGGCGAAAAGGTGACGGCGATCAACGGCATGATGCCCAATGCGGCGTACTTTAAGGATGTCGCGACGGATACCGTCTTGATCCGTACGACCATCCGCAGCTTGTACCGCGAGGGGATGGATGAATATTCACAGGCCGGCTTTATGATCAATGACGGCTCCGGCATGGTCACCATCCTGTTGATGAGCAAACATATCAATGTATTTCCGCACGGCGTCTGGACGAGCAGCAGTATTGAGACGAGGGATGCCTTGACGGGTACATTGCTCGGAGCCGATGCTACGGATATCGAGATCACGTTTATCCGTTATAATGGTATCTATTATTTATTTGAAACCGTAGACGGTGAATATAAACAGATCTGGAGCATGGCGGCGGACGATTCGCGCCTTGCGCAGATCACGGGCGACGCCGCATACGGCTTTGCGATGCAGACGTCCACCAAAGGCGGCAGCTTTGAATTCGCAGACACATATATCGCCGCCGGCGAGGACGCGATTGTTGAGATCGAATCGTATCTGAGCGGAGAAGAACCCGCGCCCGAGACGAAATGGTATGCGGATCTCGGGAAATGGTCGTGTACGGCCGAGGACGGCAAGGAAGTATGGACGGCGTCGACGGAAGATCAGGCATGGGCGGAACGCCGCATCCGCTATAACGGCGTGTTGGAAGCGGGGATCAACTCGTTTGCCCTGACGATGAAGGCGGGGGACTGCCTGGTCAGCGGCGGAGACAATTACGCGCTCGTGATCTATCCGATGTCGACGGTCACAGGCAGCGAAGACGTGCGCATCGCCTTTGA
>CALVHS010000046.1 GCA_944328665.1 uncultured Clostridia bacterium | reverse complement strand
AGATATTGCGGCGAATATGCGAGCGATGCGAGGGAGTGGAAATCATAGAGGCAAATGCGTGTGAAGACCATATCCATATGCTGGTAACAATACCGCCGAAGCTGAGTGTAAGCAGATTCATGGGGATACTCAAAGGGAAGAGCAGCCTGATGATATTTGACCAATTCGCCAATCTGAAATATAAGTACGGGAACAGGCATTTTTGGTGCAGAGGGTACTATGTAGATACGGTAGGGCGAAACAAAGAAGCAATAAAGAAATATATAGCGAATCAATTGCAAGAGGATAAACTGTATGAACAATTAAGCATGAAGGAGTATATAGACCCGTTCACGGGAGAGCCGGTAAAAGGAAGCAAATAAAAAGACAGCCACCGAGAGGTGGCCGCTGAAAAATTGTTGCGATTGTCAGGAACTTCGAGCACGAGTAGTGCCGCCGGTACCATGCGCTTGAAGCGCCTAATCAAGCCACCGGCTCAGCCGGTGGTACTTGACTTGCGCACGTCTTGAACCCACGACCTCTTATCATACAGGGCTCCCGAAAAGTATCGAAGAACTTTTCGGGAAAAGGAGCGACCGAGCGCCGAAACCGCGCCGTGCAAATTTTTTGCGCGGCGGATGAATTGTCAGACTAAGAGCAACATTTAGTTTGACGATCCGCTCACCCGTTCAAAAGGTCGCGCATGTCGTATTTTCCCGCGGGCTTTCCAAAGATAAATTTCGCTGCGGCGATCGCCCCGGAGGCGAATACTTTTTTGCTGCGCGCACTGTGCGAAAGGGTAACGATCTCATCCTCTCCGGCAAACAACACTTCGTGTTCGCCCACGATGGTGCCGCCGCGCACGGCATGGATGCCGATCTCGCTCTTGTCGCGCGCGCCCACCATGCCCTCTCTGCCGTAAATAAAATGTTTGTCGGCGCCGCATCCTTCGGCAGCGCTTTCGGCAAGCATCAGCGCCGTGCCGGACGGGGCGTCTTTTTTGAGATTGTGATGTTTTTCGACGATCTCGATATCGAAGGCGTCCCCGAGGAACGCTGCCGCTTCTCTGACCAGTTTTTGCAGCAGATTGATGCCGACGGAGAGGTTTGCCGTCTTAAAGACCGCCGTCTGTTTGCTCGCTTCTTCGATGGCGCGCAGGTCGTCTTCGGTGTATCCCGTCGCGGCGAGAACGGCGGCGCAGCGGTTTTTTGTCGCATAGCCGAGCACGTTGGCAAGGTTTGCCGCGCTCGAAAAGTCGATGACGGCGTCCGCCCGTTCGGGTACGTCCGCAAAGGACGCATACACGGGCGCACCGAACAGTTCTCCCGTGCGCAGGTCGACGCCGCCCAGCAGTTCACATTCTTTGTCTGCATCGGCGAGCTCGGCGACCAAACGTCCCATATGCCCGAGCATGCCGCTGACCAATATTTTGACCATATCTCGATCCTCCGTTTCAGCCGCGTACTTTGAGGCCGAAGTTTTGCAAGATCTCCCGCATCTGCCGCTTGTGTTCCGGTTCCAGTTCGGTGAGGGGAGGGCGGGGGATGCCGCCTTCCAGCCCGATCATGTCCGCCGCCGCCTTGGCGGGGATGGGGTTGACTTCCATGAACATCGCGTCGATGACGGGCAGCATCCTGTCCTGCAGTTCGTTGGCGGAAGCGAGGTCGCCCGCCTTGACGTAAGTATACAGCTGTTTTGTCTCTTTGGGCAGGATGTTGGAGACGACGGAGATGAGGCCCGCCCCGCCGACGGCAAGGATGGGCAGATTGAGGTTGTCGTCGCCGGAATAGAGGTCGCACTTGCCGCGGATGCGGCGTGCCGTCTCGCAGATTTGTTCCATGTTCCCGCAGGCTTCTTTGACGCCGGCGATGTTGGCGAGGGCGGCGATCTTTTCCATCGTCGCAGGCTGGATGTTCACGCCCGTGCGCGAGGGCACGTTGTAACAGATGACGGGGATATGTACCGCGTCCGAGATCGCCTTATAATACTCGTAAATGCCCTTTTGCGTGCATTTATTGTAGTAAGGGGTCACGGCGAGCAATCCGTCCGCGCCCAGCGCTTCCGCTTTGCGGCTCGCTTCTACGGCGTGCGCCGTGCTGTTGGAGCCGCTGCCGAAGATGATCTTCGCCCGTCCCGCCGCTCTTTGGACGGAAAAGCGCATCACTTCTTCCTTTTCCTCTTCACTCATGGTCGCGGGTTCGCCCGTCGTCCCTAAAATGACGAGGGCGTCCGTGCCGTTTTCGATCTGAAAGTCGATCATCTTTCCGAAGGCGTCCAAACAGACGCCGCCGTCCCTGCGGAATGGGGTGATCATCGCCGTCGCCGTTCCGCTGAAAAAACCCGTCATCACAGTAGACCTCCTGCTTGTGTTAAAAATGGCTGCCCGCCTTGCTGTATTGTATGCCGCGGGCGGGCGTCGGTGTTCAGATATAGTTTTGTGCGCAGAGCAGTTCTGCCATCAGCACCGCGCCGCCGGCGGCGCCGCGAAGCGTGTTGTGAGAGAGGCAGACGAATTTATAATCGAAGAGGATGTCCTCGCGCAGCCTGCCCACGGAGATTGCCATGCCCCCTTCGAGCATGCGGTCGAGTTTTGCCTGCGGGCGGTCGTTCTCTTCAAAATAGTGCAAAAACCGTTTGGGCGCGCCGGGAAGGGAAAGCGCCTGCGGTACGCCGGAAAAATTTTCCCATGCCCGAAGGATCTCTTCGCGGGAGGGCTTTTTTTCGAAGGAGACGAATACCGCCGCCGTATGCCCGTCGGATACGGGCACGCGCAGGCACTGCGCCGTGATCTTGGGGGAAAGGGCGTCGACGATCCTTCCTCCTTCGACGCGGCCCCAGATCTTGAGCGGTTCCTGTTCGGATTTTTCTTCCTCCCCGCCGATATAGGGGATGACGTTGTCGACGATCTCGGGCATGCGGTCGAACGTCTTGCCCGCACCGCTGATCGCCTGATAGGTGCAGACCGCCGCGCATTTGATGCCGTATTGCCGGAGGGGGTGCAGGGCGGGCACATAGCTTTGCAGGGAGCAGTTGCTCTTGACGGCGATAAAGCCGCGCTTCGTGCCCAAACGCTTTCTCTGCGCCTCGATGACGGCGGCGTGTTCCGGATTGATCTCGGGGATGATCATGGGCACGTCGGGCGTGCCGCGGTGAGCGGAATTGTTAGAAATGACGGGCACTTCCGCTTTCGCATATTTTTCTTCGAGGGCGCGGATCTCTTCCTTTTTCATATTGACCGCGCAAAAAACGAAGTCCGCGAGGGAGGCGATCCGATCGATGTCCGCCTCCGCGTCGAGGACGGTCATATCCCGGAACGCGGCGGGAATGGGGGAGGGCATCGCCCAGCGGCCTGCGACCGCGTCTTCGTAGCGCTTGCCCGCCGAGGAGGGAGATGCCGCCAGCGCGGCGACCTTGAACCACGGATGATTTTCGAGAAGCAGGCAAAAACGCTGCCCGACCATGCCCGTCGCGCCGATGACGGCGACATTGTACTGTTTCATCGCATATATCTCCTGAAAGCATTTTTGCAAAAAAATAAGCGCGGTGCGAAGCGCCGCGCAAAGTGTCCGTAGTCCGTATGCGGCGCCCGCGGGCGCCGGATGTTTGCGGATCGGGCGAATAGTTCTCCACGTCGGTGTGACAGTCGCAGAGGTATTGACCCCTGCGCCCAGCGGCGGCGTTTGCGGGAAGCGGCCGCGCTTCGGCGGGGATGCCCTTTTCCGCCTGCCTCGGATCCCGCGATCCCGTGCGGCAGGGGTACTGTTGCTCGCCCGCTCCTCTATTTCGCAACGCTATTCTATCATATCCCCATGCAAAAGTCAAAGAAATTTACGAAATGTCTGTGAAAAGGGAGAAGAATTTTTTCTACGGGCGGCAATTTAATTGAAAAAATTTCCGATTTATAGTAGAATATCCTAAATGGCGCTTTGCCGCCGTTGACAAGCGGAGGTCTTATGGCACAACAGGGTGAAAAGAAAGGGTTTATAGCCAGGATGCTCGAGGGGAAGGAGCGCGACGAAGAATATGCGCGCAGCACCCTTCCGACCAACCGTTGGGCGCTCTTTTGGGATATATTCAAGGGCAGGTTTTCCAAACTCGTCATCGTCAATCTTTTGATGGCGCTCTTTTGCATCCCGCTCATCGTCGTGATCGTCTTTCAGTTCGCCTATTCGTCGGCGAATTTGGCGATGATGCCGTTTTCTCAGTGGATGTTTTCCGGCTACGGCGCCCCGCCGACGACGGCGGGACTGGCGGAGCAGGTCTCCGTCATGAACAACATGATGTTCGTGCCCTTCCTGTTGCTCGCCGCGCTCATCGCGGGCATCGGTATTTCGGGGGGGATGTACGTCATCCGCAACATGGTCTGGACGGAGGGGATCTTTATCGCCAACGACTTTTGGCGGGGCATCAAGATCAACATCGGCGTCGTGCTGCTTTCCACCCTCTTTTACGGGGTGATGCTCGCGCTGATGTACCTTGCGATCGGCTGGGCGGACGTCTTTATCGTCACGGGCGCGGGAAACAGGGTGCTGTTCACCATTTCGCAGGTCATCTCGTACGTCGCTATCGGCATCTTTACGATCATGTATCTTTGGATGCTGGCGATGGGGGGCAGCTATAAGCTGAAATTCCATCAGCTCCTCAAAAACGCCTTTCTGATGACCTTCGGGCTGATCTTTCAGAACATCTTTTTTGCCGTACTGATGGCGATCCCTTTTATCCTGATCCTGCTCGGTTCGTTCTTCCAGATGGTCGGGTTTGTCATCCTCATCCTCTTCGGGGTCTCGTATATGCTCCTCGTGTGGTTGGATTATACCCAGTGGGCGTTCGATAAATTCATCGAGTCTAAGAGGGAGGGCGGCAAAGTCAACCGCGGCATCTATGACAAATCGAGCAAGAAAGGCGGCTCGCAGAGCAAGGCGGTACAGGAATATGAAAAGAATCTCGAAGAGGCGATGAGCGTCAAGTCCGAACTCTCTTCCCGCCCGATCAAGCCGATCACCGACGATCTGAAGGTATACGAATTGCCCGAAGCCTTCTCCCGCGACGACCTGAAAAAGCTGCGCGCTTCGAAAGATGCGATCGCGGAGGATACGAAGCAGTACGAAGAAGAGCATAAAAACGACGAAAAATATGTCGCCTATAACGCTCAATTCGAGGAAAAGCCGGAGGAAGCGGACGGCAAAAAGGGGAAGAAGGATAAAAAGGCCAAAGATAAAAAGGGCGGGGAGGACGGCGAATGAGCCGGGCATATACCTATCTCGCCGGAAAGTTTGAATATCTCAACAAAGACTGCGGCTATGAAAAATGGTCGCAGTATTTGCATGGGCGGCTTTCGGAGCTCGGCATCGCGCGCGGCAGGGGGCTGGATATCGGCTGCGGCAGCGGTTATTTTACCCGTTATTTTGACGCGCTCGGTTACGATATGACGGGATTTGACATCAGCGCGGAGATGCTTTCCGAAGCGGAGCGGAAAAAGGGCGGACGGCAGCGCCCGCAATATGTGCAGGAGGATGTGCGCCGGCTGAAGATCGCGGGCAAAGCAGATTTTGCCGTCGCCGTCAACGATTGCTTCAATTATATCCCGCCCGCGGACATCCCCCGCGCCTTTGCGCGCGTGGCGGCGGCGCTGCGCGCGGGCGGCGCTTTCCTCTTCGACGTCTCCACGGAATATAAACTGCGCGAGATCGTCGGGAACAACACGTTTTGCGAGGACGCGGAAGAGTTCGCCTACATGTGGTTCAACCGTCTTGCGGGCGACAGGGTAGAGATGGATATCACCACATTTGCGCGGGAGGCGGACGGCAGGTTCGTGCGCGGGGACGAGCGGCATGTGCAGTATGTGCACACGGAAGACGCCCTGCGTGCCGCGCTCGAGGGCGCGGGGTTCGCCTGTCTGCGCACAGAGGGTTTTCTCGGCGATCCCGAGGACAAAACGAGGCTGCATTTTACGGCGACAAGGAAGGGGCGTGTATGAACAGAGAGGATGTTATCTTGCGCGGGCTTGTCTATGACGGACAGGTTTCGCTGGCGGTGGCGGACACGACTTCGCTCGTGAACGAAGCGATCCGCATCCATAAACTTTCGCCGCTGTCTGCGGCGGCGCTGGGCAGGACGCTCACCGTCGCGGCATATATGTGTTCTTCGCTGAAGGAAGAGGGCGGCGCCCTCTCCGTCACCGTCAAAGGGGACGGCGTCGGCGGGTCGATCTATGTGAGCGGCGACAAAGCGCTGCATATGCGCGGGTATATCGATGATCCGCAGGCGGCGCTGCCGCCCAACGCGCTCGGCAAGCTGGACGTGGGCGGGTGCGTCGGCAGGAACGGCTATCTGTCCGTCGTTCGCGACGACGGGGAACATCGGCCGTTCGTGGGCACGACGCCGCTCGTCAGCGGCGAGATCGGAGAGGATTTTGCCGCTTATTTCGCTTACAGCGAGCAGCTTCCCACGGCGATCGCCGTCGGGGTAAAGATCGCCAAGGAAGGGTATTGTTTGGGCGCGGGCGGCGTCTTTTTGCAGCCGCTGCCCGGGGCGGGCGAGGAAAATATCCGCCGTGCGGAGGAGGCGATCGCGCGCTTCGGCGCGATCAGTTCGCTGATCGAAAGATGGGGGGCGCGCCGCCTGACGGAAAAATACTTTGACGCAGAGCCGGTTTATGAAAAAAAGCCCGTATATAAGTGCAATTGCAGCAGACATACTATAGAAGGGCTCCTCGCCGCCATGGGCGAAGAGGAAGTGCGCTCCATCCTCGCCGAGCAGGGCAAGATCGAAGTGCATTGCCATTATTGCAACACCGATTACGTCTTTACCCCCGAAGAGGCGGAGGCGATCGTACGGGCATCGCGCAAGTGAGCCTGTGAGGGAAACGAATGGAAGAAAAAGTGATCAAATTCGATCTGAGCGCGGAAAGGCTGCTCGATCTTGCCGATAAAAAACTGGAAGAGAAGGACTATCTCGCCGCCCTGCGCATCATGCGCAAATCTGTGGAAATAAACGGAGCGACGCCGGATGAGTTTTCTATGTTCGCGGATATCTATGACGAGATGGAGATCTTCGAATACGCGATAGATCATTGGTTTCGCTTTCTCGATATCTGTGCGGAAGACGAGGTCGTGGACGCGTACGAAGGGCTTGCCGCCTGTTATTACAACATGGGCAGCGAGCGGCAGGCGGCGTTCTATTATAATCTGATGATGCACGACAAGTTCGTGACGCCCGAAAACAATGTGGAGATGGGCGAACTCTTTTCCGAGCCCGCCCCCAAACGGTTCCGCATCGTCTATCCGCCCGAAGAGGCGGACTATTCCCCCGAATTGGAGGAGGGGCTGCGCGCCCTGCGCGGCGGCGATTATAAAAAGGCGGAGTCCTTTTTTTCCGGCGTGCCCGCAGGCGCGTCCTGCTATCTTTCCGCCCGCAATTTTTATGCGTTGACCAAGCTGATGCAGGGGGACGCCTCCGCCGCCGAACAGATCTGCAAGGACGGGCTGGCGCAGGCGGGGAACGACGTCGCGCTGCTTTCCACCTATGCTGCGGTGCTCACCGAGCAGGGACGGGCGGAAGAGAGCCGCGCCGCGGCGGAAAAGCTGGCGGCTCTTCCCGTTTCGGGCGCGGACGATTTGTATAAGATCGCCACCGTCTGTTGTGAAAATAAACTCTATGAAGAGGCGTACGAAAAATTCAGCCTGCTCGAAAAGGAGGTCAGGTTCGATCTGACCCTCTTGTACTTCAAAGGGGTCGCCGCCTTTCGCTGCGGCAGGGTAAAGGACAGTCTGCGCACCTTTTCCAAACTCATCGATATCTATCCGGACGCCGCGGTCGCCCGCTATTATTTCGGCGAGATCAGGCGGTATGCCGAAGAGGGCGGAGAGGCGCCGGAAACGAATTTTTTATATCGCGTTCCCGCCGCCGAGCGCGAGACGCGCATTCGGCTCCTTTCCGCCCTCAGCGAAGTGCCCCTTGCCGAATTGGACGCCTTTCTCGCCCATGCGGACATCACCGAGTATCTCGAATGGTGCTTTGACGAAGCGGACGGGACGGATGCGGAGCTTATGCTGTTGGCGCTCCGCCTTGCGGTGCGCGCGGGGGAGGAAAGCTTCGTGCGGGACATCCTGCTGCGCAGCGGCGTCGGCGATATCGTCAAGTTGGAGGCGCTGCGCTTCCTTGCGGAACGCAACAAGGATCTCGAAGCGGGCGTGGTCGTTGCCGACATCTACCGCTGCGCCTCTTTTTTGCGGTTGGAGGTGGGCAGGACGCGCCATGCCAAATTTGTCGCCGCGTATGCGCTCGCCTTTGCCCGCTTTTGCTTTCTTGCGGACGAGGATTGTGCCGCCTATAAACAGGCGGCGGAGCGCATGTACGGCGCGCTCGAGCGGGCGGGCAAACTGACGTATGCCGACGCGCCGGAAAATCTCGCCTGCGCAATGTATTTTATGGCTTCGCGCGGTTCGCTGCTGCGCACCAAGGACGCGCTCGAGGCGGCGGGCGGCAACAGCGCCGCCGTCGCGGAGATCTTGCATATCGTCAACGCGGACGTACAGCGGGAGATCGCCGCCGGTTCCGAGCCGGAGCAAAACGAGAAACATGACCCGGACAAGACGGGGGAGGAATGAGATGGAATTTATCGATTTTGACGAAATTTTTAACAGACGTATGGCGGAAATGTTGGAAAAGCACGCCGAAGAACATACGGAAGAGGAATGGGAAGACATCATCGCGCGGGAGTATCGCAAATTTGGCGATACCGTCGTGCGCAAGATCGGCAAGACGCCCCGCCGGTACTTTGAAGAGATGAGCGACGGCGGGCTGGTGGAAACGCTCAAAGAATATCTCCTGCAAGATCTGCCCGTTTCCGATTTTCTCTGCGAGCAGATCGAACGGCGGGGGGTGTTCCCCGAGCTTTTGTCCCTTTTGGAAGAGACGGACGAAGAACTCGTACAGTATGCGATCAACCTGATCGGCGCGGACAGGGGTGCGCGCAAGCGCTATGCGGAGATGCTCGCTTCGCCCGCGTATGACGAACATATCAAAGACGCCGTGGCGGACGTGCTCAAACAATGTGCGGACGACGTGCTGGAAGAGATGCTCGCCCTCGCCGATACGGAAAACGCCGCCTACGCTTTGGAGGTCTTGTCAAAGCTCAAAAACAAGGACGAACGCGCCTATGCCCGCCTTTTGCGCGCATTCACGGAGGGGGAGAAAGAAGAGATCCCCCTGTACGCGGGCTACCTCGCTTCCTACGGCGACGAGCGGGCGCTGTCGGCGCTGCTCGCGGCGATCGAGCGGGAGGACGTCGGCTATATCGCCTTTCAGGAACTCAAATACGCCATCGAAGCGCTGGGCGGGGAATATGAAAAGCAGCGCGACTTTTCCGCCGATCCCGAATACATAGCGGTGAAAAAGGCGAGCGGCGGCACGGACATCTTCGGCATGAAAGCAAATAAAAAATAAAAACGGCACGTACGCGTGCCTTTACAGACAAAAGAGCGCGCTCCGCGGAGCGCGCTCTTTTGCCGTATCTGTATCAAATCACTTGCTTTCGGGGGTATGCCATACCCATTCCTTGACTTCGGGGATGTCTTCGCCGACTTCCGCGATGTAGTTTTTGTGCTTGACCAAGAGGTCGTTCATCTTCTGGAAGAGGGCGCTGCCCTTGTTGCCGAGCTGCGGCAGGACGGTGATCGCCGTCTTGACGAGGTCGAAGCGGTCGATCTTGTTCTGTACGCGCATGTCAAACGGGGTCGTGATCGTGCCTTCCTCGATGTAACCGAACACGTGCAGGTTCTTGTTGTGGCGGGTATAGGTCAGCTCGTGGATGAGGGTCGGATAGCCGTGGAAGTTGAAGATGATGGGTTTATCCTTTGTGAAGAGCGCGTCGTAATCCGCGTCCGTCAGGCCGTGCGGGTGAACGCCGTGCGGCTGCAGCTTCATCAGGTCGACGACGTTGATGAAACGGATCTTGAGGCCGGGGATATTGTCGCGCAGGATGGTCGTCGCGGCGAGCGCTTCGAGTGTCGGGGTATCGCCGCAGCAGGCGATGACGATGTCGGGTTCTTCGCCCGCGTCGTTGGATGCCCAATCCCAAATGGAGACGCCCTGCGTGCAGTGATTGACCGCCTGTTCCATCGTCAGCCACTGGAAGCTGGGGTGCTTAGAAGCGACGATGACGTTGACGTAATTTTTGCTCTTGACGCAGTGGTCGAAGCAGGAGAGCAGGCAGTTGGCGTCGGGCGGCAGGTACATGCGCACGACGTCCGCCTTTTTGTTGGCGATATGGTCGAGGAAGCCGGGATCCTGATGGGTGAAGCCGTTGTGGTCTTGCTGCCAGACGTTGGAAGTGAGCACGAGGTTCAAAGACGCGATGTCCTGCCTCCAAGGGAGCTGGTTGCACACTTTCAGCCATTTTGCGTGCTGCGCCGCCATCGAGTCGACCACGCGGATGAAC
Source organism: uncultured Clostridia bacterium (assembly GCA_944328665.1). Lineage (GTDB taxonomy): Bacteria > Bacillota > Clostridia > Christensenellales > Borkfalkiaceae > Borkfalkia. Next base: position 3,281 of record CALVHS010000046.1, on the reverse strand, counting down.
GCCTCGTAAGAGGCGAAAAAGCCGTGGCGCCCCGTCAGGATATAGCCTTCCAGCCAGCCTTCGCACATATGTTCGGACAGGTAAGAGTCCATGATGCGTCCGTCTTTGGCGAGTTTGTCGTCCGTCGGCCAAATATCCGCGTTAAAGTCGCGGCTGGTCGCTTCGAAGGCGCGGTAGAGGCGGTTGGACATACATTCGTCCGGCCCGAAGATGCGGAAGTTTTTGCTCTCCGCATTGAGTTTAAAGACGTCTCTCACATAGCCGCCCAATTCGAGCATATCCTGCGTCTTGACGGAGCCGGGCGAGGGGACGTCCACCGCATACGCCTTAAAGTCGGGCAGGCGCAGATCGCGCAGCAGTTTGCCGCCGTTCGCGTGCGGGTTGGCGCTGATCCTGCGATCCCCCTCGGGCGCCAGGGCGCGCAGTTCGGGTTTGAGGCGATAGTTTTCGTCGAAAAGCTCTTCGGGCTTATAGCTCAGCAGCCAGTCTTTGAGCAGCTGCATATGCTCGGGCTTTTCCATCGTGATGGGCACCTGATGGGCGCGGAAGCTGTTTTCGATCTGCAATCCGTCGACCTCCTTCGGGCCCGTCCAGCCCTTCGGGGTGCGCAGCACGATCATCGGCCAGAAGGGGCGGTCGGTCTTGCCCTTTTCGCGCGCGTCTTTTTGGATCTGTTTGATCTCTTCGACGCACTTGTCGAGCGCTTCCGCCATCAGCTTGTGCATGGTCATGGGGTCGTCGCCTTCGACAAAATAAGGCTTCCAGCCGCAGCCGTGGAAGAAGCTTTCCACTTCGTCGTGCGAGATGCGCGCGAACACGGTCGGGTTGTTGATCTTATAGCCGTTCAGGTGCAGGATGGGCAGCACCGCGCCGTCGCTGGCGGGGTTTAAAAATTTATTGGAGTGCCAAGCCGTCGCGAGGGGGCCCGTCTCCGCTTCGCCGTCGCCGACGGTGACCGCGGCGATGAGGTCGGGGTTATCGAACACGGCGCCGAAGGCGTGGGCGATGGAATAGCCGAGTTCGCCGCCTTCGTTGATAGAACCGGGCGTTTCGGGCGCGACGTGGCTGGAAATGCCGCCCGGGAAGGAGAACTGTTTGCAGAGCTTTTTCATGCCCTCGTAGTCCTGCCCGACGTTCGGATAGACTTCGCTGTACGTGCCTTCGAGGTAAGAATTGGCGACGAAGAAGTTGCCGCCGTGGCCGGGGCCGGAAAGCAAGATCATGTCAAGATCGTACTTTTTGATCGCCCTGTTCAGGTGAACGTAGACAAAGTTCTGTCCGGGAACGGTGCCCCAGTGGCCGACGATCTTCTTTTTGATCTGGTCTCTGGTGAGGGGTTCTCTGAGCAGGGGGTTGTCCAACAGATACAGCTGTGCCGCGGCAAGATAGTTTGCCGCGCGCCAGTAGGCGTCCATCTTCTTGAGGTAATCCTCGTTCAGAGGGAGCTTTTCGGGGCATTCTTTCATTTTGCTCATAAAAATCTCCTTTGATTTTTTTTACATTATTTATTATAAACGCTTGCGAAAAAAATTCAAGGGTTTTGCAAAAATTTCCGCGCAAAACGCGCATATTTTTTTGAAGTCCCGCAGGGCACGGCATCAACGCCGCCCGTCACAGTGATTATAACAGTTTCTGCGGGCAGATGTCAACATTTTGAAAGGTTTTAAAAAAATTTCAGCAAAACGCAACACTTATCGAAACGTTCACTCATTTTTTATGTAAAAAGTGAACGTTTACGTCCGTTCGGGGCAGAACGGCGCGCGCGGCGCCCTTGTGTTTTTGCGCGGCGAATGCGGCGCCGCGCCCGCTTTGCCGGCGCTGAAATATTGTAAAAAAACAAAATTATGCCCTCGATTTTGTGACTTGCCGAAAAAAATGTGCTATACTGTAAGGGAGAGATACGGACCCGATCGAAAGCGGCAAGATCTTGGGATGCCTTGCCGCAAAGAGGATGCGGCAAGGCGCACAAAAGATGCCGCAAAAGGCGTTGTCCGTATTTTTCCCTTACAGTATCATATAGGCAATAAAACATATGGAGGCAAATATGAAAAAGAAGAAGAGGCTTTTGGCGTTGGCGCTCGGGCTGTCCCTCGCGTTGGCGGGCGGCGTCTGCTTTTCCGCCTGCGGCAAGGCGCAGGACGATGGCGGCGCAGAATGGACGCTGGGCACCGTGTACGCGCAGGCGCAGGAACTCGGCTATGAAGGCTCCTTGGAGGAGTTCATCGCCCTCATCTCCGGCAGAGACGGACAAGACGGTCAGGACGGCGCGGACGGCGTGGGGGTACAGGAAGCCTACGTCGACGAAAACGGGCATCTGATCGTCGTATTGACAGACGGAAAGACGGTAGACTGCGGCGCGGTGAAGGGCGCGGACGGACAAGACGGCGCGGACGGACAGGACGGTCAAGACGGACAGGACGGTGCGGACGGCGTCGGCATCGAAAATTTGTATATCAATGAAGAAGGCAGGCTGATCGCCGAACTGACGGACGGCAGAACGATCGACTGCGGCTCGGTTTGGGGCGGCTCGTCGGAGACGGAGCCGGAAAGCATCCGCCTGGACACCGACCGGCTGACGATCGACGAAGGGGAAAGCGCGCAGCTGACGGCGACCGTCTTGCCGGAAGAGGCTGCCGACAAGCGCGTGACGTGGTCGAGTTTGGATGAAAACATCGCCACGGTGGAGGACGGAATGGTATACGGCGTGTCCGCGGGGGAGACGACCATCCTCGCCGTCACCTCGAACGGCAAAGTCGCTTCCTGCACGGTCAGCGTGCTGTGGGTCGACCCCGGATTTGTGGAGGTGACGGGCGTCACCCTGGATAAAAGCGCGCTCACCCTGACGGCGGGATCGGCGGATCGGTTGACGGCTTCCGTACAGCCCGCGGACGCGACGCAGCCATGGCTGACGTGGACGAGTTCAGATGAAGAGATCGTCGCCGTGGACGGCGGCGCGCTGTATGCGCTGCAGCCGGGCAGCGCGTCGGTCACGGTCTCGACGGAAAACGGCAAGACGGCGTCCTGCACGGTCACGGTCACAGACGATCCTCGCATGGAAGGCTTTATCTATCGCTACATCAACAATTGGGACGGCACATTTATGTGTGAGGTGACGGGCGTGCAGGCGGAGTATCAAAGCCGCACGGCTTTGACGATCCCCGCGCATGTGACTTCCGTCTCCTTCGGCGCGCTGCAAAACTGCTCCTCGCTCACGGAATTGACCATCCCCGTATCTAACTACAATTTAGGCTGGTACTTCGGCGCGGAAAGCAGTGCGGACA
>CALVHS010000045.1 GCA_944328665.1 uncultured Clostridia bacterium | reverse complement strand
CGGAAGGGATCTACGAAAGGGGCGTTGCCTGCACCGCGCCCGACGATGTAGAAAAGTACAGGCAAAACCTTCTTTCCGCCCTCACAAAGGCGCGGCAGGACGCAGGGCTGTCGCAAAAACAGCTTGAGATCCTTTCCGGCGTTGCGCAGCCGTGTATCGCCCGCACCGAAAAAGGCGCGACGGACCCCAAACTTTCTACCCTTTTGAAAATGCTCGAACCGCTCGGTTTGACATTATCAATTACAAGCATTTAACCACCGGCAGCGGCTTTGAGCCGCTGCCGGGCAAGCAAAAACCTCGGAAAACAATGTGTTTTCCGAGGTTTTTGCCGTGGACAGCATTTTTATCCACGAAACATGGCGCAGAAGGCGGGATTTGAACCCGCGCTACGGTTTCCCGTACTACTCCCTTAGCAGGGGAGCCCCTTGAGCCACTTGGGTACTTCTGCATCCGCTCGCCGCGCATCCCTCTGCGGCATGCGCTTTATAATAATAGCATATCCGTCGGAAATTGTCAAAGTGAATTTCGACTTTTTCAAAAAAACTTTTTCATTTTTTTTATCAAAATTTCCGCACAAGTATTGCGAAAGGCTGACTTTTGTGTTAGAATATTAAAAAAAGCAGGTAGTCATCATGAATATTTGGCACGATATCGCGGAAGACCGCATCAAAACCACCGATTTTATGTGCTACATCGAGATCCAAAAGGGTTCCAAGAGCAAATACGAACTGGACAAATCCACGGGCGTATTGCGCTTGGACAGGGTATTGTATACCTCCACCGTATACCCTGCGAGCTATGGGTTTATCCCGCGCACGCTCGCCGACGACGGCGACCCGCTGGACGTGCTTGTCCTGTGCAGCGAACCCATCCTGCCCGCGACGCTCGTGCAGTGCTATCCCATCGGCGCCATCAATATGATGGATGACGGCAAGATGGACGAAAAGATCATCGCCATCCCCTTCCGCGAACCGACATACAACATTTACAGCGATATCGGGCAGCTGCCCAGACATATCTTTGAAGAGATGCACCACTTTTTTGAAGTGTATAAGGCGCTCGAGCACAAGACGACCGCCGTCAAAGAGATCGTCGGCAAAGACAGCGCGATCGCCATCGTGCAGAAAAGCATCGATAATTACAAAATCATGATCGAGGGTGTAAAATGAAGATCTTGTTTATCGGCGATTCCATCACGGACGCGGGACGCAATTACGGCGACCCTGCCGACCTCGGCGAAGGGTACGTTTCCCTTTTGGCGGAAAAGCTGCGCCCGCTGTACGAGGACAAGCAATTCACGTTTGTCAACAGAGGCGTTTCCGGCAGCCGCATCGCGGACATCTTGGCGCGGTTGGACGATTGCCTGGCGGAAAAGGCGGAAATCGTCATCCTTTTGGAAGGCATCAACGACGTCTGGCACAAATTTACGGTCGGCACCCCCTTTGACGGGCAGGCTTTCGCCGAAGATTACGAAAAGACCGTTAAAAAGATCAAAGAGAGCGGCGCAAAACTCGTCATAGCCGAGCCGTTTTTGTTAGACGTGCCCGACAAAAAGCGGATGCGCAAAGATTTTGAAAAAGTCCTTTCCGCCGTCAAAGCCGCGGCGGAACGATACGCCGACGCCTATATCGCTTTAGACGAGATCTTTGCGGGCGTTTCGCGCTCGGTCAGCGTGGCGGCATATTCGCCCGACGGCATCCACCCCACCCACCGCGCGGCGCGGCTGATCGCGGACAACCTCATCAAAAAGATCCGCCCCTTCCTCGACTGACATGAAAAAGCTGCTCGTCGTCGTAGACATGCAAAAAGACTTTATCGACGGTGCTTTGGGCACGAAAGAAGCGGAGGCCATCCTCCCCGCCGTAACGGAGCGCATCCTTGCGGCGCAGCGCGCGGGGGAGCGCATCGTCTACACCCGCGACACGCACACACGGGCGTACCTTTCCACCCAAGAAGGGAAAAACCTGCCCGTCCCCCACTGCATCGAGGGGAGCGCGGGCAGAGAGATCGCCGACGGCATCCCGGTTTTAGGAAAGATCTACGACAAACCCGCCTTCGGCAGCATCCGCCTTGCGCAGGACGCCGCGGCGGAAGGGTTTGACGAGGCGGAACTCATCGGCGTATGCACGGACATCTGCGTGCTGAGCAACGCGCTGCTCCTCAAGGCGTTCTGCCCGGAAACGGTCATCTGCGTGCGCGCGGACTGCTGCGCGGGCGTGACGCCCGAACGGCACAAGACGGCGCTTGAAGCGATGCGCGCCTGTCAGATCGCCATCCTTTGAACCGAATATGCATCGCGGCTCCGCCTCGGCGGAGCCGCTTTTTTTACAGCATATACAACAGCAGCCCCAGCGCTGCCGCCGTAAGGATGCTGACGATGGGAGAAGGCGCGCTCTTTGCAAATTTTTTGAAGAGCAGCGTCTCGGCGATCAGCCCCGCCCCGATGACGGCGGCGCGCCAATCGAAGGCGAAGCCGCCGCCCTCACCCGCAAGGAAGAGCAGCTGCACCGCCATCCACAGCCCCGTGGCGCAGATCAGCCCCACGATGACCCCGCGGATGCCGACGAGCGCCCCCTGCACGACGCGGTTTTTTAAAAACGTGCGAAAGATCGCCGCGATGATGAGGATGATGATAAAGGAAGGCAGCACCACCCCCAACGTGGCACAGAGCGCACCCAAGATCCCCGCCTGCGCAGAGCCGATAAACGTGGCGAGGTTGACGGCGATCGGCCCTGGCGTCGACTCGGCGACGCCGACAAAATTCATCAGTTCCCCTTCCGTCAGCCAGCCGCGGGAGATGACTTCGTCCTGCACCATCGGCAGCATGCTGTATCCGCCCCCGAACGAGAGGGCGCCGATCTTCAAAAAAATGAGAAAAAGGCGAAGATATTCCATCACTTTTCCCCCCTTTCTTCCCCGGCGCCGTCCTCCTCGCCGCCGGCCGCCTCATTCTCCGCCCCTTCCTCGGGCGCGGGCGCTTCCGCCGCGGGCGAGCGGCGCCTGTGCTCGCAGATCCTGCCCGCAAAATAGACGGCAAGCCCGATCCCCGCGCCGATGAGGATGAGCCAAACGGAGGAAAAGGAGAGGGAAAAGATATCCAGCGCGATCATGACGGCAAAGACGGCGACCGCCATGACGACGGTGAGCGGCTTTTTTTCCATCTCGCGGAACATCCTGAACCCCGCCGAGAGGATGAGGTATGCCACGGCGACCTGGATCCCCTTGAACGCCGCCGCCACGGCGGTCAGGGCGAGGAAACGCTCTAAAAAGAGGGAAATGACGTAGATGATGAAAAAGGAGGGAATGACGACGCCCACCGTGGAAAGGAGCGCGCCCCAAAAGCCGTCGATCTTATAGCCCACATAGGTGGCGCTGTTGATGGCGAGCGGCCCGGGCGTCGACTCGGAAATGGCGATCATGTCGGTGAATTCCGGCGCCGTGACCCACTTGCGCCTTTCGATAAATTCGCGGCGGATCAGGCTGATCATCGCGTATCCGCCCCCGAAGGTAAAGACGCCGATCTTCATAAACAGTAAAAACAGCAGCAGGCGTGTCTTGGCAATGCCCGCATTTTTTTCTTTTGTCATAAAATCACCTGTACGTTCCGAAAAAGCGCGGCCGACCGCGGCATGTGCCCCGCGGCGCGCCTCCTTTCGTCCGGCAGATCTCGTCCGCCGCGGGCGTGCGGCGCAAAAAGCCTCCCTCTCCGTCGCGGAGGGAGGCTTTTTGCGCTTATTTGACCTCGAACGCCCAATTGCCGTCCTTAAAAAGAGGGATGCGCGCGCCCGTATCGGTGACGCCCGCGATCTCAAGGTCGTCCGTGCCGATCATAAAGTCGACATGGATCATCGAATCGTTGACGCCGAGCGCCTTGAGCTGTTCGTCGGTGTACCGCCCGTAATCGCGCACGCAGTTGGTAAATCCCCTGCCGAACGCGAGGTGGCAGGCAGCGTTTTCGTCGAAGAGCGTGTTGTAAAAGAGCACCTTTGCGTTACTGATGGGCGAATCGTAAGGCACCAGCGCGCATTCGCCGAGGTAGGCTGCCCCCTCGTCCATGGCGATCATCTTTTTGAGCACCGCCTCCCCCTGAGAGGCATGCACCTCGACCGCCCTGCCCCCCTCGAAGCGGACGGAAAAGTTGCGGATGAGCTGCCCCTGATAGGAGAGCGGTTTGCTCGAATAGACGATGCCCTCCGCCTCCCCCCGCTTGGGCGAAGTGAAAACTTCCTCGGAGGGGATGTTGGGGTTGAAGGGCACGCCGGAAAGGGTCGTCTCTTCCCCTCCCAAAAAGGTGCCTTCCTTCATCAGCCCCACGCGAAAGTCGGTGCCGTTGCCGCTCTTATATTCGAGGGCGGTCAGCCCCAGCCCGTTCAAAAAGGCGCAGCGCGCCGCAAGCTCCTTATTATGCGCTACCCAGTTGGCGATGGGGTTGCCCTCCGCACGGGAAGCGGACAAGATCGCCCGCCACAGCTTTTCCACGGCGCTTGCGCCGCTCTTTTCGCGGGGAAACACTTTTTTTGCCCACGCGGCGCCCGCCGCCGCGGCGATGCACCACCGGTCTTTGTTTTCCCGCTCGTCGCGGTACGGCTTGATGCGCGCCGAACGCTCCCGCATCGCCGCCGCGTATTTTCCCGCGTCGATGCCGCGCATGCCGTCGGGGTCATCGCTCTTGATATAGATATGGGCGGGCAGCGCCCTTGCCTGCCTTTTGAGGCTCTCTTCCTCCCACGGCAGAAGGCGCGCGAGCTGTTCGGGCGAACGCTCCTCCGCCTGCAGGCGGGAAAGAGGCTGGCATGTCCATTCCGGAAAGACGCGGCGCGCCCCCGCGCGGTAACATTCTTCCGCCACCAACAGCACAAAATCCGCCTGCTCGATGTCGGCGGTGATGAGCACGTCCTGCCCCTTTTGCACGTTGACGCCCATGCGGGCGATCAGCTTGGCATAATTTTTTAATATGGTCTTTTGCATTTGTTCCCTCCTCAAAAAGCCCAGTTGCCGCCGCGGAACACGGGCACGCGCGCGCCGTTTGCGGTGACGCCCGTGATCTCGAGATCTTCCGCGCCGATCATAAAATCGACGTGGATGGCGGAATCGTTGACCCCCATCGCCGTAAAATCCGATTTGGTATAGTCGGCGAAATGCTCGATCGTGTTGCTGTACCCCCTGCCGAGCGCGAGATGACAGCAGGCGTTTTCGTCAAAGAGCGTGTTGTAAAAGAGGATCCCGCACTTGTTGATGGGCGAATCGTAGGGCACCAGCGCGCACTCGCCGAGGTAAGACGCCCCTTCGTCCATGGCGAGGATGCTCTTCAAAAGCGCCTCGTTTTTCCGCGCGCCGCAGGCGACCGCCCTGCCCTTTTCAAAGCGGATCCAAAAATCTTCGATCAGCTCCCCGCCGTACGAGAGGGGCTTGACCGCATAGACGACGCCCTCCGCCTCCCCTCTTTTCGGGGTGGTAAAACATTCCTCCGTGGGGATGTTCGGATTGAAATATTTGCCGTCCGCGGTGCTCTTTTTACCGGAGATAAACTTTGCTTTGCCGATGAGCCCCACGCGAAGATCGGTGCCGTTGGCGCTCTTGTATTCGAGGGAGACAAATTTATAAGCGTTGAGCGCGTCGCAGCGCTCTTTCAGCTCGCGGTTGTGCCACATCCAGTCGGTCAGCGGGTCTTTGCCGTCCGCGCGGGCGGTCATCAAAATGAGCTGCCACAGCTTTTCCACGGCGACATTGGCGCGCTCGCCGGGGAACACTTTTTTTGCCCAGCCGACGGAAGGCACCGCCGCCACGCACCACTGATGCCTGTTTGCCATGCGGTCGGCGTACGGCTTGGTGATCGAGGAACGCGCCATCGAAGCGAGGGTGAGTTTTTCTCTGTCGGCGCCCTTCATGCCGTCGGGGTCGGCGGACAGGATCTTGATGGTAACGGGGAGAGTATCCGCCTGATAGGCGAGTTTTGCCTCCTCCCAACTCTCCACGCAAGAGAGGGAGCGCACCGTCTCGAACCGGGCGGCGAGCTTGTCAAACTTTTGGCATTTCCAGTCGACGAACACGTTGGACGCGCCCGCACGATAACATTCTTCGGCGAGCATGAGGATAAAATCGGGGCGGTCGACCTCGGCGGTGATGAACACCTCCTGCCCCTTTTGGATATTGCCGCCCACGCGGGCGATCAGCTTGGCATAATTGCGGATAAGTGATTTTTTCATGATCCTACCTATCGGCGCAAACAGCGCCGTCCTTTCCATTCTATCTTACACTTTTTGCAAAAAAAAGTCAACCTTACAATGCTTCACGCGATTTGTTTTAAGCTGTTAAAACAAACCGCCGTGAGTTGGAGGGGAAACATCCCCCCCAAGGCTTCCCCCCGGGGGGAAGCTGTCACGAAAACAGGGCTCCCAAAAAGTATCGAAGAACTTTTTGGGAATCAACGCCTCATCCGTCAGCCGCTGCGGCGGCTGA
>CALVHS010000044.1 GCA_944328665.1 uncultured Clostridia bacterium | reverse complement strand
ATTCCCAAAAAGTTCTTCGATACTTTTTGGGAGCCCTGTTGAAAATAAATCAAGATGCCCCCTCATCAGTCACTCCGTGACAGCTTCCCCCCAGGGGGAAGCCTTGTGGGGGCGGTGCATTCGCCGACAGCTCTCCTGAGGGGGAAGCCTTGGGGGGGGGCATCCCCCCACAAACTCCATGCAGCCAAAAGGCGCGGCAATGCCGCGCCTTTTGGTATTGTAAGATCGTCCACACCTTGTTGTCCGTTCCGTTTTAGGTTTCACCATATCCTTTATTATTACAATTGCCTGGTTTATCATTCTCCGGAAGGCCGCTCTTAACGATAATTATTTTCTTCTCTGTCAAAGATTCTTGCTCGTTCGGATCAGTAAAATTATCCCCGCCGCCCAAAGTCCATGAATCACCCGGCCCGTCGCCATAGCAACGGCCGTTTTCTGCCCCGCCAATATGCCAGCTGCAAGTATGGCCCCAAGGAGCTTGAATATGCCATGTTGTATCTCGAATAGGAGCGTCGTTTTCGTCATACAGCCAACCTACTGTTTCGTTCCCTGTACCCGTGTGTGTGACAAAAATATCCGTCGTTTTGATATCATCCAAAACGTTATTATCCCCGCCGAATGCACTTGTCTTTCCTTTAAACGTTCCGCCGGTAATGGATACCTTGTCGTATATTCGATTGTAAAAAAGCAAACCCGCGCTTTCTCCTTTAAAGGTACCGTATTCGATCGTTAAACTTGTTAGGACGCTAACAACTTCATTGTCGTCATTTGTGCATGTCCCGGCATACCAAATGCCGCTCGAACCATCATCCTCCTCCTTCCGCGTCCCGGTAAACGTAACCGTATTCGTCGAAGAAGTGCTGTTACAGATCTTTACCGTTGAATTGCTGTCCGACGGCAAATTGTATTCTATCGCCATGCCCGCGGCGTCGCCTGTGACGGTGATGCCTCCTTCTTTCGGATCAAAGAGCACGTCTACATATTGATAGACGCTGATCCCCGCCTGCCCTGTCACCGTAAACGATCCGCCGTGGATGTTTGCCTCCGCTTTTGAGTTAAGAGATGTTCCCATCAAAAACGCGCCGCTGCCGGCGCTGCTTTTGCCAATGCTGCCGCCGTTGATGGTTGCCGTGCCGCCGTACAGCTTAAAGGCATAAGACGCCGCAGGCCCCGCAACAAGTTCGTTATTATTACCGGACTTATAAGAATCTTTCCCTGTGAAGGTGCCGTCATTGATGGTCGCCTCACCGTTTTTGACGACGATGCCGTCCCCCTGCTCTGTCGCTTGATAGATGCCCTGATGGATCGTCAGCGTGCCGCCGTTCACCTCGACGGCGGGCCCGCCCGTCTTGCTTTGTTTATATTTCCAGTTTGTAACTTTTGTCATATACGATACAAATTCATCATCATATACATACTGACCCTCTTTCCCGGACGTTGTGATCGTCGGCCCGGTAGCCTGATCTTCTTTTTCATTACCATTACCCAACGTCACCTCGCCGCCGCCGACGTACAGCCCGCCGCCGATGGAATTTTTGATCGTCCCCGCATCGATCGAGACTGTGTTGCTTTGCGTTTCATTCTCTGCCGCTCCCGTTACGCGGACGGCAAAACTTTTTGTCACAAATTGATAAAACAATGTTTCTGGCGAATATTCACTTCTTTGATCATCATTTTCGACCCCCGTATGCGTCACGTTTAATGTAGCTGCCTTCAATGATCCGCCGCTTACATGCACGCCGTCAAGAAATTGACCGCTTGCACCTGTCGGAAATTGACCGTTTTCATCTGTCGGAGATTGCGTGACGAGAGTTGCCTCCCCGTTCAGGGTGACGCTGCCGCCGTTTACATAGATCGCCGTGCCCTGCATGGCGGCGCCATTGCCGCCGTCGATCGTCAGCGCGCCCGCCGTCAAATCGCCGTTGTCCACTTGAATGCCCGTATTTTGCGTACCGGTCGTAGAAAATTTGATATCGACATCGCCCAAGATGATCGACTCGTCTCCGCCGACCGTACCCAGCAAATAGATACCGCGGCTGTAGGAGCCGTTGACCGTAATGTCGACCGTGGCGTTTTGTTCGGTCTTGCCGATGGATCCCTCTTGTACATAGATCGCCGCGTTGTCGCCGTCATTTTTTACGAACGAGCCGCCGTCCAAGGTGAGGACGCCGCCGGTAACGGACACCGTGTTCCCCGCAACAGAGGTGAACGTGCCCGTGGAAATGGCAAGGGAGCCGTCCTCTTCAAAGTCGCAATACACGCAGGTGCCCTCTCCCGCGGCGGTAAAGGCGATATCCTCCCCCTCGTTGACCGCCATTTGCCCGCCCGTGGCGCGGATGCCGTAGGAAGCCTCCGTGCCGAAGTAGGAATGATACGTCCCGCCGCGCACAAAAATATTGCCGCCTTCCGCCTCGACGGAGGCAAAGGGATAGAGGCTGCCGTTCGCGGTCTCTCTAAAATTTTTGACGTCGTTATAGCCGAAAACGACTGCGTTTTCCTCTTCGGTCAAAGGATAGGTATAATAAAAATCCGCGTTGAACACATCGGAGGCGGTGACTTCTTCGTCCTTGTCTGCCACGGTATACAGCAGATAGGTGTCTGCTTGGATGTAGTCATTTTGATAGTTCTCTTCAAAATACACGCCGTATGCGCTCTCCGCAAAGACGGGCATTGTCTCCTGCCCGCCCTGCGTGTACGGATCTTGCGTATAACGGTCGCGCGCATAGACGATGACGGACTGACTTTGGGCGATGAGAGCGCTGCCTGCGGCGAAATATTCCGCCGCGCGGGGACCGCTTTCAAAATTGCCGCCGCCGACGGTCATCGTGCCGCCGCTGACGGCGAGGGTGCTGCCGACGGGGTTATAAAAGGCGCCGCCGCCGGCGGAAGCGGAATCGGTGACGGTCAGCGTGATGCCGCTTGTCACGTCGAACATGGGGGCGCGGCTGTTGCGGATGAGGGTCTTGCCGTTGAGGTCGATGGTGAGGTCGCTGATCACGCCGAGATCTTCGAGATCGGTGCTGACGGTGAAGGGTTCGTCCGCGTCGTCGGCGATCTTGATGCTGACGTTGCCGTTCTGCACGGCGGCGATCAGCTCTTCCTCGTTGCGCACTTCAAACCAGTTGGCGACGACGTATTCGATGTCTCCGCCCGCCGCGCCGTCCGCGCGGCGCTCGGTCGTATAGCGCGCATAGGTCAAGGAAGACGTGATCAGCGTCAGGCTGAGCAATGCCAAAAATACGCATAAAATGAGATTCCGCTTTTTTTCGTTCATACGCTGCCTCCTGTCACCGACCTCTGTACAAAGCGCACGTTCAGCTGCGTTTCATACGATTTTTGCTGCGAAGAACCGATGACGTACTCCTCCTCCCCGATCGGATCGTCCGTGACGCCCGCAAAACAAATGCGGACGGGATCGTCGATGCCGTTGTTGGTGCATTCGCCGAACAAATTCTGCGCGTCCTCTATCGTCGCGGGCGCTGTCGCAGGCGCATCGCCGGCGGCGTTTTGATAAAAATAGGGGATATCGTGCACGATCTCAGAGCCGCCCGCCTCTATGCGGGACACGTGTGAAAAGGCGAGTTTTGCCCCATCTTCTTCGGTAAAACTTTTTTCCACGCGGACGGTGGTCGTGCCCTGCTGCAGCTCGCCGCCGCGGTAATAGGTAAGTTCCTGCTCGAAGCGGTAGCCGTCCACCGTGAACTGCCTGCCGTCAGCCGTGACGGAGACGGGCGCTTTCGTATCTTCAAGTGCTTCTAAGACGGAAGCGGGGCTGTTTTCCCCTTCTTCCCACTGTACGCCGAAGTCGCCGCTTTCGATCTTTTTGGTGGAAGTCAAATAGAGGACGAACGTCCTGCTCGACGTCGTATTGCCCTCCAGGTACATGGCGGGCACGGAAATGTCGACGGTGTAATAGGTCATCCGGCCGCGGCAATGCAGATAGAATACGGAGGCGGCGTTTCCCGCGGTGCTGTTGCGGGCAAAGCCGACGCTGTACGGCGCGTCTTCGTAGTCTTGGGCGGAGACGGTGAATAAAGAGATGCCTTCCGTATCATCATAGGAGGCGACGACGGTGCCCGTGCCCTCGCCGAGCCCGCCGGAGACCTGCATCACGCGCTCCCCGCTCGTCCCGCCGCGGTCGTCATAGTCGGTAAACGTCGAAGTATCTATCGTTTCGCCGCCCGCCGCATACTGCCTGTATCCGCCGTCTTGGTCATAGAGAAGTTCGGATAAGACGATCTGCGGGGTCACGGGTACATTGCCGTCCTGCGTCGTCAGCTGTAAGGCGAGGGTGTCGGCAAGTTCGGCGGGCAGATAAAAGCGCAGGGAGGCCTGCAGATCGACGGGGCTCACCCGCCCGTCCTTTTGGTTGCTTATGGTAAAACGGAGCGAAGCCGCCTCTTTGGTGGCAACTTGCTGGTCGTTCATCGTCAGATAATAATCGTTGTTTGGAAAGATGGCGGTGGACAGGTTTTCGATCGTGTACGAATAGACGAGATCTGCCACGGACACCGTGGCGTCTCCGCTGGTCGCGGCGGTATAGCGCGCAAACGTGACGCCCGTAAACAAGATGCTTACGGCGAGAAGATAACAAAAATAAGATACGATGGGGATCTTTTTAACCTTTCTTTTCTTCTCCATGGTCACCCTTCTCCGTCTGTTCGTCCTTGCCCCTGCCGGGCAAAAGTTCCGTCGCCAGCCAAATGAGCGCGCCGACGCCGAGCACCGCAAACAGCACCAGCGGATCGCGCAAAAATCCGATCACCTTGCCGGCGTTTTCCGCCACGGCGACCACCTTGCCCACGACGTCGCCCCGCGCGACGGGATCGTCCGCCGCCGAATTGGCGTCCCCTTGGGTGATGTAGGTATCTTCGCCGAGGGCAATGATGCGATGGGTCGTATAGGTGCCGTCCCCGTCGCGGAACATGATGACGTCGCCGACGGCGTATTCTTCCGCGGCGCGCGTGACGATCATATCCCCGATGGAAATTTGCGGTTCCATGCTGCCGGAAACGACCTGCGCCACCGCAAAACCGAACACGGTGGGCATCTCTTCTTTCAGCGCATAGCGCGCAAAGAGGATATAGCCGTTGTACAAGAGAAGCAGCCCCGCCGCCACGCATACGACGGCGCGCAGGGCAATGCCGACCGCACGCAAGATCTTTTGCATACTACCTCTTTTTTTTGAGCTGCGGAAATTTTTTCCGCACAGCGGCATGTCGCTGCACAGCCCCCACCCTATGACAGCCATCCTTTCGGAAAAGCTAAGCTGCGCAGCATGCCGCCCCCGATGAGCAAAATTGTTCAAGAAATTTGTTTTTATTATTCACGAAATTTCTTTTAAGCTGATAAAAGAAATTTCCGTGAGTTGGAGGGGAAACCCGAACGGCTTTCCCCTCTGCGCGGCATGTTTAAGGGCACACCTTTTGCATGCCGCGCATTCACCCTTTCCGTAAGCCAAAGTGTTGGCAAATAGGGGTGCGCTGCGGAAAAGTGCGATTTTCCTTGCGCGAGTTATAGTGTTCACGAAATTTCTTTTAAGCTGTTAAAACAAATCGCCGTGATGTAAAATGGATTTTGATCGTTTATATGGAAAGAAGCGGCCAAAAAGCCGCTTCTTTTCCGTCGTTATCAGCCGATCTTATATGTCGCTCCGGCGGGCGTATCCGTCAGCGTCACGCCCTGCTCTGCAAGGTATGCGCGGATCCTGTCTGCTTCGGCATAATTTTTCGCCTTTTTGGCGGCTGCGCGTTCCCCGATCAGCCGCTCGATCTCTTCCGAAGAGATGCCCGCCGCCTTCTTTTCTTCCTCCTCGAACAGCCCCAAAGAGAGGACTTTTTCAAAATCTGCCACAAGGGCGCGGGCGGTGGCGCCGCCGATGTCCTTCGCCTTGACCACGTCGTAGAGTGCGGTGATCGCCAAAGAAGTGTTCAAATCGTTTTCCAAAGCATCCGTAAACTGCTTTTGATAGCGGGCGAACGCTTCCGCATCGACCTCCCCTTCCGCGGGCAGCGCCTGCACCCTTGCTTTGAGTTTTTTGTAGGCGTTGGCGGCGTTGGCGAGGTTGTCCTCCGAATAGACGAGGGACTTTCTGTAATGGGACAACAGGCAGAAAAAGCGGTATTCCATCGGGGCAAAGCCGTCCTCTTCCATCTTGGAGAGGGTAAGAAAGCCGCCCGAAGATTTGCTCATCTTGCCCCCCTGCGTGTTGAGATGCAGGACGTGGAACCAATATTTACACCACGCATGGCCGAGGTACGCCTCGCTCTGCGCGATCTCGTTGGTGTGATGCGGAAAGACGTTGTCGATGCCCCCGCAGTGGATATCCACATACTCGCCCAAATATTTCATGGCGATGCAGGAACATTCGATATGCCAACCAGGATAGCCGACGCCCCACGGGCTGTCCCATTTGAGCGCCTGATCTTCGAACTTGGACTTGGTGAACCAAAGCACAAAATCGTTCTTATTGCGCTTGTTGCCGTCCTCATCCACCCCTTCGCGCACACCCACTTCCAGGTCGTCTTCTTTGAAGTTGAAAAAGACGTGATACTCCTTGAGTTTAGAGGTATCAAAATAGACGTTGCCGCCCGCAAGATAGGCGTATCCCTTTTCGAGCAGGGCGGAGATGACGCGGATAAAATCTTCGACGCAGCACGTGGCGGGCTGCACGACGTCGGGGCGCTTGATGTGCAGAGCTTCACAGTCTTTGAAAAAGGCATCGGTATAGAAGGCGGCAAGTTCCAAGACCGTCTTATGCTCGCGCTTGGCGCCGAGCAGCATCTTGTCCTCCCCGCTGTCCGCGTCCGAAGAGAGGTGCCCGATATCGGTAATGTTCATCACCCGCTTCACATCGTAGCCGAGGTATCGCAGCGTCTTTTCCAGCACATCCTCCATGAGGTAGGTGCGCAGGTTGCCGATATGCGCAAAGTTATATACGGTCGGCCCGCAGGTGTACATTTTGACTTTGCCCGCCTCATGCGGGACGAACGTTTCGATCTGCCTCGAAAGGGTATTGTAGAGTTTCATCCTCTCTCCTCTTGCGCCGCCCGCGGCGGACGCCGTTTTCCGAACCATTATACAATATCGCGGCCGCTCTGTCAAACGAACTTGCGCCGCCCCTACATCAGTTCGATGCCTCTCTCCCGGCAATAGGCTTCCGTCCGTTCGTCCCAAACGGAGACCTGCACTTCGCCGATGTGCAGCTTGTTGAGCAAAAACATGGACAGGCGAGACTGCCCGATGCCGCCGCCCATCGTCAGCGGCATTTCCCCCGCGGCGAGCGCCTTATGGAAGGGGCTTTGCAGCCGCTCGAGGCAGTTTTCCGCCGTCAGCTGCGCGATGAGGGAGGTTTCGTCCACGCGGATACCCATCGAAGAGATCTCAAAGGCACAGCCGAGGGGGGGATAATAGAGCACGATGTCGCCGTTGAGCGCCCAATCGTCGTAGTCGGGCGCGCGCCCGTCGTGCTTATTGCCCGAGCGCAGCCTGCCGCCGATCTGCATGATGAATGCGGAGCCGTGCTCCTTGACGAACGCCGTCTCCCGCTCTTTGGAAGTCAACGAAGGGTAGGTGTCCTCGAGCTGTTGGGTGGTGACAAAGGCGATCTCCTTTCCCAGATACCTTTCGAGGGAAGGGAAAGCGGCGCACACCGCCTCCTCCGTGCGAAGCAGGGCGCCGTAGATCTTTTTGACCGTCTCCATTAAAAAAGGGATGTTCCTGTCCTCCCTGCCGATGACCGCCTCCCAGTCCCACTGGTCGACGTAGATGGAATGCAAATTGTCCGGCGTCTCGTCCCGGCGGATGGCGTTCATGTCGGTATACATCCCCTTGTATTTGGGGAACCCGTATTTTTTGAGGGCAAAGCGCTTCCATTTGGCAAGGCTGTGCACGACCTCGATCGTCTTGCCCGTCGCCTTCATCTCGAAGGAGACGGGACGTTCGACGCCGTTGAGATCGTCGTTGAGCCCGCTTTCGCGCGTAACGAACAGGGGCGCGCTGATACGGGTAAGGTCGAGCGCGTCCGAAAGTTCCTTTTCGAACACCGTTTTCAGCGTTTTGACCGCCCTTTCCGTCTCCATAAGGGTCAATTTAGACTGATACATCTGATTTTCTCCGTCATCGATCTTCAAAAAATTCCCCGAATCCGTACACGAAAGCGTCTGCCTCCGCCCGAAGCGCCTCTTCCTGCCGCGCGGACGAGGGATCGTACACGGCGATCGCCTGCATCCCCGCCGCCTTTGCGGCGCGCAGCGCCGTCAGGCTGTCCTCAAAGGCGACGCAGCGCGCGGGGGGCAAGCCCAGTTTTTCCGCCGCCAGTAAAAAGATATCGGGGTAGCTCTTGTTCCTGCCCGCGTCGTCCACCGTCAAAAAATCTGTAAAGAGGCCGTAAATGCCCCCTTCCCGCAGGGCGGGCACGAACAATTCGGGCGAAGAGGCGGTGGCGACGCACAGCCCGATCTTTTGTTCCGCCAGCGCGCGCACGAAGCGGCATGCGTCCGGTTTGAAGTATTTTCCGCTCCCCTTGGCGCCGTATTTTTCGCGGCACATACCGTTCCACTCGGCGATGAGATCTTCCGGCCGCTCGGCGGGCAAATACTTTTCCGCCGTATATTTGGCGACGTCGCGAAAGCCGAGATGCGAGATCGCCTCCTGATATCCCGCGGGCACCGCCATGCTCCGCTTGGCAAAAAATTCTTCGTCGATCTCCCGCCAGATCTCCATGCTGTCGATCAGCGTGCCGTCGAGATCGAACACCGCGCCCTCGGCGCGGATCCCTCTCCACGTAAACATATCTGATATTTTATCACATTTCTGCACACTTGGCAACCGTTTGCGGCAGATGCGCCTTTCAAAAAAAGAAAGACCGGCATCAGCCGATCTTATAGATGAGTTCATCGAGATAGTCGCAGGACTCTTTCAGCTCCCCGTATCCGCCATAGTCGCCCGCATATACTTCGATGAGAGCCGCGCCGTCAAAGCCCGCGTCCTTTAGGCGGCGGAAGCATTCTTCGAAGCCAAAGATCCCTTTCCCGGGCAGGCAGATCCTGCCGCGCTCGTCCACGTCGGAGAGATGGACGTGCGAAATGCTGCCCTCCATGTCCTTGATATACATCTGATAGGGATAGCAGGAAAGGCGGGCCTGTTTGACGTCGAATACCCCCGAAAGCTGCGGGCAGTATGCCTTGACCTTGCGGAAGATGCCGGGCTCGTTATACAGCGCCCAGTGCACGTTTTCCAGGCACAGCCGCACGCCGTGCGCCGCGCACGCCGCCGAAATTTCGCAAAAACGCGCTCCCAGCTTACCGTAATCCGGCGGAGCGGCATTCTTTTTCAGCCTCGTCGTCCCGTGAAAAGTATAGCGGGAAGCGCCGAAAATGTGCGCCGACGCCATCGCGCCATCCAAAATGCGGAAAGCGTCCGCCTTGGCGCGCGGATGCGCGCCGAAA
The DNA here is from genome assembly GCA_944328665.1 of uncultured Clostridia bacterium. GTDB lineage: Bacteria > Bacillota > Clostridia > Christensenellales > Borkfalkiaceae > Borkfalkia. The sequence continues at coordinate 14,089 of CALVHS010000044.1, read as the reverse complement.
AGCTGCGGCTCGAATTGCGTGTTGAGCAGATGCACCGAACCGATCTCCAGTTTTCCCCTGCGCGAAAGGAGCAGCCTCGCAAACTCTTCTGTATATTCGGAAAAAGTCGCAAGGAACACCTCCGTCGCCTTGACGCCCAGCCCGTCCAGCACGGAGAGCGCGTCCTCGTTGAGTTCCCGCAAAAAGAGGGACGCCGTGGAAACGCCGCTGACCATCCTTTTCCTCCTCAATAAAACATGCCGATCAACTCGTCGGCGGCAGACCGCATCAGGTCGAACTTGTTGTACAGGGTCATGATGGTAAAGCGGTCGCGGATCTTATAACAGTTGAAAAGCATCTCGCGCACGGTATCTTCGGAAACGCCGAGCTGCGAAAACCTCGTAGGACAGCCGAGGGAAGAAAGGACGGACGCGACCCAAGAAGGTTCGGGCAATCCCTCCGCGAGGCGGACGACCGTCTCTTTGCCCTCAAAATCCTGCGCGATCCCGCGGATACGCTTATACATATGCAGGGAAACCATCGTGCCGAGGCCAACTTTGACGCCGTGCAGCGGAATGCGCTCGCCGCGGCGGAGAAAATCCATCTCCAAAAAATGCGACATGTGATGCTCCGCGCCGCTGGCGGGACGGGAATTGCCCGCGATGACCATCGCGTATCCCGAGATGAGCAGGGCGCGCAGGAGGGCGTCGATCCCCTCCCTGCCGCAGCGCTCGATGCTGTCGATATTCTCCACGCATTTGCCGAGCGCGACGCGCATGAGCGCCGCCGCCTCTTCGCCGTACGCCTCCCCGTTCAAAAGATGTGACATTTTCCAGTCGGTCAGGCAGCAGAATTTTGCGAGGATATCCCCCGCCCCCGCGCCCGTCATGATGCGCGGCGCGCCGCAGAGGATATCGAAATCGATCAAAATATCGCTGACCGTATGCGCGTTTTCCGTAACTTTGCGCCCCTCTTTGATGAGCGGGGTCACGCCCGAAGTAAAGCCGTCCATACTGGCGGCGGTAGCGAGCACGCCGCACTCCTTGCCCGCAAGAAAGGTCGTATACTTGGCGATGTCGTTGAGGGTGCCCGCGCCCACGGCGAGCACATAGTCATGCCCCTTCGACCGCTCCGAAACGATGGCGCACGTCCTTTCGTCGGCGACGGGCTCACGCTCGGGAAGGGCGAAGAGATCTGCGGCGATCCCCCGCCCGCGCATCTCCTCCGCGAACGGCGCACCGAAGCGGACGGTGTTTTCGTCCGCGAGCACGAGCGGGCGCCTCCCCCGCATGCGCGCAAAGAAGGCGGGATACAGCCCCTCCCCTTTGTACTCGGCATGGATGCCGAACCTTTCCGATAAACTTACGATGTCGTCATATTTTTCCATATAAAAATTGTAACACAAAGCGCGCGTCCCGTCAACAGATCGGGCCATCTTTTTTCCGTTGACAGGCGGGCCGCCGCGTGGTATAATGGCGGCAAAACAGACGCAGGGAGGCACATCATGCCCTTTTCTCCTTACCGGCACAAGGTACAGTATTACGAGACGGACACCATGAAGATCGCCCATCACTCCAATTACATCCGCTGGATGGAGGAGGCGCGGGTGGACATGCTCGAACAGATGGGCGTCGGCTACGACGCGATGGAGCGGGAGGGCGTCCTGAGCCCCGTCCTTTCCGTCTTTTGCGAATATAAGGGGATGACGCGCTTCCCGGAAACGCTAAAGATCGCCGTGCGCCTCGTGCGGTATACGGGCGTGAAATTCGAACTCGCCTACGAGATGCGGGGGCAGGACGGATCGCTGCGCGCCCGCGGCACGAGCAGCCACTGCTTTATCGGCGAAGACGGAAAGCCCTTTTCCCTCAAAAAAAGGTTCCCCGCCTGGGACGCGCTCTTTTCCGAACGGGCGGAAAAGGGCAGATGAAAGGCGGGACGGCAGCGCCGTCCCGCCTTTCGCTTTTTTATCCCGGTCATAAGACGGACGCCGTGCCCATCCAGTTGTTGTAATAAACGGACTCTCCGTCCTTGCCGCCGCCGAAGGGCAAGATCTCCTGTTCCAGCTCTTCGATCTGCATCCGCTCGCCGCTGAGATATTCCCCCAAAATGCGGCGGCAGTTTTTCAGCCTTTGCAGCAGCGCGCCGAAGCGCATATCCATCCGCTCGAAGCCGAAGCCCTTCGCTTCCCGCATCCACTGGTCTCGGAAACTCTCGTAAAAGGCAGCCACCCGCCGTTCACATTCCTCATAGTCCCCCATCAGGCGGCACAAGCCGTCCATATTATGGGCGCGGTACAGCCTGCGGGTGCGCACGCCGAGATCGTATTTGATCTCCAACGCCGCGCAGAGATCCGCCATCGCCTTGAACAGATAGCCGAAGCGCCTGTGCCCCGCGCTCTTTTGCAGGGCGGCCTTCGCCGCGGAAAAGACCGCCTTTTGCCCCTCGTCCGCGGTGCGGTCGAACATCCCCATGAACGGGTCGCAATACAGCATGTATTTGCAGGCGTTTTTTACCTCCTTCCCGTCGGACAGGTTGGCAAGGTCGAGCGCCATATAGTCCTCCCAGGCGATGCCGAACATCTCCGTAAAGCGGCTGCGGATCTCTTCCTCGTCAAAATTGCCCGCGCAGTACTGCGCCGCGGCAAACAGAGAGGGCAGCACGGAAAAGAGTGAACTTTCCGCCCCGTCGTCCTTCCAAACGGTAAAAAACACATCCCCGACGCCGTTTTTGCGGCAGGCGGAGAGGGCCGCGCGCGAAGCGGCGATGCTGAACGCATTGCAGGGCGCAAAGCCCGCCCAGCTCCATGCGCCGCCCGCAAAGAGAAATTTTTCCTTCAGCGTTTTGTGCGCGCGCATCATCTTATCGTAATTCTCCTCGTCACGGCTGTAATAATCCCAATAAATGAGGTCGATATTCTCGGGAATGAGACGGGCAACTTCCGCAAACCTTCCCCCGTCCATCTCCTCCGAAACGGAATACTCCCCGTGCGCGGCGAGGCGGAAAAACATGTCCGACCACATCATGGGGCGAAACCCGTATCTTGCGGCGATCGCGGCGACGCGGGCAAGGTGCTCCGCGAGGACGGAAAAGCGGTCGCAGTAGCCGTGCCTGTCCAAATATTTGCCCAGCCCGACGGTGTGCGCCTCGTCCATGCCGATGTTGATGCGGCGGCTTTTAAAAGATCGGGCGCAGGCGGCGAACATCTTGTCGATCAGTTCGTACGTCTTTTCCTCCCCCGCCAGCAGGATGTCGGCGTTGTCCGTCACTTCGCCGTAAGCGGGCCAGCGGACGATGCCGCCGAGATGCGCCAAAGTCTGGATGCAGGGCACCAGTTCGATCCCCTGCTCCGCCGCATACGCGTCGAGCGTGCGCAGCTCCTCCTCAGAATATCTGCCGCGCAGATAACCGAAATACGGCTCGCCTTCGAGAGCGTACACGTCCTCCGTATACAGCTGCAGCTGCCCGTACCCCATTTGTGCGATGACGTCGATGAATGTCTGCAAAGCGCCGACGGTGTACACGGCGCCGCGCGAACAGTCGAGCATGACGCCGGGTCTGATCTTTTGCATGACCGCCTTCCTCCTTATGATATCCGTGTGTATCAGTATACCTTGTAAGCGAGAAAAAAGCAACCGTTTGCGCGCAAATGGCCGCTCGCTTGCTCCCTTGCTTTCGCCTTCCGCGCGGCATCGCTTTATGGCAGACAAAATGAATCGGGCACAGAGCCTTGCGGTTCTGCGCCCGATCCATATATGATAAGGGGGAAAATGATGAGCTATGAAAGGTAACCAAGCGGAAGCACTTGCGTCTCTCGTTTGATTACACGCATATTATAGGAGATTCCGCAAAAAAAGTAAAGCGAATTTTTTTATTTTTTAAAATTTTTTTAAATTTGATTTTTTGAACGATTTTTGTTCATAATTCACATTTTTTCGCCGTTTTTCCGCTTGATTCGGCAAAAATGATCGCTATTCACATTTTTAGAACAGGCGGCAACACAGGCAGCCGACGACGACGGCCGCAAAATTGGAGACGAGCGCGATACACACGGGCAAGAGGGGCGCCCTTCTTTTCGACCCCGCAAAATAGACGGCGGAGAGATAAAAGACCGTCTCTCCCACGGCATAAACGACGCTTGCGCAGCGGCCGATGTATGAGTCCGCCCCGTATTCGGCAAAGATCTCGGACAAAAGCGCCGCCGAACCGCTCCCCGAAAGGGGTTTGACGAGCACCAGCCCTGCGATCTCCGGGGGAATGCCCAAGAGAGAAAAGAAGGGAGAAAGCGCCTTTTCCAGCGCGGCGGAAAGCCCGCTTGCCGCAAAGAGGGAGGACAGGATGAGCATCGCGGCAATATACGGAAAGAGCGACAGCACGAGGGGCACCGCCCCCTTGATCCCCTCGGCAAAGCTGTCATAGACCTTGACCTTTTTTACGGAGGCGATCAGAACGATCGCCAAAAAAAGGGAAGGAAGGATATAGGCGAGCGCTTTCATCCGCCCTTTCTGCCGTAAATGAGGCGCACAAGCAGCATCCCCGCCGCCAGAGAGACGAGAGAGGCGGCAAAGACGGGCGGCAGGATATCGTACGGAGAAGCGGCGCCGAACTTTTCACGCAGAGCCAAGAGGGTCACGGGCACAAGCTGCACGCCCGCGCTATTGACGGCAAAGAGCATCGCCCGCGCATAGCCGCCCTTCTCCCCTTCCAGCCGCCGCATGGCGGAAACGCCCGCGGGCGTCGCCGCGCCGCCCATGCCGAAAAAGTTCGCGGAGAGATTGACGGCGATGTGCCCGAGCGTTTCGCCGTCCCGCACGCGGAACAAGCGGGAGGTGAGCGGGCGCAGCCCCCCGGCGAGCGCATCGGTGAGGCGGGCATTTTCCGCGACCTTCAAGATCCCCAGCCAGACGGCATAGACGGCGGCAAACGCCGCGCCCAATTTGAGCGCGTCCTCCGCGCCCCGCAAAAGAGCGGGCAAGAACGCCGCCGGGTCGCGCCGAAGCAGCGCCGCGCAAGAGAGGACAAACACGACGGCAAACAGACGATTCATCCTGCGCCCCTCCTTTTTCTGCCTATATCATCGGATATGCGCGCAAGGTTTTCTTACAGTATTGTATGTGCCGCCGCCGAAAATCAGAACGCCGCGCCTTTTTTGTTTACAATATCGCAAAAATGCGCTATAATGGAAAAAATCATTCCGTTTTGTAAGTCCGCCCCGCGCGGCAAAAGGCAGGCATCCATGAAAGAAAAAACCCCCTACTACATCACCACGGCGATCGCCTATACTTCCGGCAAGCCGCACATCGGCAACACCTACGAGATCGTGCTGGCGGACGCCGTCGCGCGTTTTAAACGAAACCAGGGCTACGACGTGCGCTTTCAGACGGGCACGGACGAGCACGGACAAAAGATCGAAGAAAAGGCTGCCGCCGCAGGCGTGACGCCGCAGGCATACGTCGACGGCGTGGCAAAACAGATCAAAGACATCTGGGATCTGATGAACGTCTCTTACGACAAATTCATCCGCACCACCGACCGTGCCCACGAGCGCGAAGTGCAAAAGATCTTCAAAAAACTCTACGAACAGGGGGATATCTACAAAGGCGCCTATGAAGGGATGTACTGCACCCCGTGCGAATCCTTTTGGACGAGTTCGCAGCTCGTAGACGGAAAATGCCCCGACTGCGGCAGAGAGGTCAAGCCCGCCCGAGAGGAAGCGTATTTCTTTAAGATGAGCAAATACGCCGACAGGCTGCTCGCCTACTACGAAGAACATCCGGAATTCATCACCCCCGTTTCCCGCAAGAACGAGATGGTCAACAACTTTTTGCGGCCCGGATTGCAGGATCTGTGCGTATCGCGCACTTCCTTCCGCTGGGGCATCCCCGTAGATTTCGACCCCAAACACGTCGTATACGTCTGGCTGGACGCGCTGACCAACTACATCACGGGACTCGGCTACGACGCGGACGGAGCGTCGGATCCGCTCTTTGCCAAATACTGGCCTGCGGACGTACATGTCATCGGCAAAGACATCATCCGCTTTCATACCATCTACTGGCCCATCTTTTTGATGGCGCTGGGGCTGCCCCTGCCCAAACGCGTGTTCGGGCACCCCTGGCTGCTGATGGACGGCAGCAAGATGAGCAAATCCAGCGGCAACGTCATCTATGCGGATGAACTGGTCAAAATTTTCGGCGTGGACGCCGTGCGCTATTTCGTACTCAACGACATGCCCTTCGACAACGACGGCAACATCACCTGGGAACTGATCGCCGAACGCGTGAACGCAGACCTCGCCAACAACCTGGGCAACCTCGTTTCCCGCACGGCAGCGATGAGCCGCAAATACTTCGGGGGCGTCCTTGCAGACAAGGGCGCGGCAGAGCCCGTGGACGACGAATTGCGCAATATGGCGACAACGTTATACAAAAAAGTCGACGAAAAGATGGAAGAATTTAAAATCTCCGACGCGCTCGGCGAGATTTTTGCCTTCCTGCGGCGCTGCAACAAATACATCGACGAAACGGCGCCCTGGATCCTCGCCAAAGACGAAGGGAAAAAAGACCGCCTGTCCACCGTGCTGTACAATCTTTCGGAAAGCATCCTGATCGCCGCCTCCCTGCTGCAGCCCTTCATGCCGGAGACGGCGGAAAAGATCGCCGCCTGCTTTTGCAGTTCCCTGCGCGACTACGACAAGCTCGGCGCCTTCGGGCTGCTCGCAGACGGCACCACGGTCGCCGAGGGCGAGATCCACCTCTTCGAGCGCCGCCAATATAAGGACGTGGAGGCCGCCTACGCGGCGCTGCATCCCGCCAAGGAAGAAAAAAAGGCGGAGGCGCAGGGCAAAAAAACGCACGCGCCCGCCTATCCTGCCGAGATCGCCATCGACGACTTCGCCAAGATACGGATGCAGGTCGGAAAAGTGATCGCCTCGGAAAAGGTGAAAAAGAGCGAAAAACTGCTGAAAAACACGGTCAGGTTCGGGGAAGAGACGCGCACCATCGTCAGCGGCATCGCCGGATATTACACCCCCGAAGAGATGGTAGGCAAGCGGGTCGTCGCCGTCACCAATTTAAAGCCCGCCAAGCTGTGCGGCATCGTCAGCGAGGGGATGATCCTCTGCGCCGAAGACGAAAGCGGCAATTTGCGGCTGCTTGCCCCCGAAGGGGACATCGCGGACGGCAGCGGGATCTTTTGATAACGATGCGGCCGTGCCGCGCGGCGAACTGCCGCGCGGCACGGCTTTTCTAATTTTTTTTAAAAAAGTGAGTAAAACGGACTTTTCGGCCGTCTAATAGGCAGAGGTGGAAAAAGGTGGAAACAGCAGACCGCGGCGCGGCTCTCTATCGGGATTTTCTCGGCGGAAAAGCGCAGGCGCTGGAAGAATTGGTAAAACTGTACGGCGACGGGCTGACGCGCTTTGCCTACTGCATCGTAAGGGACGACGCCGCCGCGGAGGACGTGACGGCTGACACCTTTGCCGCGCTCATCGCGCGGCGCAAAAAATTCCGCGAGGAGGCAAAATTCAAGACCTACCTCTATGCCGCGGCGCGCAACAGGGCGATCGACTATGTGCGCAGGCGGCGCAAGGATCTTCCTCTTCGCGGGCTGGAAAATGTACTGACGGGCGAAAGCAGCGACGACATCTTGCGGCAAGAACGGTACGAAACTTTGTACACATGCATGCAGGCGCTGCCCGCACCCTACAAAGAAGTCCTGTATTTGATCTATTTTGACGGCTTTTCCGTCAAAGAGACCTGCCGCATCCTCAAAAAGAGCGCCAAGCAGGTGTACAACCTCACTTCCCGCGCTCGTTCCACCCTCAAACTCCGCCTCGAAAAGGAGGGCTTTTCTCATGAAAACTGCTAAAGAACGGACGAAAGAGATCGTCGCCAGGGCGAGCGCGCAGCGCGTGCAAAACGCCAGGCGCAACCGCCTTTCGATCGTGCTGTCGGCAGGCTTTTGCCTGCTGCTCGCACTCATCCTCATCCTGTTTATCCCCTATGATACGGCGCCCCCGGGGCTCTCCCTGTATGCAAACAGCGACTATTACCCGCTGATGCAGCAGATCGGCAAACTCACCTACCCGCAGCCCGAATATAAAAACAATTTCGAGGCGCTGTTGGGCGGCCTTTCCGACCTTACAAAGGGCAGCATCATGGGGGCGAAGGATTACGCTGACGAGGGAGGGAGCCCCGAATCTCCCACGACTTCGTCCGAAAACGCCTATCGCGAAGTGACGGACAACCAAGTGGAAGGCGTGATCGAGGGCGACCTGTTCAAGCGCACGGATGACACCGTCTTTTATATCGTCAACCAAAGCGATCGCTACGTCTTGCGCTCCTATTCCGTCGCGCAGGCAGACAGCGAGCTGCTGGACGAAACGGTGCTTTTCGCCGGGGAGGGCTTTGCCCTGTTTGCCGCCGATGCCGAGATGTACCTGAGCGCAGACGGCAAAGACGCGACCCTCTTTCTTCCCCTGACAAAAGGGCTCGCGTTCTATACCGCCGTCGTGCGCGTAGACGTCTCCGACCCCGGCGACATGCGCGAAGCGAGCAGGATGTACGTATCGGGCAATTACGTCAGTTCGCGCAAGATCGGCGAAGAATTTTTGCTGGTCACCAACTTTACCGTGCGCAGCCGGCCCGACTTCGGCGACGAATCGCAGCTCCTGCCGCAGACGGGCACCCCCGGCGACATGCGCAGCCTGCCCGCGGATGACATCCTCTGCCCCGAAAACGCCGCCTCCGCCAATTATACCGTCGTTTCCCGCACGAACGAACAGGCGCAGATCGTAGACAGCATCGCCTTCTTTTCCTTCGCCGAGGAAGTATACGTCTCCCGCGAAAACATCTTTGTGACCCGCGGCTACACCGCTTCCGGAGAGGCGGAGGCGAACGGCGTCTCCTATTCCTTCATCGAAGACCGCACGGAGATCGCCTGCGTCTCTTATGCGGGAGAAGGGCTGCAATACAAGGGCAGCGCGGACATTGCGGGAGAAGTGCGCAACCAATATTCCTTGGACGAAAAAGACGGCACCTTGCGCGCGGTGACGACGGTGGACGCCCTTCTCACCGGCTATGCGGGGCGCTACGACGCGCTCGACGGGAACGCTTTCGCCGAGAACGCCTCGCTGTATGTGATCGATCTCGACGACTTTTCCGTCATCGCTTCCCTCGAACGGTTCGCCCCCTTGGGAGAGAGCGTGATCTCCGTGCGTTTCGACGGGGAGATCGTCTGGGTATGTACCGCCATCGAAATAGAAGAAGTTTTCACAAGCGATCCCGTTTTCCGCATCGATCTGACAGACCTTACGGACATCACCTATACGGACACGGGCACCATCCCGGGCTATTCCTTCTCCCTCGTCGATCTTACGGACGGCGCGCTGCTCGGCATCGGCTACAACGACGACTTCGGCACCGAGCCGAAGATCGAGATCTATCGGCAGATCGGAGACGAACTCGTCCCCGTTGCCGCCTATATCCGGTACGGTGCGGAGATCTCCGAAAACTATAAGGCCTATCTCATCGACCGCGAAAACGGGCTGGTCGGGCTGCATCTGTACGATTGGTTGGAAGAGAGCAGCTATATCCTCCTGCATTACGACGGGACTTCGCTTGTCCCGATACTGGACGTACCCCTCGCCAGTTCCTATTGCGACGGGACGCGCGCGACGATCATCGACGGCTGGCTGTATATCTTTACCAATTACGGCTTTGCCGTACACCCCCTTCCCTGACCATCCGCCTCACACGGCATAAAAAAGCGGCTCGCATTGCCTTTGGGCGATGCGGGCCGCTTTTCGCCGCGCTCTATCTGCGCGGGCCGGCGGGTTCGTATTCGTAACGGGTATCCTGCCCGTCGGTCACGGTATGCACAAAGTACCCTTCGCTGCTCTGCCCGTCGCCGATGCGCAGATACACTACATCTCGTCCGCGCACCGTCTCCTTTTCAAAGTAGAAGGTGCGGCTGGCGCCGTCTTTGTAAGAGGTCATCTTCAGTTCCGTCTCGCCCCGCTCCGTCTCGTACGAAAAGGTGCTGCGCTCGATCAGCCTGCCGTTTTCGCGGACGGAGTAGCTGTACTCCTGCTCGGATTCTCCCCTCTCTTCCTCGCTGCTCTGCTCCACATACAAGGTGCGGCCGCCGCCGAGGTCGACGACAAATTCCGTCTCGCTCTCCGATTCGCCCCGTTCGCTCTCTACGCTGCGCGTGCCGCGCACCGCATACTCCGTGCCGTCCACGGCGAGCACGCCCTCGATGACGTACTCTTCTTCCTCCTCGTCATCGCGCTCAAAAAGGTCATCCCAATCGTCGTCATCGTCGTCATCGTCGTCGTCATGATCGGGAATGAGGATCTGATTGTAATACATCACATAGCCGCCCGTCTTTCCGTCCATATCGCGGTAGGAAACGGTCATCTTTTCCGTATATCCTTCCCTGTCGGACTGCGTGACGGCAAAACCGTATCCGCCTTCGCTGAGCAAACTCTCTACGAGCGCCATATACCCGTCCAACCCCGCAAGCGCCGCGGGCGCATCCGCCGCGGGCACATCCGCCGCGGGTACATCCGTCGCGGGCGTATCCGTTGCGGGCGTATCCGTCGCGGGCACATCCGTTGCGGGCACATCATTTTCAGCGTCAATGATCATTCCCGCCGAAACGGCGCTGAAGCCGTAAACAGATTCTGCCGAAGTCAATTGTCCGAAGGCGCCGTCGCCCGCGCCCTTGTTCCCCGAGGAACAGGCGGCGATCCCGAGCGTAAGCGCGAGTGCGAATGCCAACGATACTGCAAGTAAAAGTTTTTTCATGATCCGTAACTCCTTGTTTCGTTTTCGGGAGGGAATATCCGGAATTTTTCCCGCCTCACCTATATAACAAGCATCCCGCCCCCTTTTGTTGGTAACTTCTGCAAATTTTTTGATTTTTTTGATTTTTTCGCCGAATGCCTTGACGGCGGAAGATTCCTTTGCTATCATTTTAAAAGAAAAAAGTATTTTTTACCAACAATCTGCGCGTACGGATTGTTTATAGTATGGAAGGGAAATGAAAAACGAAAAACTGGAACGGAAAGTAGAGGCGCTGCGGCAGGGAGACGGCGCCGCCTTCGACGCCGTATACGAATACACGCACAGACCCGCATACTTTGCCGCCCTGTACATCGTGCGGGACAAAATGCATGCGGAAGACGTGCTGCAAGAGACGTACGTCAAGGCGATGCGCTCCCTTTCGCAGTATAAGGCGGGCACCAACTTTACCGCATGGATCTGCTCCATTGCCCGCTCTCTTGCACTCAATCATCTCAAAAAAAACCGCAGGGAGGTCCCCACCGACTTCGACGCGGACGCCTATAAATTCGGGACGGAAGAGGCGCATATCCCCTATCTGTTCGACCTGGCGGCGCGCGTCCTCTCCGAGGACGAATACGAGATCGTGATGCTCTGTCAGATCTCCGGCTATAAGCGGCGGGAGGTGGCGGAACTGCTGGGCATCCCCGTCGGCACGGTGACTTGGAAAAACAACGAAGCGCTCAAAAAACTGAAGCGGGCGCTGGAAAAGGAGGACGCATGAAAGACATCAAAAAGATGCTCAAAGAGCAGGCGCAAAACGTCCTTCCGGACGGGCGCGTCAAGGAGGATATCAAGCGAGAGCTGGGCATCGCCGAAGAGAAGCGCGCCCTCGCCCTCGCGCACGGCGGAGAAAAGGCGGCGGGCGGCAGGCGCAAGCCGATCGTCATCCTCGCCGCGGGATTGCTGGCGGCAGTCCTGCTCTGCGCCGTCCTGCTGCCCGTGTTTTTGCGCAAAAAGCCTTCTCTGCCCGGGCCTTCCGGCGTCGGCAACCTGTTCGCCGAGATCACCGATGCCGATTCTTTTTACGCCTACGGGGCGGCGTCCGTGGGGGCGCTGCTCACTTCCGCGGCGGAGCCGCAGGCACAGGCGGCGCCGCGCGCCCTTTCCCTGTCCTTTCCCGCGGCGGAAACGGCTTCCGCGGCGGAGGATGTGCGCGTCGGGACAGTCAATCGCTACATGGCGCTCGTCGAAGGGCTTTTGAGCCGGGACAGCATCGATACTTCCGCCGTAGCGAGCGAGTACGGATACGAATACGGCATGAGGATCGGCTTCGGCAGCCTGTACGGCGGCGACGCCCTCTACACCCTCTATTACGATAAGATCTTTCGCGGCGGCGAAACAGACGGAGACGAACGGGAAGAAAATTATGCCATCGCGGGACTGCTCGTGGCAGACGGCGTCCAATACCCCGTGGAAGGGAATTACGAGACAGAATCGGAGCGGGAAGGATCGGAAAGCGAACTGTATTTTAAGGCGTACACGGACGAGGCGCGCACTTCTTATATCGAAGTCGAGCAGGAATACGAGAGCGAAAAGGAGGACGGAGAGACGGAGACGGAACAGGAATACGTCTACTCCGTATACGAAAAAGGCGAACTTATCGAGCGCACCACCGCCGAATACGAGGCGGAAGAGGGCGAACTGGAACTGGTGCTGACCATCGAAAAGGACGGCGTGCGCGAACGGCTGAAATTTGAAAGCGGCACCCGAAACGGGGAGAGCATCCTCCTTGCGAGCGGAACGATCGGCGGAGAGAACATCCGCTTTACCGTCTACATCCGCGAAGGGACATACCACTACGTATTTGAGGACGGCTCGTACTCCGACCAAGGGCGCCACGACCGCGACGACGATGACGACGATGACGACGATGACGACGATTAACGACGGGCAACGACGAGCGCCCTGCCGCAGATGCGGCAGGGCGCTCGTTTACGTTTTTATCATATCCCGTATCAATAAAACAGCGCTTCGAGCTGCGGAAGATAGCGTTCCGTCAGCCCGAGTTCCTGCAAAAGGGTAAGGACGGTATAGCGCGATCGCACAGTATGCGCCTTTTTGATCGTTTCACAAAAAAGTTCGCGCGAGATCCCGAGTGCGGAAAATTGCACGGGCGCGCCCAGTTTTTGCAGCGTCGTGCGCAGTTCCTGTACGGGGGGGATCGCCTTTGCGGCGAGATAAGTCGCGGCATCCCCTTTAAACGTCACGCCGTCCCGCTCCAGCGCCTCGTACAGATACGCCGAAACGAGCGTTCCGAGCCCCACCTTGATGCCGTGCAGCGGCACCCGTCTTTTCTGCGCCACGAACCACATTTCCAGGTAATGAGAAATATGATGTTCCGCGCCCGACGCGGGGCGCGAATTGCCCGCTTCCGCCATGGCAAGTCCCGAAATGATGAGCGCGTCCGTCAGCTTTTCGACCCCGCACTTATCTCTGCGGGCGATGTCCTCCACCGAAGAGGAAACTTTTTGTACGGCGTCGAGCATATCGGAGAACGCCTCTTCGTCGACCGCCTCGCCCGTATGGTACTGTGCGAGCCGCCAATCGGTGAGACAGGTGTATTTGCCGAGGATATCCCCGGCGCCCGCTGCGATCATCTCCTGCGGTGCTGCCGCTAAAACGGCGGGATCGACGAGGATATCCGAAGGGACATGCGCCGCTTCCGACACCTTGAACCCGCCCTTCATGATCGCGGCGACGGGAGACGCATAGCCGTCCATGCTGGGCGCCGTGGCAAGCACGCCGCTCTTTTTGCCCGTCATCAGCGCGGCATACTTTGCCGTGTCGTTGAGTGTGCCGCTGCCTACGGCGAGCACATAATCGCAGGAGCGCGCCTCCTGTACCGCTTTCCCGCATACGGCTTCGTCGGGCACGGGCTCGTCCTCGTCTATAAAGCACAGGCTTGTATGCGGCAAGGAAAGTTCTTCCGCATACCTGCGCGTATTTCTGTCCGCCAACAGCAAGATCTTATCGGCCGCGTGCGCCGCCGCAAATTGCGGAAATGTACCGTCCTTTGCATATTCGAGCGTCACGCCCATCTTTTTCAATTTACTTTTTACAGGTTCGCCGACCATATCATTTCTCCTTATTCCGATAAGACGCCGCGGCGATGAGCGGCGTTCCTTCGCCGTCGATATCGGCGGCAAGCACTTCGCCCTGTTTCACGTCGCGGTCGATGCGCATCGCGCGGACGCGCGCCATCACGTCAAAAATTTTCTCTTTTTTGACTTCCCCGTCCGTCTTGACGGGGATCATGCCGTATG
>CALVHS010000043.1 GCA_944328665.1 uncultured Clostridia bacterium | reverse complement strand
ACATAGAGGATATGCCCGTTGACGAAGTCGGAGGCTTTGGAAGCGAGGAACACCGCCGCGCCCATAAGATCCTCCGGCGTGCCCCAGCGCTCCTGCGGCGTCTTAGAAACGATAAAGGCGTCAAAGGGATGGCGGGAGCCGTCCGCCTGCTTTTCCCGCAAGGGGGCGGTCTGGGGGGTCGCGATGTAGCCGGGGCCGATGCCGTTGCATTGGATGTTGTACCTGCCGTATTCCGAGGCGATGTTCTTTGTGAGCATTTTGAGGCCGCCCTTCGCCGAAGCATAGGCGGAGACCGTCTCTCTGCCCAGCTCGCTCATCATGGAGCAGATGTTGACGATCTTCCCGCCGCCCCGCGCCATCATGGAAGGCAGCACCGCTTTACTCATAAGGAAGGGCGCGACAAGGTCGGTATCGACGACCTCCTCGAATTCGAGCTTGGTCATTTCGTGCATGGGGATGCGCTTGATGATGCCCGCGTTGTTGACGAGGATGTCCACGGGACCGAGATCGCGCTCCACCGCCTCCACGAGGGCGGAGACCTCCTCCTCGTCGGTGACGTCATATAGATACCCTTTGGCGTCGATGCCGCGCTCCCTGTAAGCTTCGAGCGCCGTTTTTAAGTGTTCCTCTTTGCGGCAGTTGAAGGCGATCTTCGCGCCCGCCCCCGCGAGCGCTTCGGCGATCGCAAAGCCGATGCCGTATGCCGCGCCCGTCACGAGCGCAACCTTGCCCTTCAAAGAAAACAACGAAAAAATATCGTTCATACCGTCCTCCTTACCATAAAAAAGTTTGCTTTCCGATGAGTTTCAACACGGCTTCCGTGAAGAAGTAATCGCCGTAGATGAGCGGGATATGGTATCCCGCGTCGTGATAGGCGACCGTACCGTTTTCTAAAAGTTCGTCCCGTTCGGGCGAGAGGCAGCACCGCTTTTCGGCGAGCGCTCGCAAAAGGCGCTCCGCGCCGTTCAAGTACGCTTCGCTTCCCGTCGCGTTCCACAATTCGATGAGCCCGCAGGCGGCGATGGCGGCAGCGGACGAATCTTCCCGCGCGGGTTCGGGCGGCTGGCAGAAATCGGCGGGGATGAGCGAATTTTCGGGGATCTGCGCCAAAAAATAGCGCGCGACTTTTTCCGCCGTCACAAGAAAGCTCTGTTCCTTCGTATGAAGATAAGAGAGCGCAAAGCCGTAGAGCGCCCATGCCTGTCCGCGCGTCCAACTGCTGCCGTGTCCGTATCCCTGCCCCCCGAGGGAATAAAGACGTTCCCCCGTCTGCGGCTCGAACACCACGATGTGACAGACCGAACCGTCCTCCCGCACAAATGCCTTGCGCGCCGTTTCGGCATGGCGGCGGGCGATGTGCGCAAACCTGGGGTCATGCAGCTCTCCCGATGCCCAATAGAGAAGGGGCAAATTCATCATGCAGTCGATGATCGCCCAACCCGCCGTCTTCCCGTCGCCGCCGTCGTTCCATGCGCGGATGAATCCGCCCGCGAGGTTGAAGCGGCCCGCAAGATCGTTCGCGGCGAGCAGGGCGCGGTTTTTGCTTTCTTCGCTGCCCGTCAGGCGGTAAGAAGCGACGGACGTGAGCAGCCACTTGAAGCCGCTGTCGTGATCCATGCCCTGCGCCGAAAGGAGATTTCGATCGAGCTTTTCTTCGATCTTTTCGGCGGCGGCGCGGAAGATCTTCTCCTCGCTCCAGCCGTAAAGCTGCCATAAAAGCCCGGCGTAAAAGCCGTTCGTCCACCAGCAGATATTTTTCTCCGCCATGTCGTCGAACGCGCCGCTTTCCGCCGTATAAGGGATCCTTCCCGCATTGCGCGCCGCAACGGCGCGCTCCTTCCGTAAAATTTTATCGGCGATATCCTGCCAAAACGCTCTTTCCACGATACCCTCTCAAAGCTGTAGATTTCCTTCGATGCCATCAAAATCGAGCGTCACGGTCTTGCCCACGAATTGCAGCACCGTCTTGCCGTAAGCGGAATAATTGCGTTCGTCCTCCGCCCTGACGCCGACGAGCGGGAAGAGGTCGAAGGGCGAAAAATCTTTATGATCTTCGCGCGTTAAGACCTGCGATAAAAGGAGATAGGGTTCATAGCCGTATTCCTTTTTGCGCGCCGTTTTTGCCGCAATGACGATCGAATGCTCCGAATCGGGGTTCGTGCCGCGGCTTTTGACGACGTCGAGCTCCCACTCCCCCCACACCGTCATCGCCATCTGCTTTTTGTTCCCCTGCGCGTCATACCCTTTTAAGACGATCGCCTGCGCGTTCCCTTGTGCGAGACGGATGATCATCGTGCCGTTGTCGGGAAAGCCGAAGCTGCCCAAAGTGAGGGTGACGGGGCGGCGGAAAAGGCGCAGGCGGTCGGCGCGGAAGATGCCGTAAGGCACAGGGAAATCGGCAAGATCGACGGCATGCATCCAAAAGCTCTCGCGGAGGAGATCGTAATCAAAGAACTGCCTGCGGTACAGGACGCCCTCCTTTATGCCGTGCCATAAAATGACGTTGGGGCGCTGATAGGCGCCGTGCTCTTCGAGGACGTACTGCATCGCTTCGATCCCCTCCGAAGGCGCGCTCTCCCACGGGTACTGCGTGGAGTAGGCGAGCTTGCCGTAGTTCCACATCCCGTGCTTGTCGCCGCGGTCCTTGACGATCTTGCCCGTGCGCAGAACGGTCGCGCCGTTCGCCTTGTGATTGGTGAAGGCGAGCGCGGGGCCGTTCAGCACCGTTTGGGCGGTTTCGCGCGCGCCCATCTTCTCCCATACGCCGTTGTTTTCCTTCGCCGTCCAAAAGGGATGCTCTTTCGGCAGATGCAGAAAAAGAAATGCCTTTCCCATCCAAAATACCGATCCCGCGCACGAATATCCCTGCACGAGGGGGGAAAACTGCCTGTAAAAGCCGAGCGTCGGCACGCCGTCCGCCAAAAAATCGTCCCTTCCCAAAAACTGCATGAGGCTGCCCGAGGCGATGCGCCGCGCCCATCCGCAGTCCACCGAGGGATGCGGAAGAAGGAGATCGCCGTCAAAGGCGCTCACCGAAGCGAAACGGTAGATGCAGCTCCTGCCCCACATGTTCGTGCGGCCCGCTTCGTCGAAAAACTGCGGATACGTCCTCATCAGGGCGTGCGAATGCTCCTCGAAGGCGGCGGCGATCTTCGGAAGATTGGCATAGCCGTACCATACGTTCCAGAGGGGCGCGTAAAATTGGAACGCCCAGCAGGAATAATAATCAAACGAATGCCCGTCGCGGTACCAGCCGTCTCCCGCATAATAATGGAGGATGCTCTGCGCGTGGTCGAGCATGATCTCCTCGTCGATCGCATAGCCCTCCATGTGCAGGAATGCCATATCGAGCATATTGAAGAGCCGCCAGTTTTGCGGCACGGTATGCGCACGGGCATAACTTTGGAGGAATGCCGCGATGCGGCCCTTCTCCTTTTTTGTATAGGCGTCCCAGATCTCTTCCTTAGAGGCCCACAGCCCGATGACGAGCGCGCACGTCTCCACCGTCTGCTGAAAGCAGCGATCGGGATCGGCATGCCCCGTCAGCGCCTGCAAGGCTTCATAGGTGCCGACGTATTCTTTTTCTCCCCGCGTACAGGACGCGAGGATATGCGCCTTATAGTATTCGCGAAGAGAAATGCCCGCGATCTTCACTTCGGGCTCTTCGTGAATGAGGGGCGCCGCGATAAAGAAGGTGCGCGTGAGCCCTTCAAAGCGTTCCGCGCTCTCCTCCGCCGCCCGAATGTCCGAAGGGGCGTTCAAATGGGGATAGGTGATGTCCTTTTCCACGCGCGGCACGACGACGGGGGCGTCAAAGCCGCCGATGCGCGAAAAGACGTTTTCCAAGAGATATTTCGCGGCTTCCAGCCAGCTCTCGCGCGTGAGCCCCGTGTACGGGCTCAGCGTAAAGTCGGTGTGCTTGGGAACAAATGCCATGATGCGCCTCCTTTTTTCTATGAACATATCATACCATATTGACAGCGCGCCCGCAATGGAGTATAATGATGAAAAATTGACTGTTTCTTATCTCGGAGGAGAAGATGAACGTTTTGCGCATGGGAGAGACGACGCACGAAGACACCTTTCACGCCCTGCGGCCGAACGGGCACGATTGCTATTTGCTGCTGCTCGTGGAATCGCCCGCCCTCTTTGAAACGGAGGAAGGCTGGCAAAAAGCGGGGCCGGGAACGGCCGTCTTCTATTTGCCAGGGCAGCGCCATCACTACCGTGCCGACGGAGAGCCGTATACCGACTGCTGGATGTATCTGGAAAGCGATACGCCCCTCATGTTCGAGGGATTCCCGTTCGGAAAGCCGCTCCCGCTGCGGGAGAGCGGGCGCTTCTTTTCGCTCTTTTCCATGATGCTTGACGAATTCTTTTCCTCCCGCCGCACGCGGGAAAGCGTGCTCGGCGCACTCGCCGGCGCACTTTGCGATATGCTCGCCGCCGAAGTCGATATACGGGGGGAGCTCTTTTCTCCCTTTCTTGCCCTTCGGGAGGCGGTGTTCCGTTCCCCCGCCTCGGAGTGGAGCGTGGAGAAGCAGGCTGACAAGCTCGGCGTGAGCTGCGGCTATTTCCACGTTTTGTATAAACGGTACTTCGGAGCGACTTTCCTCTCCGATGTGATCGCCGCCCGCATCCAGCTTGCCGAAGAATTGCTGCTCTCCACCGGGCAGAGCGTGGAGCGCATCGCGGAGCGCTGCGGATATGTGAGCGTGGAACACTTCATCCGCCAATTCAAACGGCGGACGAACACAACGCCGCATCGCTTCCGCACGGAGCATAAAAAATAAGTCCCCTTCCCCGCGTCGTGCGGAAAAGGGAACGCTTCAATGGGTATAGCCGATGATGCGGACGGACGGGGCTTCTTTTTCGATGAGTTCCTCCATCTTTTTTGCAAACGGGCAGGGATAGCCGACGGGCGTCCCCTTCCGGATGCAGCTCGCCAAAGCGATGGTGTCGGCGCCACGGCGGACAAGCTCCCCGGCGCGCAAGACCGCTTTTTTCCCCGGGCATCCGCCGCAGTTCGTAAAGCCTATTATTTCGATCTCTTCGGCAACGCCTTCAAAAGCGCCCGTCTTTTGCGCGACCGCGCGAAAATCCGCCGTGCCCGGGCAGTAGTCTTCCGTCTGCATGCAGCGTATGATCCCTACTTTCATGATCGATCTCCTCCTTTCCGCCCCGTCTTTGCCGATCGCTTGATCTGCGAATGATAGAAATAGTTTATGATGACGGGTTTGCCCGTGGGATTGCGCAGGAACGGTTCTTCGTCGATCACATACAAAAAGCCGTTTGCGCGGGCGTAGTCCGCAACTTTTTGATCCAATACTTTCCAATAGGTCATATCGTTCTTGGTATAGATCTCGCGGTACAGCGGCAAAAGAGCCGGATACTTTTGCTCGATATAGTTCATGATGTCCGCCTTGAAGCTGCCGCGCAGGTTCAGGTTTTCCAGCCAGATATAGTCGCAGAAGTCCTTGATTTTTTCTATGATGTCAAATACTTCGGTGATCTCGGGGAAAATAGGCGAGATGAAGCAGGTCGTGCGTATGCCTTCTTCGTGGCACTTTTTCATGGCCGCGATCCTGCGCTCTATGGAAACGGCGCTGTCCATATCGTCCTTGAATTTTTCGTCGAGCGTATTGACCGACCAGCTTATGAGCGGAGAGGGGAAAGTTTTGATGAGGTCGAGATCGCGCAGCACGAGGTCGGATTTGGTCGTTATGATCAGGTTTATTTTAGCGCCCTGCATCTCTTCGAGGAACGTCCGCGTGCGCCGGAACAACTCTTCCTGCGGGTTGTAGGCGTCCGTGACCGAACCGACGATCATCGTCTGTCCGTCGTATCTCTGCGGTGCTTTTACGGGCGGCCAGTATTTGACGTCGAGAAAAGTCCCCCACGGCTCGTCGTGCCCCGTAAAGCGCTTCATAAAGCAGGCATAGCAATATTTGCAGGCGTGCATACAGCCGACATAGGGATTGATCGAGTACCCCGCAATGGGAAGGTTCGACTTTGTAAGCACCGTTTTTACGAGAAGTTCGCTTATCTTTATGTCGTTCATGCGTTCTCCTCCAGATTTTTCAGGATACGATTCAGGCAGTTTTCAAACCGGTCGATCTCCTCGTCCGAAAAGCCTTTATAATAAATCTCTTCGATCTCTTTGGTCACGCCGTCGTACTCGCCTTTGAGCGCGGCGGCTTTTTCCGTAAGGCAGACGAGCGCGCTGCGCTTATCGTTCGCGTTCTCCTCCGTCCGGATCAGTCCCTGCTCCTGCATCCGCGCGAGCATGGCGGTGAGCGTCGTCTTGGCAAGGCCGCTCTTTTTGGAGATCTCCGTCGCCGTCATCTTTCCGCCCTGCCAAAGCACATACAAGATCTTGCCCTGCGCGCCGTTGAATGCGCCGATATTCTTCTGCTGCAAAATTTTATCCAACCTGCGCCCGCCGATCCTTTTTATCTTGGATATCAAAAATCCGCCCTGCCTCTCCTTCATAGAGCAAACTCCTTTGGGAATTTTTGTATCATCTCATCGGTCAAAACGATGCCTTCCAGCGCCTCTTTCATAAAGACGGGGACGCCCCGCGCATTTGCCTGCATACATAAACTATCCGCCCACTCTTTCTTGGTAGAGATCTTGCCCCTGCAGTTTCCCGTTTCCGTGCCGATGCCCGCCCAATCGATGCCCGTAAAATCGACTTCGCCCACGCCGTCGGAGAGCGGCTCGAAGGTGACGTGATAATGCTTCGCCTTTACGTTGCGCCTCAAAATTTCGATGCGCTCTTTTTCCGCCGCACAGGTGACGGTCACGCCGAACCAAAGATTATCGAGCTGCGTTTGTATATGCAGCCGTTCGGGGCGCTTGGTGAGGAAAAGATATTGATTGTGCGGCGTCAGCGCCGCCTTTTCAAATACCTTCTGTATCCACTCTTCCTGCCAATAGGCGAAATCGCTCATGCCCGTCAAAAGGAAAACTTTCGGCTCCTTTGTCTCGAATAAACGGAGCTTGTTCTCAAAAAACTGCGGTTTGGAAAAATCGTCTGTGATATGAAAGCGGCGGCAGTTGTTGCGCGCATAACAATACCGGCAGCCTATGGGGCAGCCGATAACGACGTTCAGGTTCTTGATCTTCTCTTTGATGGGAAATACCATAAACTTTTACTTTTTCTGCGCGGCGGCAAGTTCGGCATAACCGTTTCAACCGAACACCCCTTCGACGCCCTCGTCCGCATAAACATTTTTTACGCTGCAGCTATGCAGGATATGGCCGTCCGCATCGGCTGTTCCGCATGCGTCTGCCAACAGTACGATCATATAATACTATATAGAACTAATTTTGTCAAGAAAATTTCCGCATATTCTCTGCCGCAAAGCGACAGGCGCATTGTCTGCTCTGCCGCCGACTTGTATATAAGCGCACGCCTTATTGCCGTTTTTATTTTTATCCCTGTTTTGCGCTCCGTTTTTAGCATAGCAAAACCGCCCCTTTCGGAGCGGCTTTGATGTGATTGTTTCAATTTGTCTCTTTTGTCCAAATGGTAGGAACGCCGTCTACATAGTACCAATAATTATTGCCGTCTGCTTTCTGCTCTTCTGTCAGCTCATCGCTGTAATAGTACACCGTGGCAGAGGTAAGCGGCGTATTGCTTGAGCCGATGTTGATCGCCGACCATTCTTCCGCAGTGCCACCGTAATAGACGGTTAACCCATAGCAATTAGAGAAGGCATAATTTTCTATACTCGTCACGCTGTCGGGAACGATCATACTTGTAAGTGATGAGCAATCAGAGAACACACTATAACCGATACTTGTCAACTGACTGTTTTTTCCGAAAGTAACTGTTTTTAGCGCACTGCAACCAGAAAACGCGGAGCGTTCAATACTCGTCACGCTGTCGGGTATAGCGATACTTGTCAGATTATAGCAAACACTGAACGCATATTCTCCTATACTTGGCAACCGGCTGTTTTGTCCGAAAGTAACTGTTTTTAGCGCACTGCAACCTTCGAACGCATATTCTCCGATACTTGTCACGCCGTCGGGTATGGCAATGCTTGTAAGTGAACTGCAGTCTTGGAACGCAGATTCTCCTATACTCGTCACTCCGTCGGGTATGATGATATCTGTTTTCAGCGACCTGCAGCCATAGAACGCATATGCTCCTATACTTGTCACGTCGTCGGGAATGACGATACTTGTAAGCGAACTACAATCATAGAATGCATCTTCGCCGATACTCGTCACGCTGTCGGGAATGGTTATGTTTGCAAGTGAATTGCAGCCGTAAAACGCACGATATCCAATACTTGCCACGCTGTAAGATACGCCTTTATACGTCACGCTCGAAGGTATCGTGATCGAGCCGTAGATATTTGTTGGCTGCCCTACTACGGCCGCAACACCGTCTTTAAGCGCATACCGTATGCCGTCGATAACGGTATAGATATTGCCGTCGCCTGCAGTCTCATTTGTCTTGCAATTCCACACCACAGGACAGGCGTTATTTCTGTCATTGCTATTCCAATTGCCACCCCAGCCGACATTGTCTGCCGCCTCGCAATAGATAGTTAGCGCGTTGCAACCATAGAACGCAGAACCGCCGATGCTCGTCACACTGTCGGGAATGGTTATGCTTGTAAGACCGCTGCAATTATAGAACGCATTTATTCCGATACTCGTCACGCTGTCGGGAATAGTGACGCTCTTCAAATCCACACAATAGCTGAATGCACTCGGAAAAATACCGTATTCGGTTTTTATATCACCGTTATACGCCTGAAACGATTCGGGTAAAGAAATAATTGCCTCTGTTCCATAGTACCCCATAAGATAACTTGCGTCTTTTTCTTTATTATAAAAATAGCGGTATCCGTCTTTTGTATCTGTAAACCAAGACATTCCGTCTTCTGTATAAATATTTGCTGCATAGTACGCCACATATCCATGATCGGTACTTCCGATCGTCAGCGGCAAACTGCTCTTGTTATATACCTCAACAAGTTTCGTACAACCTGCGAACGCTCCACTATCGATATTTGTCGCGCCCGCAGGTATAGTGATACTTGTCAACGAACTGCAACCGCTAAACGCGTCATAGTCGATAGTCTTCACACCGTCGGGGATATTGATACTTGTAAGCGAACTGCAATCTGCAAACATTCCACTGCTGACATTTGCCAACCGACTGTTTCCTCCGAAAGCGGCGGTCTTCAGCGCACTGCAATTAGAGAATGCATGATATCCTATACTCGTAACGCTGTCCGGAATAATAATGTCCGTCAGCGCACTGCAATTATAGAATGCATAACCTCCTATACTCGTAACGCTGTCGGGAATAATAATGTCCGTCAGCGCACTGCAATTTTTAAACGCCTCGCTGCCGATACTTACCAGCCGGCTGTTTTCTCCGAAAGTGACAATCTTGAGCGCACTGCAATCAGAAAATGCATCGTCACCTATACTCGTCACGCTGTCGGGTATAGTGATGCTTGTAAGCGAACTGTAACCACAGAACGCAAAAATTCCGATATTCGTAACGCCGTCCGGAACAGTCAGTTCTGTAATAAGTTCGTCATTTAAATAGAGATTGCTCGCATACAACAGCGGGTTGGAAGAAACATCTCCGCTGAAATCTATATTACACCATGCGGCTATATCTGTAATATATACTTCGGAAAGAGTATTGCAATCATAGAACGCATCCCCCGCTATGCTCACCACGCTGCTCGGGATCGTAATACTTTTAAGCGAAACGCACTCAAAGAATGCTCGGCTGCCGATACTTGTCACACCGTTTAGCATGGTGACACCTGTAAGCGAGCGGCAACCGGAAAATGCTTCGTTGCCAATTCTCTCTATACTGTCCGGAATGGTTATGCTTGTCAGCGAACTGCAATTTTTAAACGCTCCGTTGGCGATCGATATCACCGGTTTACCCCGAATTTCAGAGAGTATCGTTATATCAGTATCGGTGCATGTGCCTATACCGTTGACATAGTATGCAGAATGTTCGTACGAATAAGATAGTTTTGCACCCGATTGCGGTATACCGCAATCAGAACAGGTGCCTTCTGCAAAATCATGGTTTTCTTCCTCGCCGGTTCCTCCGCAAATAGTACACGTTTGCCAATGACGCTCATTATCGTATATCCATTTTTCAGAGAAAACATGTTCCGCAAACGGGATCTTTTCCGTCTCGGCGTCGGTATATGTTTGTCCGCCAAAAGTTACCGTCGCCGTATAGGTGCGCACGCCCGTGCTTGTGCATGTCGCGGGGATGGTATCTTCACCGGTTATCGTGGCGGTCACTTTTTCAACATGCGTGCTGTCGTTTGCACAGGTGAACACAGCCGTAGCAGAAGTGAATTCGTCCCATAACCACATGGGTTCGCCGTAGCTGTGGTTAATAGCGCCCGTCGTGTGCGGTGTGCGGCTGATCTCGTAGCGGCATACAGAGCAATACACCACTTCGTCATAGCCGCCGTCTGTGGTACAAGTTGCGGGCACCTCATTTTCACGAACGGCAACGGCGGGGATGTGCGGCTGCTTGTTCTCCGCTTCATCGGTGTGCCCGCATGTGGCGGCATGCCAGTGGTACGTTGCATCTGACGACCATTCCGAAGCATATGTATGCTCGTGCGTATTTTCCCCTGCGCCATTACCGCACGCGGCGAGCCCGACGGCACAGCAAATCACCATGAACATGGTCATCATCGCAATCAAAAATTTTCGCTTCATATTGTTCTCCTTAATTTTTATGCAAAGCATCAAGCGCTAAAAAGCGTGCCTTCAACCGAAGACACGCCCTGCATTGTATCTCCGATCGTTGGCACAAAACTGCCTTTATAACGGAAAATAAAGATACAAACTGCAAATTCAATTATAGCGCAGTTAAAGTATATCATATTTTCTATGAAAAGACAACGATTTACGGCAAAATAGACGAAACGGATCCATAAGATATATCCAGCCGAAGCCCGAGACGGGAAGAAAGGGCGCAAGATGCGCCCTTGTCCTCGCTTGGTGCGGATGACAGGATTTGAACCTGCATGGTCACCCACCGGATCCTAAGTCCGGCGCGTCTGCCAGTTTCGCCACATCCGCGTGCGTTCAGTTTACATGATTTTTACAAAAAAGGCAATCAAAA
>CALVHS010000042.1 GCA_944328665.1 uncultured Clostridia bacterium | reverse complement strand
GTGTTTGATCGCGGCACATACATTTTTCCGCGCCGCGGTATGGCGGACTATGACGGCAGAACGTGGTGGAAAATGTATCAGGCAAAGGATAAACCGCTCGATCTTGCGACATGGGAAACGCTTTTGGTGGGCGAGGACGAAGTGCGCGTCCGCGACCAAGAGGACAAGCCAAAGCGGAGAACGGCGTGAAGATCCGATACAGTAAAGCAAGGCGGCACCAGCGGCGCGGCGGCGTTGTTATCCGTTTATTTGATTTTGCGCGATTTTGAAAAGAAGGAATGACATGATAAATTTTCAAATTCGAGACGAACCGAAAGGCGATTTTCGCCCTATTGGGCGAAAGTCGTTTGAAAATTATGCCATTTCTTCCAAAATCGCGCAGAAAATAAACGGACTGCGGGCTACTACCCGCGCGGCTTTGCCGCGCGGGCGCTAAAAAAGCGTAGAAACCGCATGTAATTTCTCGAAAATCCGCTGAATAGCGGATTTTCGAGCCACCCCGAAGGAGGGGGCAAAAATCGCGAAAAAAACGGCAAAAACGGCGGTGGAGCTGCCGGAAGGAGAGGACGATGGAAGGCGCGGTTATGAAGCTGGAAAACTACGAGACGCGGCTGTATTGCTTGCTTGCAGACGAGCTGGCGGATGGCGCGCGCCGCGTGGACTACGAGGACGTCGCGCGCCGTCTGGGTTGTTCCCGTTCCACAGTCACCTATAACGTCGGCAAGCTGATGTCCTCCGGCGTGATCGGCTGCATCAATGGCAAGCTGTATTTGAAAAAAGAATAAACGCCCGTGGGGGCGTTTGAGGTAGGAGCATGAACGATGGGATGACCTTGCGGGAGCTGCGGGAACAGAGCGGAAAAACCCGTGCCGAAGTTGCCGCCGTTTTGAGGGTGAGTGTCTCGGGATTTTCAAATTATGAGAATGGCAACAGAAAAATTGGGATAGAACAAGTTCTTGTCCTTGCAAATATATACGGGGAAACCGCCGAAGAGATTATTAAAGCTCAGCTCAATAGCTGTCTGAAAGCCCAATCAAATAATCAGATGTAACACAGTAGAATTTGCAGATTTCCACAATAAGTTCGATTGGCGGTTGTCGGGTTCCATGCTCATAATTGGCATACGTTTGAAGCGGAATAGACAACGCAGCTGATACTTGTTTTAAGGTAAGTCCGCGTTCTTTTCGCAGTTCGGTAAGCCTTTCCGAAAAAGTATTCATAAAATTCATTTTATTCAAAATGAAAAATAATACTTGACTTTATTCAAAATGAGTAATATAATTATTCAAAACGAATAAAGAACGGAGGGCGAATATGACGGAGAAGGCAAGAGGAAAGCTCATAAGGCAGCTTGTGAAAGCGGTAGACAGGTACAACCACAGTTGGACGTTCAACGGACAGCAATTTGAAATGTGGCTGCCGCTCTGGCACGACCACGTGAGATATCAGGTCCGCCTCCAAAGCACGGTAGACGAAGTAAAAGCGGAGTTTTTCGTGCGGGAAGTATGCGGCGAGAAGATCGATCCCGAAGCCTATTTCCGTGAAGGGGAGTTCAGCGGCAAAACAGGCTATGCGAACGCGGTGCAATGGATCGCGGAGAGGATCGCGGAAGTGGCGGAACGGTTTGAAGATCAGTCGGCAGTTTATCGCTTGCAAAGCGCATACCGCGCCGACATCGAACAAACGCTCCGTAGGATACTTTCGTAATATCCCCGATGGCGGGGAATCTGCGGCGCCGACGTCGAGCAAAATTCCCCCGCATACGGGGAGTTGACCAGCGCAGCGCGTGAAGAAATGTTTGATGATATTCCCCGCATGCGGGGAGGGGAGCTGCCGATCCGATCGGCGACGTCGGCAGGGAAATCCCCGCAAACGGGGAAAAGGATCGAGCTCGAAGCCGGACAAAATCCTCCGCGCAGGGGAACAAGGAGAACTATGGCGAACACGGCGGAAAAACTGAATACCTTTTTTCGATACCCGTACGCCTTGGCGCGGATGGGGCTTTCCGGTGCGACCGGACGCGTGGCAAGCGTGATTTTCAGCTTTTCCAACCGCCGCAGAGATACGGACGCGGAGTGCGTGCTCACGCGCACGGGGCTTGCGGCGACGGCGGGCGTGTCCGTATCGAGCGCCGCCCGCGCCCTCGGAACGCTGCGGAACGTGGACGGGTATCATCAGCGGGAGGAATACGGCAGACGCCGTTATGCATTACATATCGATACGCCCGGAGGCTGTTTCCGCCGCTATCGTTTCCTGTTCGAACACCAATTCGAGATCGGCGGCAGGATGCGCCGTCTGACCGCGTTGGAAGAGGAGATCGTCAGCTTTTTCTTATCGCATCTGACGAACCCGAACGCGCGGCGCGGCGTCGAGACGTCTTGTGCGCGGCTTGCCGCCATGTTCGGACGAAGCGAGGACGCAGTGGGCGCGGCGATCGGCAGGCTGCTCCGCGCAGGGATCATCCATCGTCCGCGCAGGGGGACGAACCGCAGCCGCCTGAGCAGATATTCCGTTGATAAAAGCCTTAGGAAACTTGCGGTCAGAGAGGAAGAAACCCCGAAGAAAGAAACGGCGTCAAGCCCGACGCTCACGCGGCAGGAAACGGACCACGAGGCACGTGCGGCGCGAGAGAGGCACTATGCGCCCGTCCGTGCGCACGCGATCGCGCTGGCAGACGCGGCGAACGCGAAGGCGGAACACGATGCCGACTATGCCCGCGTGCGGCGCGAGCTTGCGGGGCTCGATCCTCAGATCGCCCGTGCCGAGGTGAACGACGATCGGGAGAGCGCTGCGGGGTTGATCCTCCGCCGTAAGTCGCTCATGGTCACACGGGCGCGTATCCTTGCGCGGCTCGGGCTTTCGGAGCAGGATCTGCGCCCGCAATGGCATTGCCCTGTGTGCGAAGATACGGGCTTCCGCCTGTCCGATGGCAAAATGTGTACATGCTGGCGCCCGCCCAAGGGGGTGCAGCCATGAGCAGAGGAGGAGCCTGCGGGAACTGAATAATAGATAAGCGTGGCGCGTCCGCGCTTTTCGTCGTTCCGTCAAGTGATAAAAACAGCCCGTGCATCGAGAGAATGCGCGGGCTGTTGCTTTTGTAATTTTACACCCCGAAATCTGATACGAAGGTGCAGTCAGAATACGGTGTTTATTGTGTCAGAAAAGCGGGGGTGTATCTACCATTTATAAAAAGACTTACTGAAATAGAAACGCGCGGACGCTCCGCGCCCTGCGCAGCGCGCCCGAGGGGCGCGGGAGAAGGAAGCCGCCCGCAGGACGTTTTCCTGTGCTCGCTGCATCTTGCGGGGATG